>CAJWRJ010000007.1 GCA_913046215.1 uncultured Legionellales bacterium | reverse complement strand
ACACAGCTGGTGCGGCTTATGTTAACGCTGCTCTAACTATGTATCCTGCTGGTGCAGTTTGCCCAGAGTGTCCTAATAATAATGCTCAAAATGACAACATGGGTAACATGTTGGCATGGGATGCTGGCAAAGGTAAGATTGTTTGGAACATTGTTGAACAATGGTCTGTATGGTCTGGTGTTCTAGCTACAGCTGGTGACGTCGTGTTCTACGGAACTCTTGACGCATATGCTAAAGCTGTTGACGCGAAGACTGGTAAATTACTATGGAAGTTCAAAGCTCCATCAGGAATTATCGGAAACTTCAACTCATGGGCTCATAAGGGTAAGCAATACGTTGGTGTTCTTTCAGGCATCGGCGGTTGGGCTGGCGCAGTTGTGTCTATTGAAGGCTTAGCTGCAGCTCCAGATGATGCTGCTCTTGGTGCTGTAGGTGGTTATCGTAAACTTCTTAATTCATCACGTAATAGTGGTGTATTAATGGTGTTTAGCCTACCTTAAGCAATAAACAGACGTAAGTTTGTTAGATCCCTGATGCCTCGGCATCAGGGATTTTTTTTAATGATTTTGTGTTAATTCGTTAATAAATATAGAATAAAAATCGTTATATTATGTACAATTAGTGAGAACTTGTTCCAAATAGTTCTGTCTTAGAATTAGTGTAAAAAATAAGGGGTAAATTAAAATGATAAAAGTAAGGAATATGGTATTCGCACTGAGCATGTTAACTTTTGCGATTCCTAACATTGTCAACGCAGAAGAACATGTTGTTAATGCTGCTGCAAGAGAATTTAAACCAGCAATTGTTTATGTACAGCCTGGAGATACAGTAAAATTTATCAATATGACTTCTCATAACGCGGTTACTTATCTAGTGCCTGATGGCGGTGTAAATTTTGGAGAAAAAGGTAAGATGGCTGGCGCTACAATGGTTACACCACCGCTAGAAACTAATGGAATCTTTGGTTATGTATGTGAACCCCATATTGGTTTTGGAATGGTTGGCGTTATTGTTGTAGGCGATGTAAGCGCTGATCAAAAAGCTGCAACAAAAGAAAAAGCAATGGCAGAGCTTCAAGGACCTTTTAAGCGCCTTATTGGTAAAATAAATAAGATTAAAGCGAAGTAATTTTTAATAATAACGAGGATTAAGCCTGTTAGAAAAAAGGTTCTGCTTATATGAAAATAAAAATATTTTTCATTCTTTTGGTTTTTGTCGCTAATTCTCTTTTGGCAGACGATCATTTAGCTGACAAAGAGTATTTTAAAGTTTGCGCTGATCCGTATATGCTGCCTATGTCTAATGAAAAAGGCGAAGGGTTCGAAAATAAAATTGCTGAACTTTTGGCTAGTAAGCTTGGTTTAAAAATAAAGTATGAATATTTTCCTCAACGCATAGGTTTTATTAGAAATACTTTAAGAGCTGAATCAAATGGAATAGGTTATAAGTGTGATATTGTAATGAATGTACCCTCAAGTTTTGAGCTTGCGGATACAACCGAACCATACTACACAACATCATATGCACTAGTTTATGCTAAGGGGCGTAATCTAGATTCAGTTACGGACCCATCGTTACTTTTGGATGCGGCAAAGGCAAGTAAAGAAAAGATTAAGATAGGTTTGAGCGATATTGGTGCCGCACAACTTTGGGTTTTTAAGCATGGTTTAATGTCATACATGAGCCCATATCAAGGACAGCCGGGGGATCCAAAAGCGAATCCTTCTAAGATTTTGATCGATGAAATTGTAGCAGGAAACATAGATGCTACCATCGTTATGGGACAGAGTGCTGGATATTGGGCGAAACAATATAAAGATAAAGCAGATCTTGTAGTGTTGCCACTTAAAGATGACCCAGAAAACAATATAAGACTTACATTTAGTTTTTCAATGGCAGTTCGTTACAGAGAAAAACCATGGAAGGCGACCATAGATAAGCTCATCAAAGAAAATAAAACTGAAATTGAAAATATATTAATTGATTATAATATTCCATTAGTAAAATAAAAGGATTAAACGCATGAGTTACAGAATAATTACTTTATTTTTGATACTGACAGTCTCAACATATTCCTCTTTTGTTTATTCAGAAGATGAGAGTAAAGAGGCGCCAGAAAAATCAAATGTAATAAGAGGTGGCGAACCATTAAATGAACAGGAACTCGATAAGAGTATTGGTCGTTATGGTGAAGTGGATGAAGTTCCCGAGGATTTTGAGTTTGCAACAGCTGAAACTAAGTTGTGGTTAGATCATCATCTTGGAAATATAAATGAACCACTAAGCTTATATTATGAGTTTGTAAAATCAGGTACCTATGAGGATGGTTTTACGGATTCAGTATACTTAAAAATTATCGAGTTAAATGAAGACGGTTCTAAAAATACATTATTAGATTTTTTTACAGCTGAGAGAAAACAAGCTGTAAATAAAGCCAATGTTACTGGCGTAGTGTCAAATCCAGTGGTTGGTGTGTATATGACAGGTGATGTCTATGATATGGCTCGTATTACTGGCGGAAAAAGTAATCGTTATAGACATTTTCTTAAGGCAATCAAAGTGGCGTTAAGAGAAAGTGCAAGCGTAGAAGCAACTACTTTTACATATAACGGAAAAGAGTATAGCGGTGAGAAAGTATCCTTTACTCCCTATGTAAACGATCCTCATCGTCGTGATTTTGAGCAATTTGCAGATAAATATTACGAATTTATATTTTCTGATCAGATTCCTGGAAAACTTTATCAGATTAAGACAGTGGTTAGAAATAAAGCTGATGAAACAGCTGATCCGCTAGTTCAAGAAACACTAAGATTAATTGACGTTAAGAATTTAGATTCATAATTTCTACGAACCATATAGATAACTGATATCAGATTTTTTGTTTTTGATTTGTTTTTTATCGATGATATCACCCGGACGTTGACCCGCTTTTAGGGTAACCGCACAATATTTAAACTCGGGGATTTTTCCAACTGGGTCTAGTGCTTCGTTTGTTATTAAGTTGGCTGCTGCCTCATTAAATGAAAAGGGCATCATCACCACACCACGCTGCATCCCTTCATCTGCTCGAGTTGTTGCTGATATTTTTCCTCTCCGTGACTCTATGATTAACATATCTCCAGATTTAAGTGAAAGTAATTTAAGGTCTTCTGGATTAATAAGCACACAAGGACCTGGTTCAATTGCATCAAGTACTCTAGAATGACGAGTCATTGTACCCGTATGCCAATGTTCAAGTTGTCTACCTGTCATAAATACAAATGGAAAATCATTATTTGGAAGTTCAGCCGGCTTTGTATATTCAGCGGCAACGAATCGTCCTTTGCCATCATCTGTTGGAAAAACTCCATCTTTAAAAATAATTGGCTCTCCTGGATCACCAACATTAGTTAGTGGGTATGTTAATGAATCAACATTCTCTAATCTTTCCCAAGTTATCCCTGCCATACTTGGTGTTGCCAATCTAATTTCATTGAAAACATCCTTTGTATTTTCATAATTCCAATTCAGACCCATACGTTTAGCTATTTCCTGAATAATCCATAAGTCTTGTTTGGCTTCACCTGGAGGATTAAGTGCTTGTCTCCCAAGCTGGACTCTTCGATCTGTATTAGTAAACGTACCATTTTTTTCAGGAAAAGCAGATGCTGGCAGTATTACATCTGCATAACCACAGGTTTCTGTAAAAAATATATCCTGTACTACCATATGTTCGAGTTTTGAGAGTGCTTCTCTTGCATGATTTAGATTAGGATCAGACATTGCAGGGTTTTCACCCATTATATAAAGACCGTTGATTTCTTCGTTATGAATCGCGTGCATTATTTCAACGACTGTTTTTCCATTATTAGGATCAAGACTTTGACCCCAGAGCTTTTCAAATTTATCTCTAACAGATTTATCTGTAACAGGTTGATAGTCAGGGTATACCATAGGTATTAATCCTACATCAGATGCACCTTGAACATTATTTTGTCCACGTAATGGGTGAAGTCCTGTGCTTTCACGACCTATTTGGCCAGTCATAAGAGCAAGTGAGATTAGACACCGCGCATTATCAGTTCCATGAATATGTTGCGAAATTCCCATACCCCAAAAAATAATTGATGAATCTGAGGTTGCATATAATCTAGCAACTTCTTTTATAAGTTCGGCATCGATCCCACAGATTGGAGAAACTTTTTCTGGTGAGTAATCCTTTACAACCTTAGAAATATTTTCAAATCCTTTTGTATGTTCGTTTATAAATTTTTCATTATGAATTTTCTCATTGATTATGACATGCATCATTGCATTGAGTAGAAGTACATCAGTACCAGGCCTAAGCTGTAAAAAATGACTTGCATGTAAAGCAATATCAGATTGATAAGGCTCAATGAAAATAAGTTTACTTCCTCGCTCAGATGCATTTTTTAAAAATGTCGCGGCTACTGGATGATTTTCATGTGGCCTAGAGCCAATAACAATAATGACATCAGCATAAGATCCATCTGACACCTGATTAGATACTGCACCAGAACCAATAGTTTCTAATAATGCAGCAACGGATGATGCATGGCACAATCGAGTACAGTGATCAACATTATTATTATTAAATCCGGTCCTAACTAATTTTTGAACTAAATATGCTTCTTCATTGCTTCCCTTAGCGCAACCAAAACCTGCTAACGATTGAGAACCTTTTTCTTTTTTTAATTTATTAAATCCTTGTGCTGAAAATTCAAGCGCTTCATCCCATGTAGCTTCACGAAAAAACTTATGCATATCTTCAGGTTTAACAACCTCTGGCGTTTTGATTGAATTCTCACGCCTGATCATTGGTTTTTTTAATCGATCAGGATGATGAACATAATCAAATCCATATCTACCTTTAACACACAGACGACTTTTATTGGCGGGGCCATCTCTTCCTTCAACATATTGAATATGATTATTTTTGATATTGAATGATAACAAGCAGCCAACACCACAATAAGGACAAACTGAATCGATTTTTTTGTCAGGTTCAACTAATCCTACATTTTTAGCAGGCATTAGTGCGCCAGTGGGACAAGCTTGAACACATTCACCACAAGCTACACATGTACTTTCTCCCATAAGCTCATCTGTATCAAAAACAATCTTCGAATTTTTTCCTCTAAAAGCATAACCTATAACATCGTTTACTTGCTCCTCTCTACAGGCACGTACGCATCGAGTGCACTGAATACATGCGTCAAGATTAACAGCAATAGCCGGATGAGAAACATCTGCCTTTAGCTGATTTCGTTCTTCAAATCGAGGGTTATATAGTGATAATTTTGCCGACCAATAGTCTAATTCAGAATCAAGCTTGTATGGAGATTTTCCTTGTTGTGGCATATCAGAAAGCAGTAATTCAAGCACCATTTTTTGAGATAAACGTGCTCTTTCATTAGAACTATTAACTTTCATTCCTTCGGTTGGTTTTCTACAACATGATGGCGCTAAAACACGCTCACCTTCAATTTCAACTACACATGCACGGCAATTACCATCAGGACGATATCCTTCTTTATAGCAAAGGTGGGGAATTTCTATATTATTACGCTTAGCAACTTGAAGTATTGACTCGTCACCAAAGGAGTTAACCTCCTTATCGTCAAGTAAAAAACTGGTTACTTTTTCGTTTGCTTGTTTTGGGTTGGCGGCCACTTTTTAAATTCCTCTGGAAAATATCTTATTGCACACTTGACTGGGTTTGGCGCCGCCTGTCCTAAACCACATATCGATGCATCACACATCGCAATAGATAATTCTTCTAATAAATCTTTATTCCACTCCTCATTTTCCATCAATTGTATCGCTTTTGAAGTACCAACGCGACAAGGTGTACATTGACCACAAGATTCATGCTCAAAAAATCGCATTGAATTAGTAGCTAGCGATTTAACCTTGTCTTTGTCAGACAGTACGATTATAGCTGCCGAACCAATAAAACACCCATGTTTTTGGAGCGTGTCGAAGTCTAACGGTTCATTTTCCAGTGATGCGGGCAGTATTCCTCCTGATGCACCACCTGGGTAATAGCCATAAAATTCATGTCCTTCAAGCATTCCATCACAATATTCTTCAATTAATTCTTTAATACTGATACCTGCAGGCGCTATATGTACGCCTGGGTTATTAATTCGTCCGCTAACGGAAAAAGATCTTAATCCCTTTCTTTCTCTTCTGCCATTTGATGAAAACCACTCGGGACCATTTTCGATAATATCTCTTACCCAATGCATTGTTTCCATGTTTTGTTCTAGAGTAGGGAATCCGAAAAGACCCACATCAGCAACATACGGCGGTCGTAATCTAGGCATACCCGCTTTACCCTCAATTGATTCAATCATTGCAGATTCTTCACCACAGATATAAGCACCCGCACCTCTTCGTAAGTGGATTTTCGGAAGCTTGCAAGGCGGTGTCTTTTGGATAGAATTCAGTTCTTTCTCAAGTAACATTCTACAACCAGCGTACTCATCTCTTAGATATATATAAACATCATCTGCATTAATCGCCCAATGAGCTATCAAGGTTCCCTCAATAAAACGGTGTGGGTCAGTTTCTAGATAATAACGATCTTTAAATGTACCTGGCTCACCTTCATCGATATTTATCGCGATCATTTTTGGTGATTTTTTTTCACTCAGGATTCGCCATTTTTTTCCCGTGGGGAATCCAGCGCCTCCCAAACCTCTTAGTGAAGAATCTTCAAGAATACTTATGATATTTTCACGCTTATATTTTCCATTAATACAGTCAATTAATAGATTATAGCCACCATTTTTTTTATATTTTTCGTAATTAATATAGTTTTTGGGTAAAACATCAGATAATTGTTTTTTATTAAGTGCAGACAAAATATTGTCTGTTTTTGCATTTCCAATTGGGTGAGTTCCAGCAATAGCTACAGGAGCATTATCACATCTACCAACGCAAGGAACAGGTTGTATACGAACCTTCGTTGAATCTGTTGCGAGTTTTAATTCATTTATTAATTTCTTCGCGCCAAACATTTCACAAGTTACTGAATCGCAGACGCGTACAGTTATATTGGGTGGCGGGTTTTCATTGTCATTAATAACATCAAAATGATGATAAAATGTAGCAGTCTCATAAATAGCTGCCATTGATAAATTCATTATTTTTGCAAGCGCCATAATATGGCGATTTGATATATGGTGGTACTTATCCTGAATCTTATGAAGATGTTCGATGAGCATATCTCTTTTAACTGATTGATTACCAATAAGTTTTTTTATTTCAGAAATAGCATTATGATCGATTACGCGACCTGAGATACGACCTTTCTTTCCACGAGTTCGTTTCATAAGATGTAATCAGAGTTTATTTAATAACAGAAAGCATCTCTTCAATGTACGTGTATTTTTCACGAGGTTTACCTTTTGTTTCTCCGAGCTCAACCTCTTTAGCATCGATTTTTGACCATTCATCAAAGTTGATGTGGCGGACATCGTTACTATTTAATTTTGCGTATAATTCGCTAGCGCCATTCTTTTTCTTGCCAGTATCAAGTTTATTAATGTCAGCAAGTAAGCATTCAATTGTTTCCACACTACAAGCACGATTTGTACCTATTATCCCGCTAGGTCCGCGTTTAATCCATCCACCAGTGTAAAGTTGATTAACTGCAGAGCCATCATTTTCAGTGACTCGTCCTTTTTCATTTGGAATGGTCCCCCAACTTTCATGAAAGGGTACGCCTGGTATTGGGATACCATGATAGCCAATACTACGAAACAAAATACCAGTATCAATTTCAATTGTTTCGTCGGTTCCTCTTGCTGACTGCTTGAAAGGTTCGCCAGATAATTTATTTTTTTCAATAATTAGTTTATCTATAGCGGTTGTTCCGATTATTTCTTTGGGGCTCATTAGAAATCTAAAATAACATTTTTTTGATTTACTTGAATCCATATCTCTTTTTGAGAATTTAGAAAATTCTTCATAGACTTTTCTATTGGTAGAATTAGTTTTATCCTCTAATTCCTTTTCACTCTCAATATTTAATTGTAAATCTTCTTCAAGAATAATTGGGTTGCAATCAGATAATTCCCCGAACTCACGTAATTCTTTTGGTGTAAATTTAGCTTGAGCAGGGCCGCGACGCCCAATTACGTGAATTTCTTTCAATTTACTTTCAGCTAAAACATCAAGTGCATGTTGAGCAATATCAGTATGTTTCAGTTCATCAACAGTTTTAGATAGTATTCTGCTCACATCAGCTGCAACATTACCTTGTCCGATTATGACGGCAACATCTTGCGAGAGGTCAAATTCTAATTCCCTATAGTCAGGGTGGCCGTTATACCAACCGACAAATTCGGTTGCAGTATGACTCCCTTTAAGATCCTCTCCTGGTATGCCAAGTTTTCTATCTGTTTCTGCCCCATATGTAAGGATTACTGCGTGATGAGATTCGCACAGCTCTTCAATAGAAAGATCTTTTCCGATAGTAACGTTAGCAATAAGATTAAAATTTGGATCATCAGCTATTTTTTTATAAAGATTTATTGCCGTTTTTAGTTTTGGGTGATCTGGCGCTACACCACTTCGAACAAGTCCATATGGTGTTGGGAGGCGTTCAATGATATCAACTTTAGCAACGACTTCAGATTTTATTAGCGCTTCGGCAGCATAAAACCCACTTGGGCCAGACCCTACAATCGCCACCAATAGAGGGTTTTCTGAAGTACCCAGATTAGACATGGATCAAAATCTCTTTGAATGAGAGATCCAAATGAAGACAAGAACAGATTATTCTTATCGTTTTATTTTCTTCCACAAAACAGGCGGCCATCTATTTCTTACCTCGTAACGTAGATTACACAGTCATTATATGATTCGGCACCGCCTGTCCTAAATCATAGTGCGATTGTATCTTTTTTGCTGTTTAAACGCGACTTTAAAAGCCCAGTTCAGATTTACGATCTTCAGCGCCTGGCAGGGGCTCCATTTGTTCTTCAATAACTGGTAGTTCTGCTGCTTTTTCAGCATTAATCTCAATCCAGTGTTCCTGTCCTTCTGGGATATCATCCCCCTCATAAATTGCCTCAACAGGGCATTCTGGAATACACGCGCTACAGTCAATACAGGTATCTGGGTCTATATATAACATCTCATCATCGTAGTGAAAGCAAGCTACTGGGCAGACCGATACGCAGTCAGTAAATCTACAGCCTTTACAATTGTCTGTTACGATTGTTGTCATCGTTTCCTCCTCTACCTAAGCAGGTAGATACTATAGTGATATATACTAATTTTATTTGTTTTTATATTGCGATAAAAGGACTTCTCCACGATTTAATTCAATTGAATCACCACTCCATCGTTCAAAAGTGCCGTTTGTATATGACGAATCAATCGAAAAACCATTTTTTTCTAAATAATTGATATAAAACTTTATAAATGAGGGCTTGTACACACAATTTCGTGTAAATGTTGGTAGTATTTCCGCCTCATTAAAGCAAATTATTGAGCCACGCCTCATACCAGCTCCAGTTCGTATTCCCATATTGCCCAGTACAATAATTGTTCCTGCTATCATATTTACACCAGTAAAATCGCCTGAATCACCGCCGACAACAATTAAACCTCTTCGCATTACATGTCCAGTCTCATTTTTCACGTTACCATGAATGAAAATTTCTCCGCCTTGCATACCGACAGTACTACCTCGGTAACCACTACCTGTCATATGACCAGCATTTCCCTTAACTGTGATTTTTCCTCCTTGCATCTCTGCAGCCAACCAGTCAGCCGCGTTACCCTCAATTATTATTTCGCCTCCCTGCATAGCTGCTCCAGTATGCAGACCAATATTTCCTTCAATTATGATTTTGCCAAATGTCATTGAGGCACCGACATGTTTCACATTGTTTAAATCACCATCAATAATTATTTCGCCATCAAACTCACCCTTGCAATCAAAAAACTCACCAAGTTTTACTTGACGGTTTCCATGAAAAACAATCATTGAGGAAATTTCACTACCTTTTAAAGATTGTATTTTATCGGGACAAATGCAATCAGCCTCTAAGGGCACTTCTGGCTGCGTATGTAGCTTGAGATGTAAGGGCATTACTTTTCACCTTTCGCTAATAATTTATGTAAATGTATTTTATACTGACCTAATCCGCCACCATAATTTCCTGCTGATATTTTCTTTACACCTGGTTTTATGGCTGCTTCAGCACCAACACGCATTGCTTGTTCAACATCCTCAAGCCCTAAACCATCAATAACAATCTCAAGAACACAGTTCACTCCTTCTCCAATTTCTGTTTTTTCAACTACACTTGATAGGGTAGGGCAATATGCGTCATTAGTAGAAGCAATTAATGCTTTGTACTTAGAGCCAACTTTACTTCCGCTTCTCACAACACCATTTGGGAAAGGTAGGATGATATTTTGTACTTCACGCATTGCCTTCACTGCAGATTTTGCTGCTTTTAATGCTGTGTTTTGATCTTTAGCCATGATAAGTATATTTCCACCACCAACTGCTTCTTTTACTCTAAAAATATCATCAACTAGAAACTCACCATCCATGACAGGTATTCGCCATAATCTTTTATTCAGTATTTTTTTACTGATTTGGTGACCGTCACCAAAATATCGAAGCTGTCCTCCTACTCCAACTTCATTTCCATCATCAATACCGTTGAAACAAGATGTGCTAGGGCAGGTCATTACAGATTGACCAATACGCTCAACTAATCGTTTACCTAAGCTTTCACTATCCATCGCAAAGAATAAAACACTAACACCATGTCTTTGATCTGGAGAGTTTTCTGGCAAAATTTCAGTTTCAATACCTGCTTCACATTTACACCCTATAACTGAAGTAGCAAAACCAGTTACTGATTGTGCTGCCGCTATTGCCCATTCCTTTGTTTCAGCAGTGATAATTATTCTACTACCGAACATTTTAAAAGCTTCAGCAAATGTATCATCAATTTCAGTAGATTTTATTTTCATGAAACAATCATCGTGTTTTAATAATTTCATGTTGATGTAGATAATGATCATCAACAGGATAATTAGAGAATTCTATAGAATAAAAATCTTCAAAAAATGGTTTAAGAACTTCTTCAATTTTATTATCGTATGTAGGAGCGATATGGTAAACCTTACCTTTAGAGTCAGTTGTAAATTCGTGATTCGCAATCATTGGCTCACCAGATTTAAATACATATCGTGCAGTGCTAAACATCATTTCTTTATCATCCATTAAATCATAAATTGTAATATCAGCATCAGCCCCTACACCTAGGTGACCCTTTGTTTCTAAACCTAGCGCCTTTGCTGGACCCGCTCTTGTAATGATTGCAATTTCATACAATGTGTACTCTCTTTTTAATTCGGGAAGAGAGCATTTTAGCAAGGCTTTTTGATTAACTCGTTTCATTTCTTCATGACGGAATTTTTCATCCATTAGAAGTTTTATAAGTTTGGGATAAGCCATAAAAGAACCACCATTAGGGTGATCTGTTGACAAAATTATTCGCCACGGGTCTTCCGATAATAAGAATAACTCTAAT
Organism: uncultured Legionellales bacterium; assembly: GCA_913046215.1. Taxonomy (GTDB): domain Bacteria; phylum Pseudomonadota; class Gammaproteobacteria; order Eutrophobiales; family Eutrophobiaceae; genus UBA11869. The sequence goes on along the minus strand of CAJWRJ010000007.1, from coordinate 42,332 downwards.
CCAATTGCCCACTGGAGCGTATGCATGTAGAGATGTTCTTGGTAAACGAAAGGAAGAATACCGCAGCCGCTTTCACATTCTGTATCTGCATTAACCCATTTACCTTTAGTGTGACCTTTAAGCACATATGCTAGAGGAGCATCGGCAGTCATAATAGTTGATTCACCAAACATCACTTGCCCAACATCACAGGTTATATTTGGATGCTTATTTACATAGTCAGCTATTTCAGCAGCCTTTGATATTGGATTTTTACCAACTACCCCTCCGTAACTATGAAATTGAATATGTGCGATATGGGCGCGCAGATCACCCGCAGTCTTCATGGTTTCAAGTGTTGTTATGTAATTTCCACTATGACCAAGATTATTACAATGAATATGAGGTGGGTGAGGGTAACCCTGTTTATTAACAGTTTTTACAAAAGCCTCTATTATTTGTCTCGGAGATATATCACTAGATGGCCCAGTTTTTTCATCTATATCTGTTACATTTGAGTTTTTTTTACCTTTCCATGCTTCATCACCGCCTGGATTTACAAGTTTTACAGTGTACGCTTTTGTTGCATTTACCCACCATGCAACTGCTTGTTCAAATTCTTCAAAACGCTTTTCGCGTATTAAGTTATGAAGAAATATATTATTTCCTAAAAGTACATAGAATCCTTTATCAATGATTGGCGTATCTTCAAATTCTTCTAATACATGCCGCGCACCTATAGGAGAAACAGCTGCTTCCATTGCGGTGGTATACCCTAACGTTGCGTATCGGTATCCTGCTGCAAATGTTGATGGTGTTGTGCCGCCAGAACCTGAGCGAGTAAAAGGAGTTGAAGGATGCACATCATGACGACGTGCTTCAGGCGTTAATTTTCTTGCTAAGTTAACCTTTGGTCCAGCAATATGACAGTGAATATCAACACCACCAGGCATAATAACCATGCCCTTTGCATCAATAATTGTTGCATCATCATCTACGGCGTCAACAATCTTCCCATCTTGAATGCAGATCTCTTTTATTTCACCGTTAATATTATTTTTTGGATCATATACCTGACCATTAACGATGCGCATTGTTGCAGACATCAAATGTACCCCTCTATTTAGTAATTCTTATTATAGTTGCAGTTTAACGCTGGTACATAAGACTTAGAGCGGGTTTACTGCTGCTGCTACTTTTGCTTCTCCTGAAGCACCTCTAGAATCATTTTTCTTTAATATTAATTCGTGCACACGTTTTTTTATGGCTTTGAGTATTGTTTCATCATCAGGAAAAGGTGATTCAAATGCAGGTCTCAATGGAATAGAGACATCATCCATACGATAGACAGTACCACCAGTATTTATTCCATAGGTTGCAGTTTTAAAGGCAACATGCGCAAGCTTCGTTGTGTCAGTACTTTTAGTATCAAGCACAACAACAGGAATATTTTTTAGATGCTCAATTGCCTTTTTAGGGAAATTTGAACCAGGATCACTGGCAATAATCATTGCGGCATCTGCATCTCCATTTGATAATGTGTCAACTGTTGTGAATTCACCCGGATTAAATCTTGGGTAGCCACGACTGAAATTAACACCAAATGGATATCCTGTTTGCCATGAGACTACATTATCAGCTCCAGTAACATTACCATGACCACGTACGGGTTTAGCGACGAAATGTGTGTACTCATTGAGGTCAGTTGCAAGTGCGAGCAAAGCACCCGAGTTAAAATGTCGACCTCTCGTCATGGTTAACCCCATACCAAAAAAGAGCACTCCAAATCGACAATTTTTCATTCGCTCTACAAGGTCTGTTAATACTTCTAAAGGAACACCCGTTTCTTTTTCGATGTCTGTTGATATACTAATTCCTTTTACAAGAGCGCGAAGTGCCCATAATACTTCAAAGTCTTTTCCGGGTTTTGGTCGTATAAGAATATCAGCAACACCCGCACTTTTTGTTTTTCTTACATCTACTAGCACTATAGTCCGATCTTTCTTACCATTTGGTGTGAACATTCCTTTTGGCGTGACAGCATAGCGTCCGAAATGTCTAGGATGTGATTCTGCGGGGTTACCTCCCCAGTAGATAACTAAATCTGCACGATTTTTAACCTCACCTAGTGTGCTCGTACTTTCACCTACACCTTGAAATGCAAGACCACTTGGTCCGTGACACACAGAAGTCGTAGTATCTATATTACCTTTTATATAATCTGTTATTGCAACTGCCTGTTTTTGGGCTTCAGAGGTAGTATCACTTAGACCATAGGTAATCGGAAATTTTGCTTTAACTAATGTTTGCGCTGCTTCTTCTACCGCTTCTTCTACTGATACTTCTTTACCATCAATCAATGCAGCTGGTGCATCTTCAATTGTATGTTCAGCAAACCACGCACGTCCAAGTACGCACGCATTTTTTGCTTTTATAATTCTTTTTTCATCAAGATCTACATGTAATTCCATATCATCACATACACAACCACAGAATGTGCAGGTCGCATCTTTGACAATCTTAATATTTTTATTTTGCTCTTCTGTTTTTTTATTACTTTTTTGTTCAGTCATAGTTTTGTTTCTTGTTTATTTAACGTTATTAATTTTTTATCTTTTCAACATCAACCATCATGTGTTTGGATAAGGGCATTCCGCTACCTGCTGTATCGCTTTCCATTAACTGACTTGAAGGCGGACCGTAAGGGATAAATAGAACACCCTCAGATAAATCCTCTGGTTTTTTTCCGATACAACTTACTACTGTTTCTCCTATGTCATTTGATAGTCGAACTTTGTCTCCATCGACAAGTCCTATTTTTTTCATATCATCTGTATTCATCTCTAATGTTGACGTTACTTCTTTGTACTCTTCCTTAAGTTTTCCTTGATTTAAAGACGTTCCTTGTTTAGCAGAACGACCTGGAATCAACATCATTTTATAACTCACAATTTTGCCTCCGCTCTTCTTATTATATCTTTGGTATCTCATTGCTACAACATTCTGTATAATAAGGGAATTTTCTGAGAGCGTGATTATAACCGATGAACAAGGATAAGAGAAAAACAAATGCAAAATCTCAATATGTCAGCGTAATAGCTCCAGCACGCCTACATTTAGGTTTTTTGGATTTACATGGGGGATTGGGAAGAAAATTTGGCAGTATTGGTCTTGCTGTATCCGCTATCGAGACCTCTTTAACCGCATCTTATTCAGATGATATTGATATTAAAGGGATTTTTTCGAAAAGAGCTGATACTTATGCAGAACAGATTTTGTCACATTTTGGTATTGATGGTGGCGTTAAGCTTTCAATTAGTTCTCTGATTCCAGAGCATGCTGGACTTGGTTCAGGGACACAATTATCACTAGCCATCGCATGTGCGATAAGCCGTTTATATAATTTGACTGACTATAATCCAAGAAATTTTGCAAGCATATTGCACCGTGGTGCACGATCTGGAATTGGAATCGGCACTTTTATGCAGGGTGGTTTTGTCATAGATGGTGGACGCGCTGAAAATACAGATATTCCTCCGGTCATTACACGCTTACCATTTCCAGAGCATTGGAGAGTAGTTTTAATTTTTGATGATGAACTGCAAGGCATCAATGGAAGTAAAGAGCGCGCAGTCTTTAATTTACTACCTAAAATGAAAAAAGATATTTCCGGTACATTATGTCGTTTAGCGCTTATGCAAATACTTCCAGCTATTATGGAAAAGAATTGTGATGATTTCGGTAAGGGAATAACAGAAATACAAAATATTGTAGGAGATTATTTTTCGCAAGCACAAGGAGGGCGCTATACCTCACCTTTTTTAAAATCAATACTTGATAGATTGAATTCAGAAGGAGCTAGCGGAATCGGTCAGAGTTCATGGGGTCCAACTGGTTTCGCTATTTTCGCTAATGAAACTATCGCTTTTCAGGCACTTAAAAAAATACGTAATGAATGGCAATCAGAATCAAGAATTAGATTTGTTATGTGTAAAGGAAACAATAATCAAGCAGGCATTATAGTAAGCAATAAGAAAATATTAGAAAAAAATAATAATCAAGAGGTAAAGAGTCTATAGTTACCGCAGCTCAATATAATAATAAGATTCACTCAAGTGTCGATTACCTTATTATTTCTGAATCTGGCCGCGCATTAGCGGCTTCTGCCAAAAAGGCTGGATATAAAGTTAGTATTATTGATCGGTATGCGGACAGTGATACTGTATCATTATCAGAAAAAGTCCATATTTATAATGGTCCCCACATAGATAATTTCTTAAGTGAGAGTAAATTATATTTATATATCGAAGAATTAAGTAAAGATTCAAACAAACATCTTGTTGTCATTGGCTCTGGTTTTGAAAAAAATCCAAATCGTATTGAAAAGATTCGTGAATATATTCCTGTACTGAGTAACAATCTTGAAACAATCAACCTTGTTAAGAATCCAGTCAGTTTAACAAATATACTAAACAAAGAATCTGTTATGCATCCTTTCACATCATTATGTAAGACTGATTTTAAAGATAATGCTATATTTTTAATTAAGGAAATTGCTGGAATGGGAGGAGGGCATGTTGTTTTTGAATCAGATATTAATGATAAATTATTATCTGGCAGTGAGTATTATTATCAGGAATATATAAAAGGCATAGTTTATAGCGCAGTATTTTTAGCTAATGGAAAAGAAGCCAAACTAATTGGTATTAATCAACATCTGAAACCAAGTCAAATTTCTTCAAAGCCATTCTTGTATGAAGGTGCAATTACTACGAATCTGCAGAAAGATAAGAAAGAAGAAATAGATTGTATAATTAATAAACTCACAAAAATAACAAAATTATTTGGTTTATGTGGATTGGATTTTATTATTGATGAATCAAATAATATTTATGTTATTGATGTAAATCCACGTCCACCCTCTACATTTGAACTGCATGAAAATGAATACTCACTATTTGCAGCGCATATTGATTGCTTTCAAGGAAAGCTACCAAGAAATGTTTCATATAATTGCAATAAAATTCACGGACATGCAATCTACTATGCAAAAAAAGATCTTTTTAGGGCCCCTAACTTTCCAAATTGGGTTAAAGATATACCAAGAATGAAATTAAAAAATAATGATCTACAAATTCAAGATATGATTTCAGCAGGAAACCCAGTGTGTAGCGTATATGCTGAAGCCAATACGTTAGATGAGGTAAAAAACTTACTATTTCATCGTTTACAAGAGATTGAGCTATCTATTAAATCTACAAATAAACTGTAAAATACAATAAATTTATTTTTGAGGAAGCCAGGTGAGTAAAAATACAAATTTAAGTCTAAATAAATTAACAGCACCATTGGTCGAAAATTTGATTGTAAATGCCGAATCATTACGACTGGATGTATCTAATCTTAATGATGGTACACGTATTATTGATGCCGGTATTAATGCTAAAGGTGGTATCGAGGCTGGTAGGTTAATTGCCGAGATATGCATGGGTGGACTTGGTGTTGTTAAATTACGCGCCTCAACTAATTTTCATCATTGGTCATGGCATGTTGACGTGCATAGTTCAAATCCTGTTATGGCTTGCCTTGCAAGTCAATATGCAGGCTGGAGTTTGAGTCATGGAGAAGGTAAAGATGCATTTCATGCATTAGGGTCCGGGCCAGCAAGAACATCGGGTAGTAATGAACCCTTATTTGATGAGCTTAAATATCATGATTCAACCAGTAAAACATGTATCGTAATTGAAGTGGATAGAATCCCGCCGGTTGAATTAACTTCAAAAATAGCAAAAATGTGTAATGTTCAAAATAATGAATTAACTGTAATTTTAACACCAACATCGAGTCTAGCGGGTACTGTTCAGATTATAAGTAGAGTTCTAGAGACTTCATTACATAAAGCTCATGAATTACATTTTCCTCTTGAAAATATTATCGATGGGGCAGGAAGTGCTCCTTTATGCCCTCCCTCGAATGATTTTTTAACAGCAATGAGCCGTACTAATGATTCAATATTGTTTGCAGGACAAATTCAATTATTTGTTGAAGCAACTGATGAAGATGCAGAGGAGCTTGCAAATGCTTTACCTAGTAGCACCTCAAAAGATTATGGGAAGCCTTTTGGAGAAATTTTTAAAGATGTTAATTATGATTTTTATAAGATTGATCCAATGTTATTTAGTCCAGCAAAAGTCTCTGTGTCATCACTAACTACAGGCCATACATTTCATGCTGGAAAAATAGATCTTGATTTATTAGATAAATCATACAGCTAATATTTTGAAAAAAATCGGTAGAAAAGTTGCAATAATTACCGATGATCCAGGATGGCATGGCGAACAATTGAAGTCATCACTGAATAATTATGGTTTAGAATCAAGTTATTTGTCCTTAACTAATTGTTCACTTCAGATTGCTGGAGAAAATAGTACTATTAAGTTACCTGATTTCGATACTCTTCCTCTTGGTGTCTTTGTTAGAGGCGTACCAGGAGGCACCTTAGAACAAGTTATTTTTAGACTTAACATTCTCCACACATTAAACAATTATGGTATCGTAGTTTACAACTCACCAAAGGCAATTGAACGAACCGTAGATAAGCCATATACAAGTATTACGCTAGCATATAGCGGGCTTCCAACTCCTAAAACATGGATCTGTGAGTCAACAAAACAAGCAAATCAGATTGTAGAAAAGGAATGGATTAAAAATAATAAAATAATACAGAAACCTCTATTTGGTTCTCAAGGTATAGGGATTCACTTAATCGATCAAGCAACAGGTTTGATTTATGATGAAAAATTTGCTGGCGTATATTATTTGCAAGAATATATTGAACGTAAAGACGATAATTTTAAAGATATTAGAGTATTAGTAGTTGACGGAACAGCCAAAGCCGCGATGACTAGGCATAGCAATGACTGGATTACAAATCGTGCACGTGGCGCTAGTTGCGAGCTATTAGAATTAAATGAAAAATTATCATATTTAAGTGAAACCGCTTGTAAGGTTCTTGATATTGATTATGCAGGTGTAGATCTTATAGAGGATAAAAATGGCTCATTACATATCATTGAAGTTAATAGTATTCCTGCTTGGTTCGGTTTACAGAAAGTAGTTAATTTTAATGTTTCAGACTGTTTAATTAAGTCATTTATCAAAAAAATAACAAAAAATAATTCTCTATCAGCTTGCACTAATTGATAATGACTTCACCTATAGAATTAGCTGTAATGGAAAGTTTTAGAAAAGATGTTGAGGCTTTTAAACCAGGGAATATCAGTTTTTATAGCAGTGGTCACGATATGATAGCTAGTGATTTCATACGAAGCGCTGAAGTTTCAACCCCAATACTATGCCGGAGAGATTTTTCATTAGGAGAAAGAATTTTAAGTAGCGTTAATGCCACGCAGAAAGCCGTATCTTGCAATACAAATTTAGGGATGATCCTACTTTTTACACCTATTATTATGGCTGCAGAGCAAGGCTATGAAAATATTGAGAAATTAACTGCAAACCTAGAAAATACATTAACTTTACTCACAAAAGATGATGTAAATAAAGTATTTGAGGCAATTCGTATAGCAAATCCTGGGGGGTTGGGTTCCTCCGATACAAATGATGTAATGAAAACCCCTGATTGCTCATTAAAACAGGCGATGAAACAGGCGAGTCAGCGTGATTCAGTTGCTTTGCAATATTCAAATAACTTTTCAGAGGTTTTTAATGTAGGTTTTGAAACCATTAAATATTTTGACAAACGGTGGAATAGTGTAAAATGGTCTGCAGTTTCGTGCTATTTGACTTTTCTGAGTTCGATGAGGGATACACATATCGAGCGAAAGTATGGAAGTGAAATAGCCGAACAAATAAAAATAAAAAGTGGGATTATTGTTGAGAAATTTAATAATTCTATAGATCCTAAAATCTTACTGAGATTTTTAAAGGATTTTGATAGGGAACTAAAGACAAAAAACTATAATCCTGGCACAAGCGCTGATTTAACAGCCGCAAGTCTTTTGGTTTATTACTTACTAAAAACTTAGTTTGTTAAATTAGTCGTCTTGATTTTTAGGGTATACAGCTGATAAGCCTGTTAGGTTTTCAGCAGTATTTGGAATAGGGTGAGGGAACTCTACCCTTAAGTTTTACTAACGTTAGCAAAATAGGTGGCAGAAATGTCGATATTAGGAAAACTCTTTGGCTTTTTAGGAGGAGACAAAATGGCGGTCATTAACAAAGTATTAGTAGGTGAATCATTAGTGGGCGACGGTAATGAAGTAGCCCATGTAGATTTAATTATGGGTCCACGTGGCAGCGCAGCAGAGTCAGCATTTTGTAATGCTCTAACCAACAATAAGGATGGTTTTACATCTTTGTTAGCGGTTGTTGCACCAAATTTAGCATGCAAACCTAACACCATACTTTTTAATAAAGTAACAATCAAAGGTTCAAAACAGGCTGTACAAATGTTCGGTCCTGCACAACGCGCGGTTTCTATGGCAGTAATGGATAGTGTTGAAGATGGCACTATTCCGGCAAATGAAGCAGATGATATCTTCATTTCTGTCGGTGTTTTCATTCATTGGCTTGCTGAGGATGACGCAAAGATCCAAGACTATAACTATCAAGCAACTAAGGAATCAATTCAACGCGCAATAGCAGGTGAACCGAAAGCTGCAGATGTTGTTAGTCAGAAAGGTTCGCAATCACACCCGTTTGCAGCACATGACTAATAAATAATAATAAAAGTCTATGCTGGAGTTGTGATTTAGCAACTAATTAAATGCCCCATATCATGGGGCATTTTTTTATGTTAGTTGTTATATTCAATTAGATCTTTTCTTGATATCTTTTTTTGATGTAATGCTGATGCAATTAAACAGCCTTTTATATCCATCGATTTTAATTTTTTTATATTTGAAGCACTATTTATACCACCTGCAACAAATAGTTCAGAGCTACTATCATATTTTATAATTTTTTCAATATTTGAAATATCAATTCCTTCTCCAGATCCGACTAGATGTAGCATCATAATTATTACTTTTTTTGGCCATTCATCTGAATAGTTTAATATGTCTGAATTATAAAAATTTCCTTTTTTATTAATATCAATTGATAAAATTATCTCTGGATTATTGTCAATTAATTTTCTAAATTCATCTATCGAAAATTCATTTTCTGTTCCTAAAATATATCTTAAATTATTGCTTTTATATTGAAATTTATTATATATTTGTTCGATTCCTGCATCTAACCAGAATTCGCAATCCTTATATTTTGAAGTGAGCCTATTTATTAGTTTTGATTGATTTTTTTTACCTTCTATCGCATCAAGATCAGCAATATATATGATTTTGAAGGGATATAATTTTAAATAGGAGGTTAGTATTGATTCTGGGTCTGGATTATCAGATATTGATGATTTAATCGGTTTATAGGATTTACGATCACTCTTCGTAGCCTGAACAACTACACCTTGACTGATGTCAATTACTGGAATTATTAACATTATATATGAAGTATTTTTTATTTGAGTTTATCACAGGCGGAGGCCTAATCGGAGAAAGCTTATCAAATTCTCTTGTTAGAGAAGCTACTCATATGCTTCAGACGTTGATTGATGAGCTAAACTCTTGTTGTGATGCAGAGGTAATTATCACAAGAGACTATCGAGTAGAGCCATTTAAAGGGAATGTATCACAACATGTAATTGACAGCTCATACCATCATGCACTAATCAAATTTATAAAGGAATCAGATGTATCTTGTTTAATAGCGCCAGAAACTAACAATTATTTATATAATTTATCTGAATTATTTATAAAAAATGCAAAGACTTATATAGGTTCCGATCTAAAGTCAGTTGAACTAACATCTAGTAAATTAAAGACAAACAAGACATTGATGAGTGCGAATATCCACACCCCTGAAACAATTATTTTAGGGGATGATATTCCCGATAGTAAGCTTGGGTGGGTTGTTAAGCCAGATGATGGTGTTGGAGCGCAAGATTGTTGTTATTTTAAAAGTAAAAGCGAGATTAAGGATTTTTTGACAAAAAATAACGATAATTATGTAGTACAACCATATTTAAACGGGGAGAATATAAGTATTTCAGTATTGGTTTATAAAAATAGAGTTAAATTGTTATCTTGTAATAAACTAGAGATAAAAATAAAAAATAAGTTAATCTACTTAGATAGTATTATTGTCAATGAGTATTTATCTTATAAAAATGAAATGAGGGAATTAGCAGAAAATGTAGTCGAATGTATACCTGGTTTTTCAGGATATATAGGTATTGATTTAATAAGATCAAACGAGAAATTATTTGTAATAGATATAAACCCTAGGTTTACAACATCACTAGTGGGAATTTCAGAATCATTAGGTGTTAATGTAACAGAAAAAATATTAAAAACATTTTTAACTAATGAGATACAAGATATAAATATAGAAAATGCAATACCAGTAAAAATAAAATTATTATAGTGAATTAATAGTATGTCTAATTATATCGGTTGGGATATTGGCGGTGCTCATATAAAAGTAGCTAATGTAAATAACATTGGAAAAGTTTTATATGCTGAACAGTATGCAACTCCCATATGGAAGGGATTTTCAATTCTAGAAGATCAATTAAACTATATTGAACAGCAATTACCAAAAGAGAGAATATCTCATGGATTAACGATGACAGCAGAATTAGTCGATATTTTTAACAGCAGGAAAGATGGTGTAGCCAAGGTGATAGATTTATGTAAAAAAATACTAGGAAAAAATACTTTCTTTTATTCAACTAATTATGGGTTAGGGAAGATAAACAATATAGAGAAAAATTATACTAATATTGCTTCAGCAAATTGGCACGCAAGCGCTAGCTATGTTGCAACATTAATAGAGTCTGGGTTATTAATTGATATTGGTAGTACAACAACAGATATTATTCCATTTGCTAATAATAAATCTTGTCCAGATGGTTTAAATGATTTTTCAAGACTATGCTCCAATGAATTAGTTTATACCGGAGTAATAAGAACTCCATTGATGTCATTAACAACAAGAGTTAAGTTTAATGGAAATGAGCAAGGAATAGTCTCTGAAAATTTTGCCAACACAGCAGATATATATCGAATATTGGGCTATCTAAACGATTCTGATGATTTAATGGACGCTGCAGATGGAAAGGGCAAGTCAGTTATTGATAGTAAGTGCAGACTTGCAAGAATGATTGGTTTAGATTTATGTGATGTGAATGATGATAGATCTTGTACCGATCTTGCTAAATATTTTCATGAAGTACAAATAGAAATGATAATAAATGCAGTGAAAAAAGTTTTGTTAAAGTTGCCTGAAAAAAATAAATATATTATCTGTGCTGGAGTTGGTCAATTTTTAGTTAAAATTATTGCTGAAAAGCTAGATATACCCTGTATTAATTTTAGTGACTTAGTAGACTGCAGTATTGAGAATAAGTATAAAAGTAACATCTGTGCCTCAGCAGTCTCTATTGCACAATTGAATCGCATATCACAAATAAAATGAAAATATCAGAACTTTCTTACCATGATAATTCAGAAGAAATTTTTTCATTAATTTCAGATGAACCATGGTGTATATTTCTTGATAGCGGCTACCCGCGCATTGATACAGGACGTTACGATGTTATTACAGGAAGACCATCAATTACACTAGAAACCTATAATAAGAAAACATATATTACATCAGATGGTAATAAAGTAATCTCCGAAGAAAACCCATTTGACTTGGTGAGAGAAAATCTTGGGAAAAAAGAAGAAAATTTGAGCGGATTACCTTTTGCGGGAGGCGCCCTTGGTTATTTTGGGTATGATTTAAGTCGCAGAGTCGAGAATTTTTCCGGTAATTCTAAAAAAAATATAGATATGCCTGACATGGCGATAGGAATTTATGATTGGTCGTTAATAGTTGACCACCATATGAAAAAAACATGGTTGGCGAGCTTCAATAGGTTTCATTCAACATCATTAATCTGGAATGATTTGCAAAAAATATTTTCTGAAATAAAAAATATTAAAAAAAATAATTTTAAAATAAAATCAAAAATAAAATCAAATATTTCAAAAAAGGAATATGAAAAAGCTTTCAATAGCATAAAGGAATATATAAGAAATGGTGACTGTTATCAGGTGAATTTTGCCCAACATTTTTCAGCTGAATTTGAGGGTGATACTTGGGCATTATATAAAAAATTAAGAACACATAATCCTGCTCCATTTTCTGCATATATGAATCTACCGTCAGGAAATATTCTTAGTTCTTCTCCTGAGCGTTTTTTAAAGCTTGTAGGTAAGCAAGTTGAGACAAAGCCAATTAAAGGAACTAAACATCGTTCAGTTTTTGCTTATGAAGATAAGGAGCTAGCCGCATCATTGCTTAATAGCGAAAAGGATCGTGCTGAAAATTTAATGATAGTTGATCTTTTACGAAATGATATTAGTAAATCTTGTGAATCTGGAACAGTCAATGTGCCTAAATTATTTGCATTGGAAACCTTCTCAACAGTACATCATTTGGTGAGTACTATTTCAGGGCGTCTTGACAAAAATAAAGATGCAATTGACCTCATAGAAGGATGTTTTCCAGGAGGATCAATTACTGGAGCTCCCAAACTTAGATCTATGGAAATAATTGATGAACTTGAGCCAGATAGACGATCAATATATTGTGGCTCAATAGCTTATATAGGATTTGATGGAAATATTGATAGTAATATTTGTATAAGGACTTTGATTTATTGCAACAATAAAATTCATTTTTTTGTTGGAGGAGGCATCGTATGGGATTCTACTGTTGAATCTGAATACAAAGAATGTTTTGATAAAGCATCAGCGATGTTTAAGGTGCTAGAAGAGAAGAGTGTTTAATTGTCACTAACAGTAATAAAGCTTGGTGGGAGTTTGATGAGAAGTAGCGAGCTTCAATACTGGCTTAATTCTATTTTTCAAGTTAAAAGAAATAGTATTTTGATCCTAGTTCCTGGTGGCGGTGAGTTTGCTGATTCAATAAGAAAAATACAAAATAATAGTAATTTTAATGATGAGATTGCACATAAACTTGCACTTTTAGCAATGGCTCAATATGGTTATTTCTTAACTAGTATTAATTCAAATATAAAAATAATAAGAAACATAAATAATTTATCCGTAAAGAAAGATTCTTATAATTCTTATTTATGGTTACCAGATAGCCTGTTAGATGATAGTTTAGAAATCCCAAAAACGTGGGATATAACATCAGATAGTATCTCGCTATGGTTAGCTACTAAGCTATTCGCTAAAAAATTAATTATTATTAAATCAAAAAAGATTACATTAAATAAATCAAAAATTACTGAACATGGACAAAGCAATGACCTAGACAAGGGCTTTGCATCAATGCATGAAAAATATCAAGGTGATTTATTTTGTCTACATAAAAGCGAATATAATAAATTAGAGTCAATACTTTCTGAAAAATAAATCTTTTAATTTTTTTGTTCAAGACAAATTCAAAATATATCTTTTTTTAATTGTGATTAAACACTATATGGTTTATCTTAAAAAAATAAAATCCCAGCTCAGGTAAGAGCTGGGTTAAAGAATAAGAAGGCCTGGTATCCGGAAGAGGCTGGAGATACCAGGCAATAGTCGAGTATCCATCTCGACTTCCGCCGAAGCGGTCACTAAAACTATTAATCCCAATTCAAAGCGCCACCCGTTTGATACTCAGTGACACGAGTTTCAAAGAAATTTTTCTCTTTTCTTAAATTAGCTTGCTCATCTAACCAAGGTAATGTTGATTCAGCTTCGGGAAAAGGTTCCTCATCCAAGCCAAGTTGGTTTGCACGTCTATTTGCTATGTATTTAAATTGACCAAGATGCATCTCTGCAGAGTAACCAAGAATCTGATCACGTAAGATATAATTTGTGTAGGCTTTTTCAGCTTCATAGGCTTCATCCCACATTTCACGAATTTCTTTTTTATCGGGTTTTAAATTTTCTTCCTGAATAATTTGTTTAACAACACGAATACCAAACGCAGCATGCATGACTTCATCACGCATGATGTATTGAAATTGCTCTGCTGTTCCTTTCATTAGTCCTCTGCGTTGCAGTGCGAAAACTGGGCTGAATCCGTTATAAAACCAACAGCCCTCAAAAATCGCGGCAAAGAACATGTAGGAAAGAACAAAATTACGTAATTCGTCGGGATCTTTCAAGTCAATATCAGAACGCAAGACAGAGTCTAAGCGGTTATTAGCCATGCATATTTTTTGATTAATTTCAGGCACTACTCGATAACGATTATATATCTCACTCTGATTAAGACCTATTGTTTCAATGCAATGCTGATACGTCCAAGTGTGCAGGGATTCTTCGTATACTTGTCTTGCTTGATAAATTTGTAATTCTGGAGCGGACATTTTTTCCATTACAGCAAGACCAATATTACGCATAGCGAGAATATCTGAAGTTGTTAAATAGGACAGCACATTTTCATAGACATGTTTTTCTTCTACGGTAAGCTTGTGTCGATAATCTGTTACATCTTGTGCCATATTAATATCAAGCGGTGTCCAATGATTTTTATTTGCATTAAGAAAAAAATTCCAGGCCCATGGATATTTAAATGGAGCTAATTGATTTATATCTGTTTGTCCATTAATGACACGTTTATCTTCAGGATTTACTGGAGTTAATTTATTTTGATTTAAATTCTGTTCTTCTGAGGGTGTTTGGACTTCTTTATATGAAGCTGCTCTACTCAGAGTATTACTAACAAGAGCTGAATCTACGTCAGTCTTATTATGTGTTTGAGTTTCTAATGGGTTATCCCAGTCCAACATTGTCATAGTTACCTCATTTTTAAATTAGTTTGTATTACTGACATGCATCACAATCTGGATCTATAATCGAACAAACTTTTGGCTCATCAATTGAGTTGTCGTTGTTTGTTTCATTTTTTTCGTTCGCATTTTTTTCCATGTGTGTTGCGCCCAAAGATCTGAGATAGTAAGTAGTTTTTAATCCACGCACCCAGGCAAGCTTGTATAGATTATCTAATTTTTTCCCACTTGGTTCAGCCATGTATAGGTTTAGTGATTGACCTTGGTCAATCCATTTTTGTCTTCTTGCGGCTGACTCAACTAGCCATCGAGGATCAATTTCAAATGCAGTTGCGTAGATATTTTTTATCTCACTCGGTATACGATCAATTTTTTGAACACTTCCATCGAAATATTTAAGATCATTAACCATAACTTCATCCCATATTTCACGTTCTTTCAGGTCACGAACAAGGTATGGGTTAACAACAGTAAACTCACCTGAAAGATTAGATTTTACAAATAAATTTTGGTACGTAGGTTCTATTGATTGGCTTACACCACAAATGTTTGAGATTGTTGCCGTTGGCGCTATTGCCATACAATTTGAATTACGCATTCCTGTTTGCATTACACGCTGACGTAGATTTTCCCAATCCATTGATGTTTCATAGTTTACTTGCAGATAATCTCCACGTTCCTCACCCAATACCTTTAATGAATCAATGGGCAGAATTCCCTTGCTCCATAATGAGCCACTAAACGTTGAATAAGGTCCTCGTTCTTCAGCTAAGTTAGTTGATGCTTTTATAGCTAAGTAGCTTATTGTCTCCATACTCTTATCAGCAAAATTTACTGCCTCATCTGAACTGTATGGAAGTCGTAACTTATATAAACTATCTTGGAATCCCATCACACCAAGACCAACTGGCCTGTGGCGAAGATTAGATCTTCTTGCTTTAGATACACTGTAAAAGTTGTAGTCAATTACATTATCAAGCATTCTCATTGCTGTATTTATAGTTTTTTCTAATTTTTCAACATCTAAACCATCATCATTTATGTGTTGAGGAAGATTTACTGAGCCTAAATTACAAACAGCAATTTCATCTTCTGATGTGTTTAATGTTATTTCAGTACAAAGATTTGAAGAGTGAACAACGCCGGCATGAGACTGGGGTGAGCGTATATTGCATGGATCTTTGAAAGTTATCCATGGATGCCCCGTTTCAAAAAGCATCGACAATATCTTTCGCCAAAGATCGACAGCTTTTATCGTCTTATAATTTTTTATGTCTCCGTTTTTAGCATTAAGTTCGTATTCACTGTAACGTTTTTCAAATTTTTCTCCATATAAGTCATGCAGATCGCTTGTTTCATGAGGTGAAAATAATGTCCATTCACCATCTTCCGCGACACGTTTCATAAAAAGATCAGGTATCCAATTTGCTGTATTCATATCGTGTGTTCGACGTCGATCATCGCCTGTGTTTTTCCGTAAATCTAAAAATTCCTCGACATCAAGATGCCAAGTTTCCAGATAGGCGCACATTGCTCCTTTTCGTTTACCGCCTTGGTTTACGGCAACGGCTGTATCATTTGCGACCTTTAGAAATGGAACTACGCCCTGCGATTTACCATTTGTTCCTTTTATGTGTGTTCCCAGCGCACGAACAGGCGTCCAATCATTTCCCAATCCTCCTGCAAATTTAGATAACAATGCATCATCTTTAATTGCAGAAAAAATACCATCAAGATCAT
The DNA here is from genome assembly GCA_913046215.1 of uncultured Legionellales bacterium. Lineage (GTDB taxonomy): Bacteria > Pseudomonadota > Gammaproteobacteria > Eutrophobiales > Eutrophobiaceae > UBA11869. Next base: position 25,741 of record CAJWRJ010000007.1, on the reverse strand, counting down.
CGGGGACCGTTGTTAAATAACAACTAGATAGTTGTGGACGTCTAGTACCAGAATTAAATAGTGTTGGTGTTGAGCTCATAAAATTAAATGATGAGAGTAACTCATAAAACTCTATAGCACGCGTATCTCGTTCTTCTTCATTAATTGCTAGCCCCATAGCAACACGCATAAAAAAAGCTTGAGGTAATTCAAAACGCACGTCCATTGAGTGGATAAAATAACGATCATAGAGGGTTTGTAAACCTAAGTAGGTGAAATTTCGATCGCAATCGGGTTTTAAAGCTTCACTTAGTCTAGTTAAATCGTATTTAGTTAGTTCTTGATCAAGTAAGTCAAGTTCGACCCCGCGATGAATAAATTTTTTGAAATAATCTCGATATAGCATCTTCATTTCTTTATGTGTTGCTTGAGTATTTACTTCGCTTATAAAAGTTAATGCTTCTTGACGCAGTTGATCAAGCAATAATGCTGCAGCAACATAACTATAGTTTGGATCTCTCTCTATCAGTGTTCTAGCACTCATAACTAGTGCCTGAGCTACATTCTCTTCATCAATACCATCAAATAGATTGCTTTGTGTCGCTTCAATAATTGCTTTTGGTTCAACTTGACCCAGTCCATCACAGGCCTCTTCGACAATTACATTTAAACGCGTTACGTCTAATGGTTTTTTTACACCATCCGTTTGGGTTACGCTTAATACGGAAGCGTCATTCTGTTCTACTGGTTGTGAATCTAAATCTGTATCAGCAGCACGTTCACGAGCACGTTCCTCGCGATACAAGACGTATGCCCTCGCAACTTTTTGTTCGCCGTTACGCATTAAAGCAAGTTCAACCTGATCTTGAATATCTTCGATATGTAAAGTTCCGCCGTCAGGCAAACGACGAGTAAATGCGTTAATTACGATTTGTGTTAATGACTCAACTGCTTGATGAATGCGTGTAGAAGCAGCAGCAGTTCCACCCTCAACACTAATAAAGGCTTTTGTTAGTGCTATTGATATTTTGCTGGTATCAAAGGCAGTGACCTTACCGTTGCGCCTTATTACTTTATAGTTGTTGAGATGACTAGATAGAAATTCTTTTTCAACATGATCTGCAGCTGTTTTTGCAAAAATTTCTTCTTGAGATATTAATTGTTTTTTTTCATCACTTTGGATTGCATCTTCCAGCTCACTAATTGCGGCATCAATATCGGTAGGCGCTTCACTCGATTCTACTCCCATTTATAACCCTCTATCTTATTGTTTTTATTAGTAATTAATACTATTCAAGTTCTTTACTTTTATTCGATATTGTTGTTTTTGTTACAGCAAGATTAAAATAGCTCGAAATTTGTTTAGATTTATATCGTAAGGGAATGTATAACACCACAATAAGATGTGGTCAAGCGCTAATTAAACCACAATATCTTGTGGAATGAGCTGTGATTTTATTTAGGATATCCTGTGGATAAATTGTTTAAAAATAGATAAAAATGTAAGAATAAGGAAAAAAATCTATGTTTTTAGTATGTTAGGAAGCACTAATATTTTATTAGAGACGCTTTTTTTTGCGTGTTTTTGAAAAAAATGGATATTTCTGGAAAATTGCTTTATTAACCAATATGTCATTGTTTTTTATAGTAAAAATAATATGAAAAAAAAATATCAAATTATTAGTTTTTACAAATTCATGAAATTTTCAAGCTACACATTGTTTGAAAAAAATATTCGTAATTTTTGTATTAAAAAGAACATAAAAGGGACTGTTTTACTGGCAGAGGAAGGTATTAATGCCACTATGGCGGGAAGTCGAGAGGCAATCTCTGCGTTATTAACCTTTCTGAAACAAGACGTAAGATTTGATGATATTGATTATAAAAAATCATTTGCAGATGAAATACCATTTCACAGATTTAAGATAAAAATAAAAAAAGAGATAGTTACTTTAGGCCAAGAAGGTGTAGAACCAAATATCACTACGGGAGTTCATGTTGATCCAAATGATTGGAATTCATTAATATCTGATCCTGAATTAATTTTAATAGATACACGCAATAAATATGAATATCAAATAGGGAGTTTTAAAAAAGCAATTTCACCAAATACAAAAAACTTTCGTGATTTTCCTGCATTTATTAAGAAAACATTAGCATCAAAAAAGAATAAAAAAATTGCTTTATTTTGTACCGGAGGAATACGATGTGAAAAAGCAAGTTCATATATGATAAAAGAGGGATTTGAAAAAGTGTATCAATTGCATGGTGGAATTTTAAATTATATTAAAAAAGTTGATTCTGAAGAAAGCCTTTGGGAAGGCGAATGCTTCGTTTTTGATTCGCGAGTTTCAGTGGATAACGAACTAGCAGAAGGAAAATATGAGCAGTGTTTTGCATGCCGTCGTCCGCTATCAGCACAAGACATGAAATCCAGTGAATATCAAAAAGGAATTTCTTGTCCGAAATGTATAAATGAAAAAAGTGAAAAAAAGAAGGAAAGTTTTCGTGAGCGTCAGCGACAAGTTGAATTAGCAGAAAAGAGAAATGATAAGCATATTGGAGCAAGAATGGATTGATAATGATTTGCTTGATAGATACTAATGAAAGATAAAATATATCGCTCAGATAACGAGAGAATCAAACCTTTTGAATTTAATGACGAAGTAACGTCCGTTTTCTCTGACATGATTAATCGTTCAGTACCAGGGTATGAGCTCATAACATCTATGATGCCCGTGATTGCAGAAAAATATGCCCAGAGTAATAGTAGTATTTATGATTTAGGTTGTTCATTAGGAGCTGTTAGTTTCGCGATACGAAATAAAATAATTGACAGTGGCATAAAAATTATTGCCATAGACAGTTCAAAATCTATGATAAATAGTTGTAAAAAAAATATTGAAAAAAAGAAAGTAGAGCTACCGATTGAATTCATTATTGATGATATATTAAATATCAAGATTAAAAACTCGTCATTAGTTATTATGAATTTTTCACTGCAATTCATCCCTGTAGAACAGCGTGATGAACTAATAAATAAAATTTTCAATTCACTTTTGCCCGGAGGCGTACTCATCCTTTCAGAGAAAATTTTTTCTGATAGTGATTTTGAAGACGATGCTACGACTCAGCTACATTTTCAAATGAAAAAAATGAATGGTTATGAAGAATCTGAAATAGCAAGAAAAAGAGAGGCCCTGGAGAATGTTCTTATGCCCGAAAGTATTGATTCACATTTTAGCAGGCTCAAACGGATAGGTTTTGAAAAATATTTCACGTGGTTTAAGTGTTTCAATTTCGCATCAATAATTGCTTTTAAATAATTCCTTGTTGTGCTTATGGAATTTCAAAAACTTTATGATCTGCTAGATAGTAATTCAATGAGTAGTTTTAGTGATTATCTGAAAAATGAACTACCAATTTTTTTTAGCGACATTAATCATGGTGATTATTTTAAATGGATGAAATATATTGATGAATTACCAAACATAACTGTCTCGAAATTCGATTTTACATTAGATGCCGTTACAATTGGAGATAAATCTGATTGCTCAATTGAAGAGAGAGCAATATTAAAAAATAATTTAATGAAATTAAAACCATGGCGTAAAGGGCCTTTTAATATTTTTGGTTTATTCTTAGATGCAGAATGGCAATCAAATATGAAGTGGAATAGACTCGCGGAACATATAAAGCCACTTGAAAATAAATTAGTGTTAGATATCGGATGTGGAAATGGATACTACGGATGGCGGATGCTTGGTAAAAAAGCAGAGTATGTTTTAGGACTTGATCCATCGTTATTATTCTATTCTCAGTTCATAGCAACAAAAAAATATTTACCGGATGCTAATATAGATTATGTACCGCTTGGGATTGAATCTATAGCTCATGAAAACCTATGTTTTGATTCAGTATTTTCTATGGGCGTAATTTATCACCGTCGTGACCCATTAATGCATTTGAGACAGCTATTCCAACATCTTAAATCAAGCGGTGAATTAATTATTGAGTCTCTTGTGATTGATTCTGAAAATCTTGATGTATTAATTCCTAACGACAGGTATGCAAAAATGAAAAATGTATGGTCAATACCGAGTTTAAAATTACTAACTAAGTGGCTTGAAAATACAGGTTTTAAAAATATTAAGGTAATCAATACACAACAAACTTCTGTAGACGAGCAACGTGTAACAGAATGGATGGAATTCAAGTCGCTTGATGATTTTTTAGATATAAAGGACAAAAATAAGACGGTAGAGGGTTACCCTGCACCAATAAGAACAATTATAATATCAGAAAAACCTTAGGTTATGTCTAATATAAAAATATAATGTTTAGAATAATAATTTTACTTTTTACGATACATAGTTTTGTTAATGCAGAAGATCAATTCTCTTCAGAGAAGCATTCTTTTTTAGTAGAGTTGCTTACTAAAGGTTTAGAATATCCGTGGTCTATGGAGTTCTTAAGTCATAATCAGATTTTAGTTACAGAGCGTCCTGGAAAACTTAGAATTATTGAAAATTGGCAATTATCTGATCCGATTAAAAATCTTCCAAAGATTGAATCAATCGGACAAGGTGGGCTACTAGATATTGCTTTGGATCCAAATTTTAAAAATAACCAAATTATTTATTTATCATATTCTTCAGGAAATTTTTTAGGCATTGGAACAGAAGTCATTAAGGCTAAATTAAATGATAATAGACTTGAAAATATTAAAGTGCTGTTTCAGCTTAAGCCAAAGTCAAGAGGAGGGCGGCATTTTGGTTCCCGACTATTAACAACAACAAATAGAATTTATATAACACTGGGAGATCGAGGTGAACCGGAGCGAGCTCAGAATCTTAATGATCACGCAGGCTCTCTCATTAGAATAAATAATGATGGATCGCTGCCAAAAGATAATCCATTTATAGAGCGTCCTGATGTGAGGCCAGAAATCTATACATATGGGCATCGAAACATACAAGGAATTGCATCAGATCCTATAACAGGAAATATTTGGACAATTGAGCATGGTCCCCAGGGAGGCGATGAACTTAATTTAATTCGATCTGGCATGAATTATGGGTGGCCTGTTATCACGCATGGCGTTAATTATGTTACAGGCACAAAAATTGGAGAGGGGACACATAAGGAAAATATGTTGCAACCTATACATTATTGGGTGCCATCAATCGCAACTTCGAGTGTAATTTTTTATAGCGGGGAACAATTTCCTGCATGGAAAGGCAATATCTTTGTTAGCTCTCTAAAATTTGGACAGCTAGCGAGACTTGAGATTAAAAATAATCGAGTAATTAAAGAAGAGAGACTGCTAAATGGCGAATTAGGAAGAATCAGAGAGATTAAAGAGGGACCTGATGGTTTTTTATACCTAATAACAGACGAGTCTAACGGCAAGCTATTTAGAATTAGACCAGTGGGGCAATAGCAAGCCATTAAGATAATTATTATTTAATTTAGATATTGTCTTTAAATATATGATTTATATTTAATTTAATAAAAAAAATAATTGGTTTTTGTGTTAGTTTTCTCTGTCACCACGCATACTGCCATCCCAAAGTAACAGTAAAATCTGTCTCCATTTGCGGACCATTTAAATCTTGATAAATAGGAATATCTGCTTCTAATGCTAAGCGATGCCCTCTCACAAGGCCTGTCTGACCTGCTAGATTCATACCAAATTGCAAACTTGCAGTTTTACCACCATATTTATCTGGATCAGCTGTTTGAACAGGCAGAGAAATTCGTCCATCAATACCATCAATCTTTCCTTCGTTTTTGTAAGATAATCTCACAGATGTACATATGGGTGGCGTCCATTGATATGTTAACCATGACGTCATTTCATGTATTTGTCCGAGACTATATCCTTTATGGCTTCCAATTCTAAGTGTGCCAAGATATTGAGCACCCCAATGAATTTTTTTTCTTTGGCCGTTGTAGGTTATGCCCGGTAGAAAATCATAAGTTCCAGAACCTAATTGCATGCTATAGGGCAGCACGACATTATTTCTAGCACCACCGGGTGTTAATATTGTGTCACGCTTATCTGTGCTTCCAGTTGGCAGGCTTATTCCGGCATTAACATGCAGACTATTTGTATTATTTTTTAACAGACGAAACATACCAGTTATTTTTGTATCACCTATTCCACTAGAAGTTGTAGTAAATTCACCTCTTCGAGTAGTACCAGATCCACCTTGAAATGTTATGTGATCCATTGATTTTTGCATATACATACCCATAAACATTAATGTTAACCAATCACTAGGTGCATACATTGCACCAATCATATGCATATCCATTGTCATTTTTGTTGGGACAACACGTAAGGTTGCTGGTGGAGAAAATCTGTTTGAAATATTTGAAACAATAAATTCCGGGGTTACTTTAGATGTTCCAATTCGATTACCTTCCATGCTCATATGTTTAAAACGATAGGATGTCATCCACTCGCCTTTCTTGTGCATGTGATCAGCCATAACATCAACCGGAGCATGGCCAGCAGAATACACTGGCTTAACTTCTCCATTTTCTAATACGATACCCACATCACTATATTGTTCGTTTGCATAGCTATGAAAACTTGAAAATACAGTAATTATTAAATAAATAAGTTTTTTCTTAAATAAATACATACGCACCTCTATAAAATCATATATACATATATATGAGAAAAATTTAGTCAAAAAGTTTCATATTAAGAAAAATTAAACAGGAGGTGCGCGAACAAGTTTTGATGATTTAATGGCAGGTATTGTTAAAACATTATAGTAATTCAATAATTGATTATCTACATAATATTCTTCATCAATTGTTATTAAATTTATTAATACAAGTGATGTCGCACTTGATGTCCATAAGTTACAATAATTTTCTTCATTATCATTCTCTGGATTATTATTCTTTGAATTATCAAGACCAGAAAGTTGGTTAATGCTATTAGGACCATGACATAGCGTAACAGTGATTAAATCTCCACTACTTAAATCTGTATTAAGCATGAATCCAGATGCAACAAAGGCTCTACCTAATAAACCTATTGAGATTATGGAGATCAGTAAATATTGTTTATGTAAATTACGAAAATACTTCATAAGAGACAGGATTATACATAAGATTATTCAACAATTGAATTGATAATAATCTTAATCGTTTCTTTTGATCTCGTTGAAATAGGATTACTAACACCAATTAAGTCACCTTTTTCTGATTTTGCATTTCCAGTTTTTGAAATTCTAGCTAAAACAATTACAGACTCATAACCAGATAACTTATTGTTCGGCAGCATAGACATAGAATCATCCAGACTTAATTCTAATGGAAGATCACTAACTTTTTTACGTAAAACAACAATTGGCATTTTAATATTACTATTTACCGGTTTTGCATAAATAAAGACTGTATTGTTTATATCTACAGCGCTAAAGTCCGAAGATAATTCAATATTTAACTTTATTGAGTATTCGCTTAAATTAGTTTTTTCAACAACACTATTATCCAATGAAATATTATTTTCTTTAGCAGCGAACTCAATGTATTTTTTTATATTTTTCTCTTCATCAGACCCTTTTTCAAGTTTTGGTAGAACTCTCTGCCAGTAATCAATTGCTTTATTTATCCTACCTTCTTCATATTCTGCTAGACCTGCTAACCATAATCCCATTGTATTTTCTGGATCTAACTGCAAACCTTTCTTAACGAGTTCGGTTGGTTTGCCCTTAAAAATTCCAGAATTAGCCATTGCAAGAACATCTGCATATCGGAATAAAAGTGACGGATCATCGCCGTTTAATCGATATAAATTTTCATATGCTCTAATTGCGTCCGTATAACGTTTTAGTACGACATAAGAATTAGCAAGCATTAACCAATCATTTGCATTATCTGGATCATCAATTAATCTTCTCTCAACACCCTTTAGCATTTCTTCGACTGATACAAGGTTGTCATTGCTAAGCTCTTGAGAGCTAGTATTAGTAGCTAGCAGTTTTATTGAATTAGAACTACCGATATAGCTATATATTGTTAAAACAAAGACAGGTACTAATATAAAAATAAGTATAGAAATAATTTTTTTTGATCTAATTTTTAGGTTGCGTAATTTTGAATTTGTAAAATCTATATTTTCGCTATCCTTTTGTATTAATTTTTTTAATTCAATAATTGCATCTTTTGCTTCGCTCTCAGAAATTAATTTATTTTCTATATCGATGTATATTTCTCTTAATTTTTGATCGTGAGTAGCTTTGTTACTATATTTAGCATCATTATTTCTAAATAATGTTCTTATAATTACTATTATTGATATTAATAGAAAACTTGATGCGATTGACCAGAATAAAATCATAATTTATTTTAGTGATATTTATTTATCACCTATTTGTTTTTTAATAACTATAATGCCGATAGATATTGCTATAATTAAAATTAGAAAAGGGCCAAACCAAAGCAACCATGTATTTTTTTTCAAGGGGGGACGGTACAAAACAAAATCACCATATCTTTTAACTAAAAAATCCAAAATTTCATTATTATTTTTCTTAGAATTAACCATCTCATATATTTCATTTCTTAAATCTTGTGCAAGTGGGGCATTTGAATCAGCAAGTGATTGGTTTTGACACACTAGACACCTAACTTCCTCAAGAAGATTGTAGTATTGTTCCTCTTGAAGAATGTTCTTAAATTTTACCGGCTCATCATTTGTAAAACAATTCTGTGCATAAAAAAATAAAATAGGAATTAGAATAGACATAAATCTTTTATTCATGATTATTTTTCTTCCTCAAGATTTCTTATCATTGGCATAATAATATTATCAAATTGTTCATTGTTAATCGGGCCAATATGTTTGTATCGAATAATTCCTTGCTTATCTATAATGAATGTCTCAGGTACACCATAAACTCCGTAATCAATCCCGACAACGCCATCTTTATCATAAGCACTCTCAATATATGGATTACCTAAATCTTTCAACCATATAAGGGCTTCTGACCTTGAATCTTTATAATTTAATCCATAGAGTTTTATATCATAATTTCTGACAGCATTGTTTAATATAGGATGCTCAATGCGACACGCTGCGCACCAAGATGCCCATACGTTTAGAAGCGATACCTTACCTTTTAAAGTATCCATTTTAATATTTAATTCTGGTTCGTGCAGAGTGGGCAGATTGAATTCTGGCGCTGACTGATTTATTAATGGAGATGGAATATATCTTGGATCATTTTGAAGTCCATAAATGAATAAAACTGTAATTCCAAGAAAAATTGTTAGTGGAAGAAGATATCGGATCATTTAAGTTATGATACAACTTCATTGTTAACAATAATCGATTTTTTTCTTTGTTTAGCGGTACGATAGCGTTTATCTAATATTGCTAGCAAACCACCAATGGCCATTAGTATCGAGCCCAACCATATCCAGCGGACAAAAGGTTTATGATACAATCTCACGCTCCATGATTCAGTATCTAGTGGTTCACCTAATGACATATATATGTCCCTTGTAAACCCAGCATCAATTCCGGCTTCAGTCATTGGCATATCACGAACTGTATAGATTCTCTTTTGAGAACGAAGTGTTGTTATAAGAGTTTCATTTTTTTTAACATCTACGATAGCCTCAGTTGCTTTATAATTAGGACCTGAAATTTCCTTTAAGTCTCTAAGATTAAATTGGTAATTTGAAAATTCAATAGTATCTCCAATTTTCATTCGTTCATGAATATCTACACTATGATTACTTGTTATTGTTATTCCAACAATACAAACAGAAAAACCAAGATGTGCAAGCAACATTCCATAGTAACTGCGAGGTATTATTAACATTGCTGCTAATTTATTTTTTTTATTTTGAAGTCGCAAATAAAATGAGTAAAAAGTTGTCAGTGATATCCATAATGCTGCAATAATCCCCATTGATGTTTTTAATTGATGGTTTTCGAAGAATACTAATACAATAGTAATACCAATAAACAATGTCGATATTAATAAGTATCGTAATTTTATGAGTAGTTGAAAAAGATTATCTTGCTTCCATTTTGTAATAACTCCTAGACCAAGAAAAACAACAAGAGGTGACATTATTGGAACAAATACTGCATTGAAGTAGGGAGCACCAACAGATATTTTTCCAAGATTTAATGCTTCAATAATTAAAGGATAAATTGTTCCAAGTAACACCGTAAGCATAGCAACTAAAAATAAAATACTATTTAGCAGTAGAAATGTTTCTCGAGAGAGTAATTTAAATTTACCACCTGCTTTTATGGTAGGCGCACGAAATGCATAAAGAACGAGTGAGCCTCCAACAAATACACCTAGTAATAAAAGTATAAAAATTCCTCTTGTTGGGTCAGTGGCAAACGCATGAACTGACGTTATTACTCCAGAACGTACTAAGAAAGTACCTAGTAAACTTAGAGCGAATGCGCATATAGATAGCAATAATGTCCAATTTTTAAATATCCCTCTTTTGTCTGTAGCAGCAAGAGAGTGAATAAGTGCTGTTCCAATAAGCCATGGCATAAAAGAGGCATTTTCTACGGGATCCCAAAACCACCAGCCGCCCCAACCCAACTCATAGTAGGCCCACCAGCTACCAAGCGCGATGCCTAACGTAAGAAATATCCAAGCAAGTAAGGTCCAAGGTCTTGACCATCTGGCCCATGTTGTATCGAGATTGCTATCTAATAGTGCTGCTATAGCGAAACTAAAGGCAACAGAGAATCCGACATACCCCATGTAAAGAATTGGCGGGTGTATAATTAAACCAATATCCTGTAGTAAAGGATTTAAATCAGCGCCGTCTAATGGAATCGGAAAGATCCGTTCAAACGGATTTGATGTAAATAACATAAATAGAAGAAAGCCAGCGCTGATTAAGCCCATAACGCCAATAACACGAGCTACAAAATATTCAGGTAAACCACGGCTGAAATAAGTTACAGCTATTGTCCAAATATTTAAAATAAGCACCCAAAGTAACAATGATCCTTCATGGGCACCCCATACTGCTGAAAAGCGATAGTACCAAGGCAGTAATGTATTGGAGTTATTTGCGATATAAGATATAGAAAAATCATTGATCAAGAAAGAGTATACCAATATAAAAAATGAGATGACTACAAAGAAAAATTGTAGGCGTGCAACTGGCCTTGCTAAAGCCATGAATGTTTGATTAGCAATAGTAGCTCCCACTAAAGGAAAACTACTTTGTATAAAGGCCATTGCTAAGGCTAAAATTAAGGTAAAATGTCCAAGCTCAGGTATCATCGCGGTCGTTTTATTATTTATATTGTTCCATAAAGTGAGAATTTGCTTTTTCTAAGGCTTCTGCAACTTCTGGTGGCATATAATTTTCATCATGTTTTGCCAATACCTGTTTTGCAATAAAAATATTATTTGATTGAAGTTTACCATTAGCAACAATTCCCTGACCTTCTCTAAATAAATCAGGAAGTATTCCCTCATACTGAACTTCAATTTCACTAACTGTGTCTGTTAGCACAAAACTCACTTTAAGATTATCAACATTTCTTTTAACGCTATCTTTTAGCACTATGCCTCCAATTCGAAAATCACGTACCTCGGGTGCACTACCATTAGCGACCTCTGTTGGACTGTAAAAATACATTAGGTTTTTTTCAAATGCCGTAAGAATAAGTGCCACCGATATAGTTATACCAGATAACACTATGCAAATAACAAAAATACGCTTCTTTCTAGGTGACATTATTCTCTTTATTATTATGATGATTTATTTTTTTTTATAATTACGAAGTATTTTTTTTTCTCTTTTTATAGTAAAGAAAAGATTTAAAATTAGCACAATAAACGTAATAGCATATGCAGACCATACGTATATTCCGTACCCACCCATTGAAAAGAAATTTTCAAATAGCATAATTCAATCTCCTATCATTTTTTTTACCCATGTAGCGTTATATTCACTTTCTATAATTTCACTTCTTATGTTTATTAGAAGGGTATATATGTAAAAAGTTTTATAAGCTATCGCCATTAATAATAAAGGAATAAGCATTGAGTAGTGAATTGAGGGTGCATCTAGTTTAGAGATAGTTGGACCTTGATGAAGCGTACTCCACCATTCAACCGAGTAATGGATGATAGGAATATTGATAACGCCTATTAAAGCTAGTATTGCTCCTGCGCGAGCTCCAACACGTCTATCTTCGAATGAGGATTGAAGTGCAATGTAACCCAAGTACAGAAAGAGCAAAATTAATTCAGAGGTTAATCTAGCGTCCCATACCCAATAGGTACCCCACATTGGTTTACCCCAGATAGCGCCAGTTGCTAATGCCAAGAAAGTAAAGGATGCACCAATTATGGCACTTGATCTAGCTACAAAATCGGCGATTTTAATACGCCAAATAAGAGTTATAGCTCCTGAAATAGCTAAGATCATATAAACAAAAAGAGACATCCACGATGCTGGAACATGTATGTATATAATTCTATAACTATCACCTTGTTGATAATCCGGTGGTGCTATTACTAATCCTCCGTATAAGCCTGCAATAAAGCATATGAGGCAAATAACCCCAATCCATTTTGACACGACTAATGAAATATCATAAAAATATTTCGGTGAACCAAATTGTTGTATCCATCTATACATCTTTTAACTCATTCTCACACGTAAAGCAGCAGCAGTTGCAATTGGAGCTAAAGTTATTGCAAGCACAAGCATTCCACCTAGAAAATAGATTTCAGCGGATGTAGATTGGTTTATTGCTGCATTATTAATAGCCAAGATTGAAAAAATCAATATAGGCATTGATAGAGGTAAAATTAATAAACTAAGTAGCATACTGCCCCGTAAACCAACAGTAAGGACAACCATAATAGAGCCTATGAGACTTAGAATTGGCGTACCTAATAATAATGTAATAAAAAGTACCATTATTACATTTGTTGGTAGAGATAATATCAAACTCATAAATAAAGATATAACGATCAAAGGAGCACTATATATGATCCAGTGAGCCATTATTTTAGCAGATGAGATTAAGGTTAGAGGGTATCGAGAAAGAGTTAATTGTTCAATTGTGCCATCCTCAAAATCAGATCGAAAAACCCCTTCTAATGATAGACAGGTAGCAAGAAGTGCACTTATCCAGATCATTCCAGGAGTAAATTTCATTATTAATTCTGAATCTGTACCATATGTTAAAGGAAACAGAAAAATTATAATGACAAAGAACGTTAACGAATTAATGAAATCTGTTTTATCTCGAATTGCGATTACTAAATCACGTTTTAGTAGAGTGCAGAAAATATTAATATATTCAAACATTTTTATTTCCCAAATGAATATTTTTTATTGGGTATTCATTAAACTCAATTTCTTGATGTGTCGTAAAAATCACGATTCCACCTAAATTACAATGATCAAAAATTATTTTTTCGATCATCTTTTTACCATGTTTATCTAATGTATTAAATGGTTCATCAAGTAACCATAATTTTGACCTAGTCATTAATAAGCGGGTTAAGCTTAAACGTCTTTGTTGACCTGCAGATAAGTTTCTAGCAAATAGATTTGTAATATTAGGAAGACCAATTGTTTTTAAAATTTTTGAGAATTCTTCTTTTTTTTCCATACCTGCAAGAGTAAATATAATTTCCATATTTTCTTTTACTGTTAATGATTCTTTGATTGCGTTTTTATGACCCAAATAGAGCATATTTTTCTGAAAATCATAACGATATTTTCGAATGTTACCATCGTTCCATAAGACTGCACCGTCTGAGGGTTCCGCTAGTCCCGAGCAAATTTGGAGCAGACTACTTTTACCGCTTCCATTTTCTCCATTGATCTGCAGCAAATCGCCGTCCTTCATATTGAAGTTTAGGTTACTAAATAGAATGTTATTATGACGAATACATTCAAGATGATTCACGCTAAATTGTGGCATATATTTTTTTATCTAATTTATATTGATTTATTATAGTCGATATTCTACAGAAACTATGTAAGCTTATGAAATTATGAGATCTTTATTTACTTTAGCAAGTTTTATGTTTTTTGTACTGGCCTGTGGGCAATCTAACTATGATCTTGCATTTACGGCCTATCAATCAGGCGATTATGAGAGAGCTTATAGAGAGTTTTCTTTTCTTGCCGATGGTGGCGATATTAGAGCGCAATATTATCTAGGATATATGTACGAGAATGGTGAATTTTTAATACAGGACTATCAAGAAGCAGCTAGATGGTATAAAAAATCAGCAAAAAGAGGTTATCCAGAATCTCAAATCAGATTAGCTAAATTATATATAACTGGTTTAGGTGTAGATAGAGATTATTGGCAAGCAATGAAGTGGTCACGAAAAGCAGCAGTTCAGGGTAATGCAGAGGCCGAGGCAAGTATTGGGTATTTGTTCCATGATGGTATTGGAGTAAATCAGGATTATAACGAGGCGGTAAAGTGGTATGAAAAAGCTGCGCTAAAGGGGTTGGCAAAAGCCCAACATGATTTAGGAGTCATGTATCAAAATGGTAGAGGGACAGTAAAAAATTATGATATGGCAATAATTTGGTATCAGAAAGCATCTAACCAAGGATTTTTAGAGTCTCAAGTTAATCTCATGAGTATGTATCGCGAAGGATTAGGAATTCCCAAGGAAAATAAAGAACAGTTTGAGTGGTTTTTCAATTCAGCAAAAAAAAATAATATCATGAGCCAATACAAGCTTGCCGAGTTTTATTATTTGGGTGATAAGATTGAACGAGACTATCTAAAAGCTTATGCGTGGGCAGGCGTTGTTGCAGCTAGAGGCTTTAAACCTGCCGAGGAAATTAGAGATAAAATTGAAGGAAAATTTACTTCAGAACAGCTAATAGAAGCTAGATTATTGGCTAAAAATTTCTGGAATTTACATGTGAAAGAATGAATAACCACCATATACTCTATAGAGATAGCAGCATTTTCGTATTAAAAACCCAATAAAAATCATAATGATATAGATTTTTTCTATATTTAACTTGACATTACACAGAAATATAGAGAATATCGCGCTCCTATGAAATTAAGTTATATGACAAAACAGGTATTTATATGGCACCGCAACTTCCTGTGCGGTAGCTACAGGCACCTGTGCGTCAATGGATTTTATTAATCTAATAACTTAAAAAAACTAACTAATCCTAAAAAGGCCGCAGGTTATCTGACCAGCGGCCTTTTTTTTTACCTAAAATATGGAGGCTCATAGAATAAGTGAGAAATTAAGATGAGAAGTTTAATTGTCTATTTAATATTATTATTTATGAAGATACTTAACCCAATAAATGTTTTGGCTAATGATTATACAACCAGAACATATACAGTTAATTCATGTAAATTATTTGCTGAGGATGCATATCAGGCATCTGATACATTTCGCAGAGGTATTGTACTAGAGGAAATTCTCAATTTAATCGAGAATGCACCAGTTGCGGGAAGTATTAAACATCGAGCATTTCAGGCGGTGCAATTGGTCTGGAAAAATCAAATAGACAATCCTTCATTAGCTTATAGTCTCGCGATGGGTTTGTGTCTAAAACCAAAACAAAAGATGGCTCCTATTGACGATCTATGGGTGACATCCCCAAGAACAAGTAGAGAATTTTTTTAGTCGTACTTTAATTACACATGGATGTGTATTTTTTTAGTTTTCATCGGGGCTGTAACCTAAGTTAGGCGATAGCCATTTTTCCATAATCTTTATGTCAACTCCTTTTCTTTGTGCGTAATTTCTTACTTGATCATAATTAATTTTTCCAAGACCAAAGTATCTTGAATTAGGATGAGAAAAGTACCAACCTGAAACTGCTGCAGTTGGAAACATCGCATAAGACTCGGTAAGTGTTATACCAGTATTTTTTTCAACATCGATCAAATTCCATAATAATTTTTTCTCAGTATGATCTGGGCATGCTGGATAACCAGGTGCGGGTCGTATGCCTTTGTATTTTTCATTTATTAACTCTTGGTTTTTTATCGATTCATTAGGAGCATAACCCCAAAAATCTTTTCTTACATGTAAGTGTAAGCATTCAGCAAATGCTTCAGCAAAACGGTCTGCCAGAGCTTTAAGCATTATCGCGCTATAGTCGTCATGGTCATTTTCAAACTCTTTTATTTTGTTTTCCATCCCAAAGCCAGCTGCAACTGCAAATGCACCTATATAATCTTTCTTTTTTGTTTCTTTTGGAGCAATAAAGTCTGCTAAAGCATAATTATATTTACCCGGAGGTTTTCTTGTTTGTTGACGTAACGAATGTATTGTAGTCAAAAGTCCATTTCTTTTTTCATTCGTGTAGATCTCTATATCATCATAATTAATGGTGTTTGCTGGAAAGAGACCATATACAGCTCTAGCAGAGAACCAATTTTCATTTATAATTTTTGATAACATCAATTCTGCATCATTATAAAGACGTGTAGCTTCTTTACCTACAACATCATCCTTTAAAATATTAGGAAATTTACCAGCTAACTCCCATGCAATAAAAAATGGTGTCCAGTCAAAGTATTTAATCAATTCGGTTAATGGGTAATCTTTAAACACTTGGACTCCCATTTTGTTAGGCACAACTGGCGTGTAATCGCGCCATTCAATTTTCATCTGATTTTCACGAGATTGTTCAATAGTTAGCCAATCTGTTCTTTTTTGTTTACCTTGATGACGTTCTCTTAGAGTGTCGTATTCAGATTTTATTTCTTTTGAATAGGTCTTTTTCATGTCAATGTTAAGTAATTTTGTAGATACTCCAACAGCTCGAGAAGCATCTTTTACATGCACTACAAGATAATCATAATCAGGGTCTATTTTTACTGCTGTATGTGTTCTTGAGGTAGTTGCTCCTCCAATCATTAAGGGAATTTGGAATTTTTGACGTTTCATTTCTTTAGCAACATGAACCATCTCATCTAGGGATGGAGTGATTAATCCACTTAATCCAATAATGTCTACATTCTGTTCTTTTGCTGTGTCAAGAATTTTCTGCGCGGGAACCATTACTCCAAGATCTATAATTTCATAATTGTTACATTGCAAAACAACTCCTACAATATTTTTACCAATATCATGAACGTCACCTTTGACTGTTGCTAAAATTATTTTTCCATTACTTTTTATTTTTTTTCCACCTTTTTCAGATTCGATAAATGGAATTAGATAATTTACTGCTTTTTTCATAACACGCGCACTCTTTACAACTTGCGGGAGAAACATCTTTCCAGAACCAAATAGATCTCCAACGACATTCATACCATCCATGAGTGGCCCCTCAATAACCTCAATTGGTTTTTTTGCTTCTGTTCTTGCTTCTTCCGTATCTTCTTCTATAAAATCAGTAATTCCTTTCACTAATGCATGAATTAATCTTTCACGTACAGATGAATTACGCCACTCTACGTCTATTTTTTTTTCTTTTGCTTTTCCTGTTTTTACAGTGTCTGCAAAATCAACTAAATGTTCCGTTGCATTATCATCACGATTAAGTAAAACATCTTCTATATAACCAAGAAGTTTATTAGGAATTTCATCATATATACCAAGTTGTCCTGCATTTACAATTGCCATATCCATACCGGATTGAATTCCGTGATATAAAAATGCCGTATGCATTGCTTCTCGCACTGAGTTGTTGCCACGAAATGAAAAAGAAACGTTACTTAAACCACCACTAACAAGCGCAAGGGGGAAATGTTTTTTTAATAATTGTGTTGTCTCAAAAAAAGAAACAGCATAATCATTATGCTCCTCCATACCTGTAGCAATAGTTAAAATATTTGGATCAAAAATTATATCTTCTGGAGGGAAATTAACTTTATTTACAAGAATTTCATATGATCTTTTGCATACATCAAACCTTCTTTCAGTTGTATCAGCTTGACCCTTTTCATCAAATGCCATAACAACTGTTGCCGCGCCATAACGTCTTATTAATTTTGCATGTTCGATAAATTTTTCTTCTCCTTCTTTTAGACTAATTGAATTTACGATTCCTTTTCCCTGTAAACAGCGTAATCCGGCTTCGATCACTGACCATTTAGATGAATCAATCATTATAGGGACACGACTTATATCAGGTTCAGAACTTATAAGATTGAGGAAATCTACCATTAAGAGTTCTGATTCGATCATTCCTTCATCCATACATATATCTATTATCTGGGCGCCGTTTTCTACTTGTTGTCGTGCTATTTCAAGAGCACTTTCAAGGTCCTTTTCTTCTTTTATAAGTTTGAGAAACTTTGGTGAACCAGCAACATTTGTTCTTTCACCGATATTTACGAAATTTACATCATCACTAATATTGAATGCTTCAAGCCCACTTAATCTTTGGATCTTAGTAATTTTAGATGGAGATCTTGGTTGTATTTTTTTTACAGCATTCGATATTTCTTTTATGTGTTCGGGAGTAGTTCCACAGCAACCTCCAACAATATTAAGAAAACCGGAGGCTGCCCATTCTTTAATATGTTTACACATTTCATCAGCATCTAAATCATATTCACCAAACTCATTTGGTAAACCTGCATTAGGATGTGCGCTAATAAAACAGTCTGAAAAGCTCGATAGTTCCTCGATATATTGTCGTAAATCTTCAGGACCTAACGCACAATTTAGTCCAACAGATAGAGGTTTAGCGTGCCTTACTGAATTCCAAAATGCTTCTGTAGTTTGTCCTGTTAAGGTTCTACCAGATGCATCTGTTATTGTGCCTGAAATCATTATTGGAAGTTTTATACTCTTGTCGTCAAAGTATTTATCAATAGCAAATAACGCGGCTTTTGCATTTAGTGTGTCAAATATAGTTTCGACTAGAATTAAATCAGAACCACCATCAACAAGACCTGATAAAGATTCAGAATAGCTTGTAGCAAGCTCCTCGAAACTTATGTTTCTATAGCCGGGGTCATTAACATCTGGGGAAATTGAACAAGTACGATTTGTAGGACCAAGAACACCAGCAACAAAACGAGGTTTGCCATCATTTTTTTCATATTTATCAGCAACAGACCTTGCAAGATAAGCACCTTGCTTATTCAATTCGTATGCCAAGTCCTCCATTTGATAATCAGCCATAGAAATACTTGTTGAATTAAAAGTATTTGTTTCTACGATATCTGCACCAGATTCAAAATAAGCGCTGTGAATTGATTTAATAATTTCTGGTTGTGTTATTGATAGTAAGTCATTGTTACCTTTTAAATCACATGAATGATTTTTGAATTGTTCGCCCCTGTAATCTTTCTCCTCTAATTTGTGGGACTGTATCATCGTTCCCATAGCTCCATCTAGAACAAGGATTTGCTCATTTAGTAGCTGTTTTAATTGCTCAAACCTTCTTTTCATGCTTATTGGTAATCAATTTATATAAGTTTTTACAAGGATATCAGTTTAAAACATAAACTGTGAGCTCTCACAGTCAAATACCCGTGGGAGAGGCTATGACTGTTTGTAGATAGAGAAGTGCGGTTTTTTTAGATTATTTTATAAATCTACTCCTTATTCAGTAATTACATGCGAACTTTTTGGTCTTAATAAAAACCATAGAATATAGCCAATCGGCCAGACAATTAGCGCTATTATCATACCTTTAGTCAAGGCTAGTGCTGCAGCAATTACAAATATAAGTGGAAGCAAAGCTCCTTTTATTCCCATATCTCGTGTTGCTGCATCACCATATATCCATAATATGCTACAAACATAGACGGAGCAAAAAATTATAAAAATAAAAACATCTGTCGAATTACTAAATGAAATTGACACGCGAATCTCCTTAAAAACTATTCTTTCATATGATGTTTAGGGTCAACAGGACGCATTGTTGCGTTCATAATTAATGCTACAAATAGTACAACAGCCATCAGATACATCGTTGTATTATAAAGACTTGAGGTTGGATCAACAGTACCATAGGGCGCTATTTCCATTAATTTATTTATTGTTACTGTCTTTGCAGATACTAATTCTTCAAGCTGGTCTATGCTAGCACCAAACTTTTCTTGAAAAGTAACCGGATTAATTTTTTCGACTAGATCATTGATAGCATTATTAACGGATATTTCTCTTAGCGATGTTATTGCGAGTGGACCAAAAACACCAGCGCTTGCCCACGCTGTAAGAAGACGACCATGTATACCGCCAACGTATTTAGTACCAAAAATATCTGCTAAGTAGGCTGGAATTGTAGCAAAACCACCACCATACATTGTAAATATTAGCATTGTTGCAGCGTAGAAATAGATTAGCCATACAACACTTGGATTTACACTAACTTGTTGCGCTGTATATGGTATTGAACAGTATAAAATTATACCTACTGCAAAGAATATCCAATAAGTATTTTTTCTTCCAATATAGTCAGATGAGCTTGCCCAGAAAATACGGCCTATCATATTAAAAAGACTAATCATCAGCACATAAGTTGAAGCAAAAGCAGCATCGACAATTCCAGGCAGGGTGCTACCAAAAATTTCGCTCATCATAGTTTTTGCTACGCCTAAAACTCCAATTCCAGCTGTGACGTTAAAACATAATATCACCCATAGTTGATAAAATTGACGTGTCTTAAGTGCTTCATCAATATGCACATGATTTTGAGTAATCATGCTTTTTTGTTTATCTTCACTTGGAGGAACCCATCCTTTAGGTTTCCATCCTTCAGGTGGAACACGATAACCAAAAGCAGCACACATCATAATTACAAAATAGATGGCTCCAAGTGTAAAAAAAGCTTGAGCAACACCAACTGTTCCCGTGCCCACTAGGTAGACTCCTTCAGGTCCCGGTACATACATTCCGGCTAAATCTTTTGCACCAACAACAACAACTTCTTGAAATTCTCCTGCGATCTCGACGAGACGTCTTCCTTCTTTTGTAATGAGTTCAACTGCATCAATATTCCCTAGGTAATCAGGGGCTTTGTAATATAGTTTAATAAATGGCTCAATCATAAATTTAGCTATCATGGCGCCACCACCAAAACCCATAATAGCAATACCTGTAGCCATGCCTCTTCTGTCGGGGAACCATCTGATCAATGTCCCAACTGGTGATACATAGCCAAGCCCTAGACCGCAACCGCCAATTACTCCATAACCCAGGTATAGCAACCATAGTTTTCCGGTTAATATTCCTATTCCGCCAACAAGAAATCCACCACCCCAGCAAATAGCAGAAACTGTTCCAACCATTCTTGGACCAACTTTTTCAAGCCATTTACCGCCAACAGCAGCGGCTAAACCAAGAAAAACAATTGCGACAGTGAAGATCCAAACTACACTTTTTAGTGTCCAGTCATCTGCGGCACTAGTAACTACACCAAGGCGTTTAATCAAGGCAGGATTAAAAAGACTCCATGCATACACAGAACCTATGCAAAGGTGAATTCCCAGAGCAGCAGGGGCTATTAACCAACGATTAAAACCTTCTTTTGCTACGATATGTTTTTTGGATAAAATATCTAGCATGACTAGACTCCCCCTTAAATTATATCCTTACTCTATTATTCTTATGCAAAGATTTTGTGAAAAAATATTTGTAGGTGCGTAGGATAAACACTATTATAAGCAATTGAAAGTATTAGGTGCTAACTGTTTAATTTATAGTAGTTTAGTTAAACGGGAAGTTGGTCAAATTCCAACGCTGCCCCCGCAACGGTAGATGAGTTAGAGATCATTCGATAAGCCACTGTGTATGTCATGGGAAGGCGAATGAATCGATGCTAAGCATGCTCATAAGCCCGGATACCGGCCTTTTACTTATATAGCACACTGCGGGCGGCAGTTTGGAATCAACTATATAATTTTTATGCGTGGTGCGTGCATTACGTATCTGATTCCTCGTTCGCAGACAATATCAATCTATTACTGTCAGAGGAGTCTTTAAAGGTATGCTTATCTTTCGCCGTGCACTTTTGTTTTATTTCATTTTATTATTTTCAATCAGCTCTTTTGCTGAAAACATAAAAAAGTTTGATCGATTAATTGTAAATGGAACAAGATTAGATCAAACCGATATTGAAAACCTACCATTAAATATCTCAATCATCAGTTCTGAAGAAATTAAATTAAATCCATCAAAAACTATTCCAGAATTACTTTCAATTGAAAGCGGCATTCAAAAACGGAGTGAATTTGGAAATAATGCAGTCAGAAGTAGTATTGATATAAGAGGGTTTGGTATTACAGGAACACAAAATACATTGATACTTTTAGATGGAAAACGTCTCAATGATAATGATCAATCCTCAATTAATTATAGTTCTATTCCAATAAAAAATATTGAAAGAATAGAGATTATAAAGGGCTCAGGTGGAGTACTATACGGAGATGGAGCCGTCGGTGGAGCAATTAACATTGTTACAAAAACTCCTTCCTACAAGACAAAAAATATAACAATAGAGCAGACACTTGGATCATACGATTCATTAGAAACAGATGTCTATGCAGAATATAACAATGAAGATATATCAGCGAACATTTTTGGTAATCTCATTCATAGCGATGGATATCGTGTAAATAATAAACTTGAGCAACAGTCTCTATCAGCAAATATAAGTTATTTTTTTCAAAAAACTGAATTGTTTTTAAAACTTGGAGTAAACGATCAAAATCTAAGACTCCCAGGCGATAGATCAGTAAACTTTACAACAGGTGTTGATGATTTTTCCTACGATAGAAAAGGATCTGATGATCCATTTGATTTTGCTATTGAAAATGGTACTTTTTTTACTGCAGGATTTATTCAATCAATAAATAATAACACAGAGTTATTAGTTGATATGGGTTATAAAACAAAAGAGACCGATTTATTCCTGAAGGCAAATCAAGAATTTCGTACAACCAATCACTCTAATCTATATTTTAGTCCAAAATTAAAATGGAAATTTAAACTATTTGAGAAACAACATAAAATTGATTTAGGTTTTGATATTTATCATTATCAATTTAATCTTGATATTGAAAATAGAACTTCAGCAGAAACCGATCATGAAATTGCTCAGGCACAACATAGAATCGATATTGAGCAAGAAAATTATTCATTCTATTTAAATGACTTTTTTGAATTAAGTGATAAAACATTTTTTCAGATTGGTGGACGTTTGCAGCATACTGATGTTGATGCATTTGACCAGTTCGATTCAAATGCTACATTAAACTTTGGCTCAAATAGTAATCAGAGAGCTGCACTTAATAAATCAGATAGAGGGTATATGGCAAATTTGGGTCTTAAACATAATTTTAATTCAGATTTTTCGGGACATGTAACAGCAGGTCAAAGTATACGATTTGCAAATAATGATGATTTTAATCAATTAGCAGAGGTTACATTTGCAAAAAGTTTTTCTAATATTAAGCCACAAAGAGGCAGGTATGTTGATAGTGGTATTAATTATACAGGTAATTATATAAGTTCATCAGTTGGTCTTTACTTTATGAAAATTAGAAACCAAATTGATTTTGATCCAGCACGATCAGTTAATCGAAATTTCCAACCAATAGAAAGAAAAGGTGTTGAATATAGTCTAAAATTTAAACCATACAAGAATATGTATAGCCACTTTAATTACGCATATACAAGCTCCACTTTTGATGAAGGAGCTAACAAAGGCAATAGGGTGCCGCTTGTTTCAGAACATACGGGTAGCTGGTTAATTAATTATAAGATTTTTGATGGTATGAATTTTTCAGTTTTATGGAATTATGTTGGAAATAAAATTTTTGATAATGATCAAGATAATACTTTTTTTGCCAAAATTCCTTCTCATTCAACAGTAGATATCAAATTAATCTACGAAAGAAAGAATTTAGACTTTGGCTTCTCACTTAACAATATGTTAAATAAAGAATATTTTGAGACTGGTACAACAAATAGCTTGCTTTTTGATGCAGAACATACAAGATTTAATGCGCAACCGATGCCAGAAAGAAATTTTTCGTTTAGAATGAGGTATAAATTCAACTAATCAAAATGAAAATAACAAAAGCAAATCAATATATATTAATCAGCGGGTTAATAGTATTTGGAATTATATTAAGATTAATTCCACACCCCGCGAATTTTACTCCAATCGGTGCTATTGGTCTTTTCGCAGGTTCTTTTTTGACACTAAAAAGATTTTGGTTGGTTCCAATCATTGGCTTGTTACTTAGTGATCTCTATCTTGGATTCTACAATGTAGCCTCCATGTTGTGCGTGTATTTTTCTTTTATAATTTCTGCGTTTATAGGCAAAATCTTACTTAGCCATAAAAATACACCAAATAGGGTAGGTTTGGCTGCAGTAGTTTCTGCAATACAGTTTTTTATCATAAGTAATTTTGGTGTATGGTTATCAGGAACAATTTATTCATTTGACATTGAAGGTCTCATACAATGCTATGTAATGGCCATACCGTTCTTTGGGAATACCTTGGTAAGCGAATTATTTTACTCTTTTGTTTTATTCGGTAGTTATTATGTGCTCACTGTCTTGATGAAAAGAAGATATATCTTGTCGGGCAAAGATACTAAATAAAATCATATTCATGTCAAATAGACTCACAAAAATTTATACCCGAACGGGCGATGAGGGCACTACTGAGCTATCAAATCGTGAGCGAATAGATAAGTCAGATATTCGTATTGAGGCAATGGGTGATATTGATGAATTGAATAGTATACTCGGTCTTTTGAGGGCTAATAATATTTCCAACGAGATGTCTGGCTATTTATTAAACATACAACACAGACTGTTTGATATTGGAGCTGAATTAGCCATTCCGGGTAATGCCGTGATTTCACCCGAATCTATTGAAAAACTCGAAAAACTTATAGATAGTTTTAATTCTGATTTACCAGTTTTAAAGGAGTTTGTTTTGCCTGGAGGCTCGATATCAGCATCGGTATGTCACATTGCGAGAACTATTTGTCGTCGTTCAGAACGCACTCTTGTTAAGCTCGCACGAACTGAATCATTTAATTCAGAAACATTAAGATACATAAACCGTTTATCAGATTTACTTTTTGTCTTTGCACGAACATTAAATCAAGATGAAGGTGGTAAAGAGGTGCTATGGGATAGCGAAAGATTGAAACACTCTGTTTAATTACTTATAAATTACTATTTTTTTTATCTATCAGAGTGAATTGTGTCTCTAAATTGCCTTTCTTTTAATTCGTGCCGCTCTTGCGACTCAAGACTGAGTGTTGCGACTGGTCTTGCCTCAAGACGTTTAATACCAATTTCGTCACCAGTTTCTTCACAATATCCGTACGTACCGTCATCTATTCTTTGAATCGCAGCATTAATTTTTCGTAAAAGTTTTCTTTCACGATCTCTAGTTCTTAGTTCAAGACCAAATTCTTCTTCTTGAGTAGCTCTATCTGCTGGGTCAGGAAAATTGCTCGCGTCTTGTTGCATATGTGATATTGTTCTTTCAACTTCTTCCTGAAGGTCAGTCTTCCAATTTACTAATATTTCTCGAAAATGTTCAATTTGTTTCTTACTCATATAAGATTCATTTTTTTTTCTTTGATATGGCTTGAAATCAGGTTTGTCTAAACTCGTTCTTCTTACTTTTAATTTTTTATTAAAAATAGGATTTTTTTCAGGTATTAGTTTATTAGTTACCTTTTTCTTTGCAGCTTTTTTCTTAGTCACCTTCTTTTTGGCGACCTTTTTCTTTGCAGCTTTTTTCTTAGTCACCTTCTTTTTGGCGACCTTTTTCT
>CAJWRJ010000006.1 GCA_913046215.1 uncultured Legionellales bacterium | reverse complement strand
TCATTATATTACTACAATATAGGGAAGTTGTTTTGTAAATCGCAATATACGCAACTCTAGATATGAAATTATCACAACTATTAACAGCTACATTACGAGAGGCACCAGCAGATGCTGAAATAATAAGTCATAAACTTATGTTGCGAGCGGGCATGATTCGGCAGTTGGCTGCTGGCATATATACTTGGCTGCCGCTTGGTTACCGAGTATTAAAAAAAGTTGAAGCGGTTATCCGGGAAGAAATGAATAATTCTGGTGCTCAAGAAATATTAATGCCGGCAATTCAACCGGCTGAACTATGGCGTGAATCTGAACGTTGGGATCAATACGGACCTGAGTTACTGAGAATCAATGACCGTCATAAACGCGAATTTTGCTTTGGACCAACCCATGAGGAAGTTATTACAGATTTAGTAAGAAGAGAGGTAAGAAGCTACAAACAACTCCCTTTGATTTTGTATCAAATACAAACGAAATTTAGAGACGAAATACGCCCGCGCTTTGGAATTATGCGTTCTCGAGAGTTCTTAATGAAAGATGCCTATTCTTTCCATCTTAATGATCAGTCACTTGAAGAGACATATGAAAAAATGTATTCGACCTATACAAAAATATTTAATCGTTTAGGACTCAATTTTCGCGCTGTTATTGCTGACTCTGGCAACATCGGCGGAGACAAATCACATGAATTCCATGTATTAGCAGAATCAGGTGAGGACCAAATTGTATTTTCAAAAAATAGTGATTACGCCTCTAATCTAGAGAGAGCCTTGATAGATTTAGGGGAAGAAGCACATAAATTAGAATCAGCGCGTGGAATAGAGGTTGGTCATATTTTTCAACTAGGAAAAAAATATAGTAAGTGCATGAAAACAAATTGTCTCGATGAACATGGAAAATCAATTACTCTAACAATGGGTTGTTATGGTATTGGCGTTTCTCGCATCGTAGCTGCTGCAATTGAACAAAATAACGATGAAAAAGGTATTATTTGGCCCATTGCCATGGCCCCATATCAACTCGCTCTAATCCCTGTAAATATGCATAAATCTGTCCGTTTACGCGAGGCTGTAATTTCGCTATACAAAAAACTTTTAGATAATAATATTGAAGTTATACTTGATGACAGAAACGAAAGACCTGGGGTAATGTTCTCTGATATGGAGTTAATAGGAGTGCCTCACCGATTTGTGTTTAGTGAAAAAGGTTTAGATTCGGGAGAGATAGAATACAAAGAAAGGACAATCAATGAAAATAAAAATATTAAAATTGAGAAAGCTATAGCATTCATAAAAGAAAAAACTAGTAGTTTTTAACGTATAGAAAAATCTTTAGTTTCACTATAATCAGCAGCAGCGCACTCGACATTTATAACTTTTGCCATACCTGGGCCATGCCCCAACCACTTACGAAATTCACCCAACATCGCTTTATTACCACATGCATAAACTTCTACTCGACCATCATCGAGATTTCTAACCCAACCAGTAATTCCAAGTGACTCAGACTTTTTGCTTGTTGCCATTCTAAAACCAACGCCTTGGACTCTCCCGGTAATAAAACAGTTGATCGCCCGTTGATTCATTTTCAAATTCTCTCTATATTTTTCTATTTTGAAGTAAATTTAGTCGAAGATAGACAATACGTAATATGGGCTCCAAATAAGATAATCACCCATGAAATATATATCCAAATAAAAAATAATGGTATTACAGCTAATGCACCATAAATATTTTCATAGCTTGGCATTTCTTTAATATAAACTCCAAAACCATGCTTGGCTAACTCAAACAACATTGTGCAAAGTATGCCAGCAAATATGGCATTTCTTTTTGAAACATAGCAATACGGCACAAGTATATATAATAAAATAAATGTAACGAATGTAGTTAAAAATGGTAGGCAACTCAATGCATATTTTTTTATATTAAACACTGTATCAACATTAGCTATAACTTCTAAAGACAACAAATATGTTGTTGAAGCAATTCCTATACCAATTAATAATGGTCCTAATAACAGAAGTGAAAAATAAATAAATATACGTTTTAAAGGATGCCGTGGTTTTTTTATACCCCATATTTGATTAAAAGTATTGTCAATAGTGGCTAACAACATCAAAGCAACCAAAAATAGCATGAGACCACCACTGATTGTAAGCTCCGATGCTTTTCCTGAAAATAAAAATATGTATTGCTGAACAACTTGGCCAAATTCGGGAACAAAATTAGCAAAAATAAAATCTTGTATCAACAACGAAAAGTCTTCAAATAGTGAGATTTTACTTAAAAGTACAAATGTTACCGTTAAAAGCGGAACTAATGAGAGCAAGGATGTAAACGCAAGTGATGACGCTACTTGCAAACCTTTTGCTGAATAAAAGTGATGAAAGATATATAGCGCCTTTGAGATAACAAGTTTAAAAAGAAGAATAATTTTTCCTATAAAATTTTTAATATGAAGCATCATCATGGTTAAGTATAATATAAGAAATAGTGATTTTATATTGGAGCGACCATGAAAGTTAAAATTTTTCATAACACACGGTGTTCTAAATCAAGAAAGGCTTTAGATATACTACGTGAAAATGGAGTTGAGGTAGAAATAATAGAGTATCTTAAAACTCCGCTTGATAAAAAAGATATCGAAAATATTCTAAAAAAGCTTGATATGAATCCAATTGATATAATGCGTAAAGGTGAGGATATTTTTAAAAAACTTGAGCTCGAAAAACACATAAATAATAAGCAATTATTAATCAATGCGATGGTAAAACATCCTATATTAATTGAACGCCCAATTGTGATATCTGGTACTCAAGCAATTGTTGGTCGACCCCCAGAATTAATATTAGAAATAATATAAAAATGACCCAGATTTTAATTCTCTATTACAGTAGTGGTGGAAGCGTCGCAGAAATGGCGCAATATATCTCGAGAGGTGTTGAGTCAGTTGAAAACTGTGAGGCAATTCTTCGTACTGTTCCAAAAATATCATCACAAAAAAAAGATGTTCAGATAGCAATACCTGAGAACGGCCCGCCATATGTCTCATACAATGATTTAGTTAAGTGCGATGGTCTTGCATTAGGAAGCCCAACAAGATTTGGAAATATGGCAGCACCTCTTAAAAATTTCATAGATTCAACATCTGATACATGGATATCAGGTGAACTTGTTGGAAAACCAGCATCTGTTTTCAGCTCAACAGGGAGCCTGCATGGAGGTCAAGAGACAACATTGATATCGATGATGTTACCTTTAATACATCATGGAATGTTGATAGTCGGAATTCCTTATACTGAATCAGGTTTATTCTCGAATGAAGGGGGCGGCACTCCCTATGGAGCCACTCATGTGGCTGGTGATAGCAATAAACTTCCTATCAGTAAAAATGAAAAACGACTTTGTATCGCTAGTGGAAAAAGATTGGCAGAAATATCAAAAAAATTAGCTAATTAATTCTTTCACAAAAGGAACAGTTATTTTCCTTTTAGCAGCAAGAGACGAACGGTCAATTTCATCAAGAATTTCAATTAATGAGGTTAAGTCTCTATTAGAACGACGTATAAGAAACTCCACAACATCATCATTAAGATTAAAAGAACGCTCGTTCGCCTCTTTTTTTAATATTTTAATTTTTAATTCGTCATCTGCTGCTTTAATCTTAAATACATGCCCCCATACTAACCTAGATTTAAGATCATCTAGATCAATTTTTATATTATTTGGAGAAATTTTTGAACTTATTATAATTGAATTTTTATTATCACGAATTTCATTGAAGAGCAAAGTTACACGCTGCTGCCATTCTATATTATCTATTATGAATTCAAGATCATCTATACAAACAAGATCTAACTTTCCCAAACCATCCAATATATCAATACTAAAATCTCTGTATTGTTCAAGCGGTATATATGTAACGTGCCAATCCATTTCATTAGCTTTTTTGCATGCTGCTTGAAGTAGGTGAGTCTTTCCTGTTCCTTGTGGCCCCCATATGTAAATAGAATTATTACTTTTTGTTTTTATCATGGTATTTAAAAAATATAATAAATCTTTATTTTCTCCCTGAAAAAAAGAATCAAAATCCCTTTTTTTAAAGTTATCAAATTTAAAAGGTATTTGAGTCAATGAAGGATATTTTAATTTCATAAATTATATAAATCGCTTTTCAAATATTGCTTATGATAATATTTTAAAAGAACTAAAATAATAGCCGCAACTGGTAACGCGATAATCATACCGAATAGTCCAAGCAATTGCGCTCCCGCCATCACTGCAAAGATAACTGCGATAGGATGCAAACCGATTCGTTCGCCTATTAAAAGCGGGGTTAGGATCATGCCCTCTAGAATCTGCCCAGCGCCAAAAACAATAAATACGTAAATAACTGGTAAAATTTCATGGAACTGCAGAAATGCTGCAATACTGGCAATTACAATACCAACCAAAACACCAAGATATGGGATGAAACTGACAATCCCAGCAATTAAACCAATCAAAAGTGAAAATTCCAATCCAATAAACCATAGAGCCGAACTATAGAATACACTCTGTACGCTTATAACAATAAGCTGTCCTCTAAAAAATTCTGCTAATACAGCATTGCACTCATATGATAATTTCGTTATTACTGATATATGCTTTCTAGGAATTAATTGACTTATTTTTGTAATTAAAATGTCCCAATCTCTCAATAAATAGAATGTAACAATTGGTATTAGTAACGCATAACTTAGCCAGATAATTAAAAGCTGAGCAGATGAAAATATCTTTAGTAAAAAAGTTCCGAAAAAGCTCCCAAAAGATTGCCAGTGCTGAATTAATGATTGCTTAATATTATCAAGATTAATAGCATTGGATTCCAAACTAAAAGTCTGTGATAACCATGGAGAAACCTCTATATAAATCCAATCAATTATGCTTGGAATTTTTTTTAATAGATGACTAATTTGATTTTGAATTAATGGGAATATAATAAATACAAAAGACAATATAAGAATTATGAAAATTAAAAAAACCACAAAGACTGAAGCTGTTCTTGTAAATCTCAGATCTTCCAATTTATCAACAATTGGATCACCTAAATATGCAAAAACGCCAGCTACTAGAAAGGGTGTTAAAATTGGCGCAAGAATATATACAATGTAGAAAAATATTACAGCTGATACTAAAAATAATATTTTTTGTGTATCACTTATTTTTACATTCATTATGGTAATAAGCGATATTCTATATCATCGCCTCCCTCAACAAATTGTAATTTTTTTCCAAGTGAAATAGCTTGTTGAATTCCCTCTATTCCTTGATCTCCAATCAACTCAAAGACTACATAGTTTAATGAGATTCTTTTAACACTTACCTTTGTTACAGATTTCAAGGATTTTAGATATAAAATAGCTTGAGCATATCTATCTAAACTATCAATATTACTAATCGATATATCTACAGCTTTATAATCCTGCTTTTCTATATTTGAATATTGAGATACAAGTTTATCAATAAGCTCATCGATACCCTCTTCTAATGCAATATCAGCAATTTCGCTTTGAGTCGTCCAGCTTATGACTTCTTCATTCATATGAACAGTCCAATTTGATTCCCACAAAGCTGGTAAAATCTGTGAAAATTTTCCTGCTAATATTGCATCTGGCTGATAACGATTAGAAGCCTTTATTATAGGTTCCATAAAACTTCCCCATACATCTGTTACAGAAATTTGAGATGTGTCTTGAAGATCAAGTAAAGGAAATAATAATCTAATGCCTCTAGCGGCAGCTCGTTTTTCCAAAATATTCAAATACTCGGAGCTATTTTCTAAGCTGGCAAAATACCTATTCTTATCATTCTGACAAACTAACCACACTAGAATTGATGGGCGTTCTTTACCCCAGACATTCACCCCGTATGTTTTTAGTGCGGCATCCAATGCATTCTCGTCGAATTGAACCCATAATTCAGTAGCTGACTTATCTTGGCCCCACTCGTTAGTGTTTTGATTATAACGGTACTGTTGAACAAACTGCTCTGAACGCTGATGTAGTAAGTTTGCAGTGGTGCTGTTATTGATATTTCGATCTCCAGTTACCTTAACCAATACTTTACCCAAGGCTTGTTTCAAAGCGACACGTCGTTTGGATTCAGATTCATCACTAACAGTAATAGTTGCCTGATAAAGCCCAGATACTCTCATTGCAGATGCAGGCTGAAAAAAAAGTATCAAAAAATAGAGGAAATATAATATAAGAGATTTCATAGAGAATACGCTATTGAAGACTTGGGGTTAAGTCAAGGATTGCGGTTAATAACTGACATCGATAACATACCCCTATGACCGATAACACAAACAAAGAGACGAGCTACAAGGACGCCGGAGTCAGTATTGAGAAAGGAGACGAGTTAGTGTCAAGGCTGAAAAAAATAGTAAACAATAATCAAAAAGGTGCAATTGGCAAACTTGGTGGTTTTGGAGGATTATTTGACCTCAGCGAGTTGGGCTATAAAAAACCTGTGCTTGTATCTGGAACCGATGGAGTTGGCACAAAAATCAAAGTAGCGATTGAAAATGATGTGCATGAGACAGTCGGTATAGATCTTGTTGCCATGTGCGTAAACGACATAATTGTACAAGGCGCAAAACCACTGTTTTTTCTTGACTATTACGCCTGTTCAAAACTGAATGTAGACACCGCGGAAACTGTTATTAAGGGTATAAAAACTGGCTGCTCTATTGCTGACTGTATTTTAATAGGTGGGGAAACTGCCGAGATGCCGGGCATGTACAAACCAAAAGATTATGACTTGGCTGGTTTTTGTGTTGGTGTTGTTGAAAAAGAAAAAATGATTACAGGTGAGGACGTGATTGAGGATGATGTTCTTATTGCTGTCGGATCAGATGGATTTCATTCAAATGGCTACTCTTTAATTAGAAAAATACTGAAAGATACGAAAGCAGACTTATCTCAAGTTATTGATGAAAAAAAACTTTTAGATCATTTATTAACTCCAACTCGTATATACACAAAGACAATTCTCGATTTAATACAAAAAATAGAGATTAAATCTATAGCTCATATAACGGGTGGCGGTATAATTGAAAATATCCCAAGAACAATGCCAAAAAACATGTCGGTTACGATAGACACTGGCACATGGAATATGCCTCCTATATTTAATTGGTTATCCGAGCAAGGCAATATAAATCAAAATGAAATGTTTAGAACTTTTAACTGTGGTATTGGCTTAGTATTATGTGTGAATCACAAAGATGTAGATAAAACTATCAATTTTCTCTCTAATAATAATGAAACTGCATGGAAGGTCGGAAAGGTAATTGAAAATAATGGACGAGAGAAGGTTCAATTCAAATAAAAAGATATAAATGTCATTTGATTCCCCAAATCTGCCATATACTTGCTCTTGATGTCCAATTATTAATATTAATTTTCAAAAGCCAGTCTGGCAATGCTTGACATACAAGTTCACTTTTAATTTCATTAATAACAAGCATTGATGCCCTTCCTTTTTTTCTTGAAGCATAAAATAATTTTCTATCAGGAAATTCTATTAATTTTTTACTTATTTCAGTCTCATCCTTAACAGAAAGGATCGGTATATTTCTTTGATTGTAAAAATCTAATTCTAATTCGCCTGTTGATGAGCCTGAGTTATCAGGATCATAAACAAGTAAAATTGAATTATCTGGCATATGCTCCGAAAAACAATTTTGCCAAAGAGCTACCTCCTTGCTAGCTGGCAAACTAATAGTTAAAAATACTAGCGGGATGTTCAATAGAAAAGATATGCATAAAAGAAATTTTAAGAAATTCTCAAACATATTTTTCTTTAAAAATTCAAAGTAATTTATTAATTTTATAATAGCCATCGAAAAAATTATTGGAATGAAAGGCAAAATTGGGAATAAATATCTCATTTCTTTATGGCCAAAATAATGATGAAATAAGATAAAAGGAATGGTTATCCATGTTATAGGATGCCTTGGGAACAAAAACCAGAAAATAAGAATAGTAAATGGAACTAAAAAAGTAATAGGTGGGACAAGCTGAACCATAGAATAATAAGTATAAAACCACCATGGTTCAACAATATGATCTATTGAACCATCAATTATGTGCCATGAAAAATAATTCAAGAAACTAATTGTAAATTTTTCATAAAACCAGTAATCAACAATTAAACCGAGAAGTATTGCGCACATAAAACCAAGTGAAAGAATAATATACTCCCTTATTGTTTCTTTTCTGTGAAATATTATCCAAAGTCCGAGTCCCAAAATTAGGAATCCGGTTTGAAATCTGAATAGGAATGCGAGACCCAGAAAAAGTCCGACGAAAAAATATTTTTTTACATATGATGATTGGTTTGAAAAATAAATTGCATATGAAAGAAGAAATAGCGAGGAAGACCACCCTTCAGAGGAAAAACGAATATTTACAAAGATTTGTATCCATGAAAATAATAGAAAAAAGAGAACCCAAGGAAAATATCTATCTACACTGTTTTCTTCTTTAATAACTTTAAAAAAAGCAAATAAAGCTAAAAATGAAACAATTAAAGTTAGTAAGCGAAGATAGAATGCCC
Source organism: uncultured Legionellales bacterium (assembly GCA_913046215.1). GTDB lineage: Bacteria > Pseudomonadota > Gammaproteobacteria > Eutrophobiales > Eutrophobiaceae > UBA11869. The sequence goes on along the minus strand of CAJWRJ010000006.1, from coordinate 47,860 downwards.
AGATAAAAGGGGATGTTACATTTGCGAACATCGAAAGCTTAGCAACTATGAATGCAATAAAAGGCTGCAAACCGCTCCTTACAGCCGACTCATGTTCCCACATGAGACTATTTTGCATCTGAAAGCCTAGCTTATAGGCAGCGAAATCTAGTATTTGATAGTACTCGTCATCATGATAATGCCCGACACTAAACCATGCTGCTATGAAATAAACTAAGAAGGCGCCGACAAACCAATACTTTTCAGCTATTGTCATTCTAAATTATCCAGATTATAGAATATAAAATTTATACTTTTATTAATTTATTACTTATGGCTTATTTAAAAAAAATAGAATGCTTTATATTTTTTACTATATATAGTGGTCTATTTTTTGTTTCGTTAAAAATTCTACCGATATATTCACCTATAATACCGATAGAAAGTAATTGTATGCCGCCAAAGAAAGTGATCAAAACAACAAGTGATGTAAAACCGGCTACTGGCTCATGAAAAAAGATAGTTTTAATAACAATTGTAGCTCCGTATAAGAACCCTGTGACTGCGGATAAGAATCCGATAATTGATGCTAGTCGTAATGGCATGATTGAAAAAGAAGTTAGACCATCAAATGCTAAATTAAACAAACTAAGTAAATTCAATTTAGTTTTACCTTTGAATCTCGCTTCTCTTTCATACTCTATTTCTTTTTGTTTAAAGCCAACCCAAACAAATAACCCTTTCATATAGCGATGTTTTTCTCTCAATTTCAATAATGCATCTAGAGCTTTTCTGTCTAATAAACGAAAATCACCGATGTCCTTAGGAATACTTATATCACTAAGACGAAAGAGTACGCGATAATAAATATATGATGTTATTTTTTTTAATGATGATTCACCCTCTCTTTTAATACGTTTTGCATTAACTACATCATAACCATCATTCCAGTTCTCTACCAATTTAGGAATTAATTCGGGTGGGTCTTGCAGATCAGTATCAATGACAACTACCGCATCACCAGATGAATAATCTAGTCCTGCTGTAAGCGCTATTTCTTTACCAAAATTTCTACTCAAATCAATTGCTGTGATGTGGTCATTATTTTCTTTTTGTTTATAAATAACATCGATAGTTTTATCTAGACTTCCATCATTAACATAGATAATTTCAATATCAAGATTGAGATCTTTTGTAGATTCTAGGATTCTAGAATAAAACTCGTCAATGTTTTCAGCTTCATTATAGGCTGGTGCAACAATAGATAATAATTTTTTATTTTTACTCATAATGTGATTATAAATGTCTTCGGTTAATTAAAGAAACAGCTATTTATTTTTTTCTTGAATTTTGGAAATAATTCCACGCAATATCCTCCATTCACTATCATATAGTTGAGTTCGATTAAACAATCGACGTAATCTATGCATCAATTTTTTAGGATTATTTTCATCATGATAGCCAATTTGAATTAGGCATTCTTCTAAATGCAAGTAGAATTGCTCCATTTTTTCCTGACTTACCAATAACGAATCTTCTGTACTCTTTTCTTCATTATTGCTATTTATTTGTGTAAAAATTTCATAGCAAACTATTTGTACTGCAGCTGCTAAATTTAATGAATTATATTCATCATTAGTAGGTATTTTTAGAACCATATTACATAACTGTAATTCTTCATTTGATAACCCAGAGCTTTCTTTACCAAAAACTATTGCAATAGAAGAAAAGTTATTCTTAGAAATTTTTTTTGCAAAGTCGCGTGGAGATAACATGGGCCATGGAATTCCTCTTACACGAGCACTCGTACCGACAACCAAATCGCAATCTTTTATAGCCTCTTTTAGGGATGTGAATTCTTTACTTTTAGCAAGTAGGTCATCAGCGCCAGCAGCTCGCGCACTTGCATCTGCTGATGGAAAATTAGATGGGCTAACTAAACGTAAATTCTGCTGTCCCATTGTTTTCATGGCACGTGCTGCTGCACCAATATTGCCTGGATGTGTAGTGCCAACCAAAACTATACAAACTTTTTCAAAAAAATTTTTCATTATGTTGCCGCTTCACTCATTAATGCCAACAACGTAGAATACATGTTTACTAACTGGAGTAATATATGCACCCGATGCTCAACATAGCCATTCGAGCAGCAAGAGCTGCTGGCGACTCTATTGTACGTGAAATGGATCGTGCCTGTGATATACCAATTGAAGATAAAGGCAAAAATGATTTTGTTACTGAAGTGGATAAAAATGCTGAGGAGATAATCATTAGCACCATACAAAAATCATACCCAGATCACGCGTTTCTTGCTGAAGAATCAGGCCAAAGAGGGGAAAGTGATTACTTATGGATAATCGATCCTCTAGATGGCACGACTAATTTTTTACATAGCTTTCCTCATTTCGCAGTCTCAATAGCATTAAAGCAGAAAGGCATTCTAAATCAGGCAGTAGTTTACGACCCATTGAAACAAGAATTATTTACTGCAACAAAAGGTAAAGGTGCACAGCTTAATAATAGAAAAATCAGAGTGAGTTCAAAAAAGGAACTAGACGGAGCGTTACTCGGTACAGGCTTTCCCTATAGCGATGAAAAAGCCATGTTAAAATTTATTGAGAGTTATAAGGCATTATTCCCAAAAGTTGCTGGGATAAGACGTGCCGGCGTTGCATCTCTAGATCTTGCCTACGTTGCTTCTGGGCGTCTTGATGGATTCTGGGAATTCAATTTAAAACCATGGGATATTGCGGCAGGTGTCTTGCTTATTCAGGAAGCAGGAGGCATAAGTGCAGAACTATCGGGTGGGCTTGATTACTTAGAAAGTGGAAATATCATCTCTGCAAATCCTAAACTGCTAAAAGCTATGTTGAAGATAGTCAGTTGAGATAGCAAACCTAGATTAAAAATAGCATTTTTTAGAAACTAATTTTTACAAGCTCCCGGTAACAATCTAACTGAGAGACTTGTATTGGCACTTATCTTTGCTCCAAACTCTGCATTTGGACTAAATCCGCATACCCAGTTATAACCATCCATAGTTCCTATAGCGAGAGTTTCCCCATTAACTTGACTTGAAACTCCTGAGTTTTTAAATTTCGCAATAATAACGACGGGATTATTTTTATCGATGGATATAGGGCTGCCACATATACCACACTCAAGCATATCCACATACTTGCCAAGTTCAGAGCGAGATCTTTTATCAATTGGTCCCACGTGCCCGCAATTGGACATACTCGGCGCTAATCCTTTTTCATTAATGCCCTGTGAGATGCAGGCCTTTAAACCACCCGTCAACTTCACTGCTTCAGTTACCTGAGAGCGTGCGACGTAATCCTTGTATGATGGAATCGCGATGGCAGCTAAAATACCTATAATCGCAACCACGATCATCAATTCTATTAGTGTGAAACCTTGTTGCTTTTTCATATCTAATCAGCAATTATTAATTAAATTAAAATAGTATATATATCAATGATATATTTGGTCATATTTTAATTAAATTATAGAAATTGGCAATAAAAACTTGAAATATATGAAATTTTTATAAAATATAATAACTTATGACAAAAAAAAGACCGCTATTGCGGTCTTTTTTTCTCTGTGTAGCCAGTATTTTATGGTTTACAAGACCCTGGAAGATGTCTATTTTCCAAATCTGTGTCCCCGGAAACATCTACTGGTGTTGTAAGTTTGCCACAAGCCCAGTTAACGCCATCGGTTGTTCCGATAGCAAACTTTTTCGATTTAATGTCTGACGCCACACCATCAGACTTAAAGTGAGCAATGATTTTAATTGGCGTACCTTCTTCGCCGCATTTGTCACACTCTATTTTATTGACAAATTTACCGACATTTTCTTTTGAGTTTTTAGCATCCCCGCCGCTATATGCACTACCACAATCTTCAATAGCATTCGGTGCTTTACCTTTATCAGAAATTGCTTCAGCGATACATGTTTTCAAACCACCAGTTAAATTAACTCCCTCCGTGACTTGTGCTCTTGCTGTGTAATCGTTGTATGATGGAATCGCGATGGCAGCTAAAATACCTATAATCGCAACCACGATCATCAATTCTATTAGTGTGAAACCTTGTTGCTTTTTCATGCCCTACCTCTCCTTCGAAGATTTTGTCTCTTATTAATTTAATTTAATTTGATATCAAACGTTTAATTCTTCTCCATTTGTATCCGATTATAGTTTTCAACTACAGAAAATCAATACATTATCTGATGAAAACTAGTCTATTTTACTCAAAAAACCATATCTAGTGGTGTTGTTTTCATGCTGATTTTTCCTGTTTTAGTAAGTTTTTATTGGTATAACCATATGATTTTTTTATCTTTTTGAGTTAACATTAATACTCGTATAAATTCACATCATGATTCAATGTCACTAGAAAAACAAATTGCTTGAAACGGTTTTTCTGTATTATTTTTAATTCATGGATAGGAAAATAACATGAAGAATAGCAGTATTCGCATGGTACTCGGACAGCTAAATCTCGCTGTTGGAAACATACCCGGAAATACAAAAAAAATAATTGCCGCAATTGAAAAAGCAAGTAACGATAAAGCAGATATTATTATTTTTCCTGAACTTTCGATCTGCTCATATCCGCCCGAAGATCTACTATTACGACCTGCTTTCAATAAATCTATTGAATCTGCACTAAAAAAAATAACAATGGCCGCCAAAGATATCCACGTTATTTTAGGCTACCCCTTAAAAAAAGAAGAGAAGCTATATAATGCTTGTAGCCTCATACATGATAAAAAAATCAAACATACATACTCAAAACGTTATTTACCCAATTATGGTGTTTTTGATGAAAAAAGATATTTTACTCCCGGAGACAAACCATGTTTATTTGAAATCAAGGACTCCATAGCTGCACTTAGCATTTGCGAGGATATTTGGGTTTCAAAACCTACAGAGGATGCTGCTTCTGCAAACGCTAAAATATTATTTAACATCAATGCCTCTCCATATGAGAAAAATAAAACAACCGATAGAGAACAAATAATCTCTAAAAGAGCATCTCAATCCAATATACATATCGTCTATGTCAATTTAGTTGGCGGTCAAGATGAACTTATTTTTGATGGTAGCTCACAAATTTATGACAACAATGGAAAAATTATTTTTCAAGCATCATCATTCAAAGAAGAGCTATTCTTAGCGGAATTAGATATTAATAATAAAAAAAATAAAATAAATATAAATCGTTCAGAATTTTTTGTAGAGCAAAATATTTATAATGCACTAATTCTTGGTGTTAAAGATTACGTTATGAAAAATAAATTTCAAGGTGTTGTAATTGGATTATCTGGTGGCATTGATTCAGCACTAACACTTTGTATCGCTGCTGATGCATTAGGACCAGAAAATGTAAAAGCTCTAATTATGCCATCTCGATATACCTCTAAGATGAGTATTGATGATGCCTCGATGTTAGCTAAGAAATTAAATGTTTCTTATGAGATCATCTCGATTGAACCACCATTTACATCATTTCTAGATATCTTAAAACCAATCTTTGGTAATCTGCCAATCGATGCAACAGAGGAAAATATTCAAGCACGTTGCAGAGGATTGCTCCTAATGGCGATTTCAAACAAATACAACAAGCTCGTGTTAACAACTGGCAATAAAAGTGAAATGTCTGTTGGTTATGCAACACTTTATGGTGATATGGCAGGTGGATTCTCCCCATTAAAAGACGTCTGGAAAACCTTAGTTTATAAATTATCAAAATGGCGCAATACACAAGGAAATGTCATCCCCGAGAGTATAATAAATAGGCCGCCAACTGCTGAATTACGTGATAATCAACTAGATCAGGATTTTCTGCCAGACTATGAAATATTGGATCCAATCCTAGAAAAATATATTGAACTTGACCAACACCCAGAGAAAATTATTTCGGACGGTTATAACCCCGAAACTGTTTATAAAGTTACTAAACTAGTAGATAAAAATGAATACAAACGAAGACAGTCCGCACCCGGTATAAGAATAACTAATAGGGCCTTTGGTAAGGATAGGCGTTACCCGATAAGTTCCGGTTATACTGAAGAAAAATGAATTATTTGATTTCTAAATCTTCAATCTCATAAATTCCTGGGTGATTAGGATAATTTAATTTAAGGACCCTAATTGCATCTCTAGCTAAATCCTCCATTTCTAAAATACGATAAGCTCTAGCCATTATCACAAGAGCCTCGGGAACAACAGGTGTGCGATTATAATTCTCTATAACATATCTCGCTCTATTGGCTGCCGCTAAAAATGCTCCTCGTCTCATATAATAGGTCGCAACGAAAACTTCATTTGATGCAAGATTATTCCTAAGGTGACGCATTCTTTGTTCTGCATCATCTACATATTCGCTATTAGGAAACTTTTTTATTAATTCAGAAAAATATTGAAAGGCCTCTTGTGAGGCTCCGGTATCTCTTTGCGATTCATCTACAATCTCATTTGGAATGAAGCGTTGTACGCTTGCTTTACCTTTATTGAAGCTTGCTAATCCTTTTAAATAATACGCATAATCTACATGTATATTTTGTGGGTACAGTTTGATAAAACGATTACAAGCTGCAATTGATGCATCATGTTCCTCGCTTTTAAAATAACCATATGCTAAATCTAAAAGACTTTGTTGGGCATGTTCTCCAAAAGGATATCTCGATTCCAATCGTTGATAATAATCAACTGCATCGCTATAAAAACCTGCATCCAAATTTCCTTTTGCCTCCGAATACAGACGATCAGCATCCCAATCTTTGGTCTCATCCTCTTTTTCTTCGAAATACGAGCAACTCGAAAGTAAAAAAATAACTAAAAAAAATACTAAATTACGCATAGTATCTAGGTTAACCTAATACTATCTTGAGGGCAAAACTCCTAAAAAATGGAAAAAATTGAACTAAAAACTGTAATACCAGAGAATCTTAAAAAAAAACGTCTTGATTTTGCACTTTCTGAATTATTTCCCGAGCACTCTCGCTCAAGGATTCAATCATGGATTAAAGAAGGTTCGGTGATGGTTAATTCGAAAAATTATAGACAACGTGATTTAGTTGATGCGGGTGATGTCGTCGAAATTAATACGGAACAAAAAACCTTCGGTAAGGATAAGGCGGAATCTATCCCTTTGGATATTATTCATGAAGATAATGAAATAATAATAGTAAATAAACCGGCTGGCTTGGTAGTTCATCCTGGTGCCGGTAATCAAGATCATACTCTCGTTAATGCATTATTAAATTTTGATATGAATCAAGATCGTCTACCTAGAGCTGGCATTATTCATCGTCTTGATAAAGACACAACTGGTTTAATGATTATAGCTAGAACGATTGAATCTCATACTTATCTAGTTGATCAACTGCAAAGGAGGCTTATTAAACGTAGTTATAAAACGATAGTTTGTGGAAAACTTCTTACGGGTGGGAAAATTGAAAATAAAATAGGAAGACACCCAAAAAACCGCACAAAAATGGCTGTTATAGAAAATGGTAAATTGGCAATAACACACTATAGAATTATAAAAAAATATAAGCATTATACTTATCTTGATATAACACTCGATACTGGAAGAACGCATCAAATTAGAGTTCAAATGAGTAACATGAAATATCCTATTGTTGGAGATCAAATTTATGGTAAAAATCTTTCATTAAAAAAAGATATAGATACAACTCTGCGTGATTTTGTTCAAAATTTTAATCGTCAGGCTTTGCATGCTTATAATCTTGAATTAATACATCCAAAAACAAAAAAAGCTGTAAGTTATGATGCTGAGCTTCCTGATGATATAAAAAATTTAATTACGATGCTTAATATAAATGACTAACAAACAAAATAAAATTTGGATAAAAGCAAATTGGCCTGCTCCAAATCATATAAAGGCTGGTACAACTATTAGAATGGGTGGCCACAGTAACTTCCCGTATAATGAACTAAATTTAGGACTTAATGTTGGAGATAATATAAAAGATGTTGAAAAAAACCGTCTTAAACTTAAAACTTTTTTAAATTTACCTAATGATCCTATTTGGCTTGATCAAACACACAGTAAAAAAATTCTCCCAGTTGATAATGCCCCAATTGATTTAACGGCTGACGGTAGTTATACAGCACAAAAAAATAAAGTTTGTGTAGTGACAACTGCAGATTGTGTCCCAATTCTGTTTTGCGATACAGAAGAAAATAAAGTAGCTGCAATACATGCAGGATGGAAGGGTATTTGTAATGGAATAATTGAAGATGCGGTTAAAATATTTTCTCCTTCTAAATCAATTATTGTTTGGATTGGTCCTGCAATCAGCCAAAGATATTATCAAGTCGGTGAAGAGGTTTATTGTAGTTTTCTTGAACGCTCAATTTCATTAGAAAATGCATTCAAAAAAAATGGTAAAGACTGGTATTGTAGTTTGTGTAAAATTGTAAAAATTATTTTAAATAATTTAGATATCACAGAAATTTACGAATGTGGTCTTTGTACATACGAAATGAATAACTTATTTTTTTCATATCGTCGTGATGGAAAAACAGGGCGTACAGCAACAATGATCTGGATAGAATAGCCAAATAAACGGACAAAACCTATAAATATAGTAAATTCTTATCTTGGGAGGTTGCGTGCCTAATAATGCATAAACAGGCCTTATAACCTCTCGATGCATCAAAAAACTACAAAATACTGGTCTTTTTGGGCTATTTTTCTGATTTCCTTATAATTTAAAGTTGGTTATTTTCAACATATAATCTATATTTATGCTAATAATTTAATAAATATCTTGAAGAGTTTTTTCAAATGGCAACACAAGAACAAACTGTAACTCTTAGCGGACTTGCTCGCACACTGGTACGAGGAGGTTATATCGATCAACAGAGCGCTGAGCGTGTCTTAACAGAATCACGAAAAAAGAAAACTAATTTTCTTAATCAGGTTGTTACAGACAAATTAGTGTCTAGCACAGCAATTGCATCTGCTGCTGCTCAAGAATTCGGCATGTGCATGGTAGCAATAGACTTGATAGAAATAGACCCTGAAATCGTCAAGCTAGTTAATGCTGAATTAATAAAAAAGCATAATGCTCTTCCGATTTTTAGACGTGGTAAAAAACTTACTGTGGCGGTAGCCGATCCAACAAATATTCAAGCATTAGATGAGATAAAATTCGCAACAGGACTTAATGCGCACGCTGTAGTTGTCGAAGTTGACAAATTAACAAAAAGAATTGAAAAAATTCTTGATGATGCTGATGGCGGGCTCGGTGATATGGAAGATGGAGATTTTGAAAATCTCGATGAGCTTGAAGTTGCTGAAGATGGGCCACAAGAACAGGATGACGCTGAAGTTGATGATGCTCCAGTTGTTCGTTTTGTTAATAAATGCTTATTAGACGCAATTAAGAAAGGTGCTTCTGACCTTCACTTTGAACCCTATGAAAAAACATATCGAGTTCGTTATCGTATTGATGGTGTTCTGACAGAAGTTGCAAAACCACCAACGAGCTTGTCAGGAAAAATTGCTGCTAGAATTAAAGTTATGTCGCGTTTGGATGTATCGGAAAGAAGAGTACCTCAGGATGGAAGAATTAAACTAAAGATATCGAAATCAAAGTCTATTGATTTTCGTGTTAGTACATGTCCGACTTTATTTGGAGAAAAAGCGTGTCTACGTATCTTGGATTCAGATGCAGCTGCATTACAAATAGATCAACTTGGTTATGAGGAGCATCAAAAAGAATTATTTCTAACAAATCTTGCTAAACCGTATGGAATGTTTTTAGTTACTGGACCAACAGGTTCAGGTAAGACAGTTTCTTTATATACCGGAATAAATATTCTAAATAAAGCTGATATAAATATATCAACAGCTGAAGATCCTGTAGAAATTAACTTGCCGGGTGTTAACCAAGTACAAATAGATGAAAAAACTGGTATGGATTTTCCAAAAGCACTTAAAGCTTTCTTAAGACAAGATCCAGATATTATACTTGTAGGAGAAATAAGAGATATTACAACCGGAGGTATTGCAGTTAAAGCTGCTCAAACGGGTCACATGGTTATGTCTACCTTGCATACCAATGATGGGCCCCAAACACTTACACGTTTGCAAGATATGGGCATACAAGCCTTTGCCGTTGCAACAAGTATCAACCTAATAACAGCTCAGCGTCTACTTCGACGACTTAACCCCGAAAATCGCGTAGAGATTGATATGCCAGATGACGCGTTAAGAAAGGAAGACTTTCCAGAAGATATGATAAAAGCTGGAATTCAACTTTATGGACCTGGAGAAGAAAATGAAGATAACCCTGGATATAAAGGGCGAGCTGGGATCTATCAGGTGATGCCAATATCCGAAGATATGAAACGACTAATTATAGAGGGTGCTAATGCAGTGCAATTAGGCGACCAAGCTGAAAAAGAGGGAACTTGGAATATTCGTAGATCCGGGTTACAAAAAGCAGCCGATGGGATTACAAGTCTTGCTGAAGTTAACCGCGTAACATTAGATTAGAGTAAGGAAAATGGCAGAATTAAAGAAAAAAAGTCAGATGTTTTTATGGGAAGGCAAGGATGCTTCGGGTAAGAGAGTAAAGGGTGAAATTAGTGGTCACAGTGAAGCACTTGTGAGAGCTATACTTAGAAGACAAAAAATTAATCCAACCAAAGTTAAGAAAAAACCAAAACCACTCTTTGGATCAGGAAAATCAAAAATTATACCAAAAGATATTTGTGTGTGGAGTCGACAATTGGCAACTATGATGTCGTCTGGTGTGCCTTTGGTGCAATCCTTTGAAATTACGGGTCGTGGTCATGATAATCCAGGAATGCAAAGTCTGATTTTAGCAATCAAGGGAGATGTTGAATCTGGAAATAGCTTGGTTGAAGCGCTTAGAAAACATCCGCTACATTTTAATGCTTTGTATTGCAATTTAATTGAGGCGGGCGAACATGCGGGTATTTTGGAGGCTATTTTACACAAACTAGCAACCTACTTAGAAAAGACAGAAGCATTAAAATCAAAAATTAAATCTGCTTTATTTTATCCAGCTGCAGTGATTGTTGCAGCAATTATTGTTGTGACTATTTTAATGATCTTTGTAATACCTCAGTTTTCAGAATTATTTGGTAGTTTCGGTGCTGATCTTCCGGGCTTAACACAATTTTTAATAGATGCATCTGATTTCTTCGTTGCACACTGGTGGAAAATATTTGGATTATTAGGAATAATAATTTACGGTACGCTAGAAATAAAAAAACGCTCTGTACCAATGCAACATTTTCTCGATCGAGCGATACTTAAAATGCCTGTAATTGGCGACCTAATTGAAAAATCAGCAATTGCCAGATTTGCACGTACATTAGAAACTATGTTTGCAGCTGGAACACCCTTAGTTGAGGCTATGACTTCAGTTGCTGGGGCTACTGGTAATATTGTGTATTATGATGCAACAATGAAAATGAAAGATGAAATTTCAACGGGTACTCAATTACAAGCATCAATGCGTGAAACTGGCTTATTCCCTAACATGGTTGTTCAAATGGTTGCAATTGGTGAAGAATCGGGTGCTATCGACACAATGCTTGGGAAAGTTGCTGATTGGTATGAGCAAGAAGTTGATGATGCAGTTGAGGCTTTAACAAGTCTATTAGAACCAATGATTATGGCTTTTTTGGGTGTTGTTATTGGCGGTATTGTTGTAGGAATGTATTTGCCGATCTTCAAAATGGGTGCAGTTGTATAACGTTCGATTAATTTGGTAAAAACTAAATTATAGAAATTACCCGTGTATACATTCGTAGAATTTTTTCAAAATAATCTTACTATATATTTATCATCTGTTTTCTTAATTGGACTTGTAGTTGGTAGTTTTTTAAATGTCGTAATAATTAGACTACCAATAATACTTGAAGCAGGTTGGAAAAAAGAATGTTGCGAGCTGCTTGAAATAAAAAAAAATAAAATTAATAGTGATAAAGTTTTTAATTTAATTTTTCCATCATCTCACTGCCCTCTTTGCAAATATAAAATAAAAATATCTCAAAACATACCTATATTTAGCTACTTACTGTTAAAGGGAAAGTGTAAAAATTGTAGAAAAGATATTTCACCAAGATACCCAATTATTGAGCTTACAAGTGCTGTCTTGGCGTGTTTTACTGCTTTTATTTTTGGAGTGTCATTACAAGCTTTCTTTGCAATATGCTTAACATGGTCTCTTATTGTTTTAAGTGTGATTGATTTTGATACTAGATATCTACCCGATAATATAACACTTCCCTTATTATGGTTTGGAATATTAATAAGCACTTTCAATATATTTACTGATATAAATTCAAGTATATTTGGTGCAATTTTTGGTTACGGGATCCTGTGGACTATAAATTTCTTTTTTAGAATAATTACTGGAAAGGTCGGTATGGGCCATGGCGACTTTAAATTACTTGCTGTTTTTGGTGCATGGTTTGGATGGCAAAACCTAGCACCTGTCCTTATTTTATCATCAGCGATTGGAATCTTTGTGGCTCTCATATTAATTTTTAATAAATCTTATGATAAAAATAAAGGAATCCCTTTTGGTCCTTATCTTGCATTTTCGGGATGGCTATCAATGATAGTTGGAGGATATGTAATTTCTGCCTACTTAAACTTTATAATTTAAAAAAATGACAACAACTCTAACCATAGCTTTAACTGGTGGAATCGGATCGGGAAAATCATCTGTAGCGTCTATCTTTGAAAATCTTGGTGTTCCAATACTAGATACAGATATAATTGCAAAAGAAATTTCTATGCCAGATATGCCTATTTTTAAAAATATCATCAATGAATTTGGAAAAGAAATTCTAACAGATAGCGGACAATTAGATCGAATAAAATTAGCAAATATTATTTTTAATAATACACAAAAAAGAATCAAACTTGAGGGAATTATGCATCCTGAAATTTTTAAATCTATTAAAACAAAAGTAGACCTTATTAATTACCCCTACTGCGTAGTTATTATTCCGTTACTTGTTGAAACAAAAACAATGAAAAATTTTGATAGAGTCTTAGTAATTGATTCTGAGGAAAATAATCAGATAAAAAGAGTGTTAGAAAGAGATAAAATTTCACCTGAATTATTAAATAATATTATAAAAATACAAGTAAATAGAGTTGAGCGATTAAAACACGCTGATGATATAATCAATAATAACGGAACAATCGATGATCTTAATAAATCTGTGGATTTCTTGCATAAAAAGTACCTGAAAATTAGCAATAAAAAAAATTAATTACTATTTCTCACTAAACGACAATCATATGAATGATAAAATAGTATACGAACACCCAATGAATGAACGTATTAGAAGCCTTCTGCGTTTAGAACATCTATATAAAATAATTTACTATCACTTAGACAATGATGGAGACTCCGATTACATAACGGTCTTGGCAACGCTCATTCAAATAAGCGATCTCCTATTAAGATCAGATATTAAGAATGAAATTATTAAGGAACTTAAAAGACAGAATGATATTTTTGAAGCTTTGAAAGCAAGTAATGAAATTGATACCGATAAATTAGATATAGTAAAAAATATTATTAACGATCAACTTTCCTTTATTCAAAATCCATTGTATCAACCTGGAGATGTATTGAAAAATAATGAATTTGTTAAAATATTTAGTCAAAGAATGCGTATCCCAGCTGGAACATGTAATTTTGATTTGCCAAGATTGCATCATTGGCTTCAACGTTCAGAACAAGAAAAAAAAGAGGATATATATATTTGGTCGTCTGATCTAAACCCTATAAGTCAATCAACTCACACTTTATTGAATAATATTAGAGAGTCCTCCAACCCAATTTATCAAAATGCAGAGTCAGGGTTTTATCATCAACAAATAGATTCAATCACACCCTGCCAACTTATTCGTATAAAAATAGATTCTGCAAGCACTTTCTATCCAGATATAAGTGGCATAAAAAATAGATTCACAGTGCGATTTATGGAAATTGAAAGTTTAAATAAAAAACAAGTACAAACAAAAAATAATATAAATTTTGAATTACACTGTTGTAATCTATAGTCTACGAAAATAAATCTTTTAGGGAACTTATCATAGCAATTCCATGCGCTCCATTTCTTTTCGCCATTTCTAGATGATTTGCTGATAACCCACCCAATGCATAAACGGGAAATTTTGCTAACTTAGAAAGTTCTTTAAAATTATCCCACCCAATTGGGTTACTTATCGGATGACTAGTTGTGCTAAGTACTGGTGAAATAAAAATATAATCTATATTTAATTTTACTGCGTGATAAATTTCAGATTTGTTATGACATGATGCCCCTAAAATATAATCTTCACTAATTGGTCTATGCGTATATTTAAATAATTCTTTTGATTTAAGATGAATGCCATCTACAGGAAAATAATCGATATCTGAAGCCTTTCCATTTAAAATTAATCTTGTGTCACTTTTTTTTGCTTCAACACTTAATTGCTTTATCCCTTCTAAAAAATCATTATTTTTTTCTAACTTTAACCTCAGTTGAAAAATTTTTAATCCTGAACTAAAATAATTTTTAGCCTGAGAAAATACTTCTGAAAAATTATTATAATAATTATCACTAATACCATAAATTTCTGGAAGGCAAAGTATTTTTATAATGTATTTATTTGCTTCTAAAAACTTTTGATTGTATAAATTATTTTTTCTTAGCCACTTTATTTCTTGTCCTTCTTGACTAACTAATTCTCCAGTGTATTTTTGCACCACCCAAACATCTAGACATACTCTTCTATCTGTATAATCATGATTAATTTGAACTAGACTAACAGCGTCCTTTACATCTATACCTAACTCCTCTCCTAATTCACGCTTTAGTGCTAAAAATGGCTTTTCATTACTTTTAATCTTACCACCAGGGAATTCCCAATAACCGCCTAAGTGTTGTTTTTTTGTTCTTTTACTTATTAAAACTTTGTCTTTATTAGCATCAAAAATAATACCAACAACAACATGTATCCTTGAGTTCATTTTCAACTTCGATATTCAGCATTTATTTTAATATAATCATGGGATAAATCTGTTGTCCAAATCTCTTCGCTGTAATCACCTCTATTAAGCTCAACCTTCAATATTATTTCTTCTTTACTCATTTCTCTCTGTCCGCTTTCCTCGCTATATGTATCTGACCGTTTATCATCATCAAAAATACACACATCGTTAATATGAATTCTAATTTTTTTCGTATCTATGTTAGGTATTTTAGCATTCCCTAATGCAGCTATTATTCTGCCCCAATTTGGATCTGATGCTGTAAATGCAGTTTTAACAAGAGGAGATTCTGCAATAGTATATGCTGCAGATAGACATTCGCTCTCATTAGCCCCTCCATCAACTTGAATAGAAATAAATTTATTAGCTCCCTCACCGTCTCTAACAATAGCCTGAGCTAATTTCTTACATATGTTCATTATCGCATTTTCTAAAATTAGAAATTCATTACTATCTAGTTTATCTATTATTGGAGTCTTAGCTTTGGATGTTGCAATTAGAATAAATGAGTCATTAGTTGATGTGTCGCCATCAACTGTTATCCTATTAAAACTTTTTGACAATGCATTTAATTTTATTCTTTCTAGAACGTCTTTTGTTACTCTCGCATCAGTTGCTATAAATGATAGCATTGTTGCCATATTTGGTTTTATCATACCAGAGCCCTTGGTAATGCCTGTGATATTAATTGTCGTATCACCAATTTTAATTTGATCGGAGATAGCTTTAGGTATTGTGTCTGTCGTCATAATCGCTTTCGCAGCACTAAGCCACGAATCATCTGATAATTTTTTTATAAGATCTGGTATTGTTTTTTTTATTTTTTCAACTGGAAGATCTTCTCCAATAACACCTGTGGAAAATGGCAGAATCTCATCTTCTGAACAACTTACTATATTTGCAAGCTCTTTACATATTGCTTTTGCGTTAGAAAGGCCAGTTTTACCTGTACCAGCATTAGCATTACCTGAATTAATTAAACAATATAAAGGGCTAGTTTTGGTTAAATTATTTTTTGATATTTTTACTGGAGCTGCACAAAAAATATTTTTAGTAAAAGCCGTGGTTACAATACTATCCTTGCAAATTTCTATTAGTGCTAAATCATCACGTTTTTTATCATAGATCCCCGCTGAGCAAGCCGATAGACGAATGCCCTTTATATTTAGCAGGGATTTAGGTTGCTCCAATCCTATTGGCATCTCTAAAGTTCCTCTTAATTAAAGTTACAAATAGAATTATATACTACTTAAGCTAATCTTCCGCAGCATTGCTTATATTTTTTTCCTGAACCACAAGGACATGGCTCGTTACGTCTTATTTTTGGTTTACCCCTGACGAATGGTTTTCCTGATGTACTTTGTTCTTGAGAATTATCATTCAAGCTATTAACAGCACTAGGATGTCTAAAATCCATCTTTTGGTTATTTTTTCTATTTTCTGCTAAAGCAATATCTTCTTCTGTCTTTACGCTTACTCTGTATAAGAAAACAATAACATCCCGTTTTATGTTATCTAGCATTTGGAGAAACAGGTCGAAGGATTCTCTTTTGTATTCTTGTTTGGGGTTTTTTGCAGCAAAACTTCTAAGACCTATTCCTTGTCGAAGATGATCCATATTAACAAGATTTTCTTTCCAGTGCCTATCTAAGACATCTAACATTACTTGTTTTTCTATTCTTCTCATTAATTCAGGTGTTATATCTTTTTCTCTTTCAAGATAAATGTTTTTCACTTCATCATGAACCTTATTCCTTAGGCCTTCATCATCTAAAGACTCATCATTAGATAGCCATGATTTTATATCAAAATCGATTCCGAATTCATTTTGTAGTACTTCTTGAAGTCCACTGATATTCCACATTTCATACATACTCTCACGCGGAACATAAATATCTAATATAGTATCGAAAACATCAATACGCATTAATTCAACTTCATCTACTACAGATTCACTATTAAGAAGATCGTCGCGTTGCTCATAAATAACTTTCCTCTGATCATTTGCAACATCATCAAAATCAAGTAAATGTTTGCGAATATCAAAATTATGCGCTTCGACTTTCCTTTGTGCATTCTCAATTGCTCTGGTAACGAGTCTAGATTCGATGGCTTCTCCCTCTCCCATACCAAGTTTTTCCATAGTTGTAGAAACCCATTCATTTGCGAATATGCGCATTAAATTATCTTCTAGAGAAAGGTAAAATCTACTTGAACCAGGATCGCCTTGTCGTCCTGAACGTCCTCGAAGCTGATTATCAATACGTCTTGATTCATGCCTCTCGGTGCCAATTATGTGTAATCCGCCACTATCAATAACTTTTTTATGTCGTTCCTCCCAATCTCTTTTATGAACTCCTACCTCTTCGGTAGTTGCATTTTTCATTGCTTTAATTTCCGCCTCATAATTTCCACCTAATACAATATCTGTTCCTCGACCAGCCATATTAGTAGCTATTGTTACTGCTGATAACCTGCCAGCTTGAGCAATAATATCAGCTTCTTTATCATGAAATTTAGCATTTAGTACCTGATGCTTAATATCACTTTTATTAAGTAAATTAGATAAATATTCAGATACTTCAATTGATGCTGTTCCAACCAAGACGGGCTGTTCCTTAGATAAGCATTCTTTTATATCATCTACTATTGCACTAAATTTTTCTTTAGCTGTTAAAAATATAACGTCACTTTGATCATCACGTATCATTTTCATATGTGTTGGAATCACAATAACTTCAAGGTCATAAATTGTCTGAAATTCAAAAGCTTCGGTATCTGCCGTTCCTGTCATACCGGATAATTTAGAGTATAAACGAAAATAATTTTGATATGTTATTGATGCGAGTGTTTGGTTCTCGCTTTGTATTGGTACATTTTCTTTTGCTTCAATTGCCTGGTGTAAACCATCAGACCATCTCCTTCCAGGCATTGAGCGTCCCGTGAATTCATCTACAATAACAACCTGATTGTCTTTAACCAAATAATCAACGTCATTACTGAATAGATGATGTGCTCTCAATGCAGCATTTAAATGATGCAAGATAGCCATATTTACTGGATCATATAATCCTTGTCCTTCTTTTATTATATTTTTTTCCTTAAGAAGATTTTCAATATTATCATGCCCGGCTTCGGTAAAATAAGCCTGTTTCGATTTTTCATCTAAAGTAAAATCTCCAGGACCATCTTCTTTTTCTTGCAATACTAATTTAGGAATTAATTCATTTATTTTTAAATATAACTCAGACTTATCATCCACAGCACCAGAAATAATCAATGGTGTTCTTGCTTCATCAATTAAAATTGAATCAACCTCATCGACAATAGCAAAATTTAATTTTCTTTGTACTTTCCCCTCAGCACTAAATGCCATATTGTCTCTTAAATAATCAAAACCAAATTCATTATTAGTTCCATACGTTATATCGCATGAATATGCAGATTTTCTCTCTTCCATTGATAATCCTGATACAATGACACCGGTGCTTAAACCAAGGAAGCTATATAATTGTCCCATCCATTCGGCATCACGTTTTGCTAAATAATCATTAACTGTAATTATATGTACGCCCTCACCAGATAATGAATTCAAATAAGCCGATAGAGTAGCTACCAATGTCTTCCCTTCACCAGTTCTCATTTCAGCAATGTTGCCATTATCAAGAACGATACCTCCAATTAGTTGAACATCGAAATGGCGCATATCCAACACACGTCTTCCTGCTTCTCTAACTAGAGCGAATGCCTCAGGTAATATGCTATCTAAGCTCTCTCCCTCAGCAACTCTTTTTCTAAATTCATTTGTTTTAATTGGAAAATCAGCCTCATTTAGCGAGCCAAAATTTTCCTCAAGTATATTTATTTTATTTACTGTTTTGAGTAGTCGCTTTATTACACGCTCATTTCGACTTCCAAATATCTTTTTAAAAAAATTTATATTCATTTTTTTCCTATTGTTTAGTTCTTACATAAAAATTCTGCGTAATTCTACGCTCAATAAATTAAAATTGGTAAGTTAATAGAGAAGTAATTATTTTGAAGAAGTATATTTTAAAGGATTTACAGGAATCCCGTTCTTGAGCACTTCAAAATGCACATGTGGTCCCGTTGTTCTACCCGTTTCGCCCATAAGCGCAATAACCTGACCTTTCTCAACCTTTTGGCCAACAACAACGAGGTTTTTTTCGTGATGCGCATAACGTGTCTGATAGCCATTGCCATGATTAACTTCCACCATATTACCATAGCCATATCGAAATCCTGACCATGTAACTAACCCAGAAGCTACTGAATTTATTGCTGAACCACTTCTACCAGCAAAATCTACACCATGATGAAATTCCAATTTTCCTGTTATTGGGTCAAGCCTTTTGCCATATGATGATGAAACCCAACCATTTTCTGTTGGAACACCTGAAGGTATTTGATTCTGAATTGTTCTATCAATTAACATCGATTCCATTGCGGCTAGTTTCTCAGCGCGATCTTGGATTCTATTTTCTAATTTTTCAATCGCAATGACGAAATCCTTTACACCCATGGAACCGAGAAGATCTGATGGTCCTCGTCCTCCAATGCCAGGATTTTCAGATATATCAAACACTATTTCATCAAAATCCATAATATTTGACAAACGTGAGCCAAGAGCATCTAACCGCATAATTCTAGCTTGTAAATTACTAAGCTTAATAGCTAAAGCATCCAGGCTGCTTTCTGCATTTTCTTTGAGTTCATTTAGTGTTTGTTGTTGTATCTCTATTTCTTTGCTCCACATAGGAGCTGTTTGATCATATAAATTTTTAAAAGACCCATGTGTCTTACTCATATTATGATCGCTACCTGCTTGAAAAATAAGACCTACAAATATAATCCCGGATAAAAAACATACACAGAGAGTTAGTGGTCCAAAACTAATTGATCTGCTTCTGTTTCTGAATTTTGTTATTAAGAATAATTGCATATATAATCAGATTAAATAGTCAAAAAATAAATAAAAAATACTAATGAAAAAATCTCAACACATTGCTTCTATTTTGAATCAAAAAAAATCACCTATATTAACGCTATACCAAAAAGCAAAATCCTTCATTGAAATTGACCAAAAATTAAAAGAACATTTAAATCTAGGGTCGCAAGATCATTACTGGCTTTCGGACTTAAGTGATGACGTCGCAACCATTGTTGTTGATTCTTCATCTTGGGCAACTCGTCTTCGTTATAATATCCCAAAAATACTAAAAATTTTAAATACAAATTTAAATTTTAATAAAATTAAAACAGTAAGAATTAAAATTAAAAAAAATTAAGTTTTCCTGCTTGATAATACAAAGTCTAGCCAGCGGGCATTGTTTGCATAAAAGAGATTGGGGTTTTATATTCTGATTCAAAGCTAACTAACTCCCAGGCATTTTCATTCAAGAGTAATTCTCTTATTAAAGTGTTATTTAAATGATGGCCAGATTTGTGGCCTTTGAAAGAACCAATTAAACTATGACCTAATAGATACAAATCACCAATCGCGTCAAGAATCTTGTGTTTTACACACTCATCGGCATATCTAAGACCGTCTTCATTAAGGATTCTATAATCATCGACAACTACTGCATTATCAAGACTGCCACCCAACACTAGATTCCTTTCCCGTAATAATTCAACATCTCGCATAAACCCGAAGGTGCGTGCACGAGAGACTTCTTTAACAAAAGATGTGGTAGAAAAATCAATTTCGGCATGACAGTTGTTTTGATTGAAAACAGGATGATCGAACTCAATGCTAAAACCTACTTTAAAACCATCAAAAGGTTCAAACATCGCCCATTTTCCATCTTTTTCGACACGAACTTTCTCTTTTATTCTTAAAAATTTCTTTGCAACATTTTGTTCCTGAATACCAGCAGACTGAATTAGAAAAACAAATGGTCCTGCACTTCCATCCATTATTGGCACTTCATCTGCAGTGAGATCTACATATATGTTATCAATTCCAAAACCTGCGAGTGCTGAGAGTAAATGTTCAACAGTTGAAATACGAATACTATCTTTAATTAATGTAGTTGAAAGGCTAGTGTCGCCAACATATTTTGGCTGTGCTGGAATTTCTACAGCTGGATCAAGATCAACTCTTCTAAATATGATGCCTGTATTTGTTGGTGCTGGTCTAAGAGTAAGTAATACTTTTTTACCCGTGTGTAGACCAACCCCGGTTGCTCGGATCACATTTTTTAATGTGCGTTGCTTAATCATTAATTTGACATGAAATTGAATAAGTTCTTGTTATTTGATGAACTATTCTATTAATTTAGCAATGACCTGGCAAATTTTAGTTTAAACCCGTTTATTTAGTCAAAATTTGGCTCCTATTACAGTAATATTCAAAATAATTGGATTATCTTAATCGGCCTGTCTTCTTAAAAATGCAGGAATATCAAGAATATCCATCTTTTCCTCAGGGGTATTATCTGTATCCCCAGAATTGACATTTTCCTGTTCCGATATGGATTCGGCAGCATTAAGATTCATTTCCATATTTCTTGATATATCAGCATCTTGACCATAACGAGTAACAGCAGGTTTATCCAAGTCGTGATAGTCGGTCGCAAACCCAGCTCTCGGAACTGCCTGTAACCCTTCAGACCTAGGATCAAAATCAGCTACCGTAGGTCCAGTCGAACTTCCAAGACCAGTCGCAACGATTGTCACCCTTATGCTTTCTGACATTTCAGAGTCTGTACAAGTCCCGATGATTGTAGTTGCATCATCCGCGGCAAAACCTCTGACTATCGCACCAACTTCTTCAAACTCTCCAATCGTCATGTTTTCGCCAGCCGTTATATTAACTAAAATGCCTCTTGCGCCCGAAAGATTAACATCTTCCAACAATGGACTATTTATAGCAGCTTCGGCAGCAATTTTTGCTCGCTCATCTCCCTCAGCTACACCTGAACCAACCATTGCCATACCCTGTTCTTTCATCACTGTTTGCACATCAGCAAAATCAACATTGATTAAACCAGGACGAGTGATTAATTCAGAAATACCTTGAACGGAGCCCGTTAATACATCATCAGCTGTAGCAAAAGCATCAGTCATAGTAATCTCTCCACCAAGAACTTCCTTTAGTTTTTCATTTGGTATAGTGATTAATGAATCAACAAATTGTTTTAATTCGGTGATACCTTCATCAGCTATATTTGAACGTTTCTTTCCTTCGAATTTGAAAGGACGAGTAACAACTGCCACAGTCAGGATGCCCATTTCTTTTGCAACTTGAGCAACGATAGGTGCTGCACCAGTACCAGTACCTCCACCCATGCCTGCTGCAATAAAAATCATATCGGCTCCTTCAAGAACAGCCATTATGCTATCACGGTCCTCTAAAGCGGCTTGTCTTCCAACATCAGGATCTGAACCTGCACCCAAACCTTTAGTAATACTGGAACCTAATTGTAAAACAGGTTCAACACCCGATTCCTTAAGTGCTTGGGCGTCTGTATTTGCACAAATAAACTCAACGCCTTCAATTTTAGTCTGGAGCATATGCATTACTGCATTACCTCCACCCCCACCAACGCCTATTACTTTTATAAGCGCAGGCTGATTAGTTGCATTTACTAATTCAAATGGCATAACTTTACCCTCCTAAAAATTACAATTAATTTTTAAATCTAAAAATGACCTTGAAACCAACTTTTTATTCTTACCAAAAAACTTTTAACTCCATTATTCATATCAATTCGCGTCATTTCATCACGCTCCTGCTTCTGGCCATAAAGTAATAGTCCAACCGCTGTTGCGTAAATTGGATTTTTCACGTTTTCTGCCAGACCAGTAACATGCTGAGGTACTCCTAAACGTACTGGCATATGAAATATCTCTTCAGCAAGTTCTATTGCTCCCTCCATTTTTGAACTTCCTCCTGTTAATACAATACCTGCGGCAATAATGTCTTCCATAGCGCTTCGTCTTAACTCAGCATGAATAAGTGAAAACAGTTCTTCGTATCTTGGCTGAACAACTCCGGCTAAAATATTACGAGCTAAACGACGTGGAGGACGATCACCAACACCAGGAACCTCAATAGAGTCTTCATGATTTGTAAGTTGTGTTAGTGCGCAGGCATATTTAATTTTTATATCTTCTGCGTGTGGTGTTGGTGTTCTTAGAGCTACAGCTATGTCATTAGTAACTTGATCACCCGCAATCGGGATAACTGCTGTGTGTAATATTTCTCCATTCTTAAAAACTGCAATATCTGTTGTTCCTCCACCTATATCAATCATGCAGACACCAAGATCTCTTTCATCATCTGTTAAAACTGATTGACTTGAAGCTACTTGCTCTAAAACAAGATCGGTAACTTCAAGCCCACACTTACGAACGCATTTTGTAATGTTTTGTGCTGCGCTAACTGCACCAGTTACTAGATGGACCTTGGCTTCAAGACGAACGCCTGACATACCTTTTGGAAATCTAATTCCTTCCTGCCCATCTATAATAAATTCTTGTGGTAAAACATGAATAAGCCTCTGGTCAGCTGGTATCGCAACAGCCTTTGCTGCATCGGTAACATGCTCTATATCAAATTGAGTAACCTCTTTATCTCTAATTGCAACTATTCCGTGAGAATTTAAACTTTGTATATGACTGCCGGCTATTCCAGTAAAACAATCATGAATATCTAGACCTGACATTAATTCAGCCTCTTCAATTGCTCGCTGAATCGACTGAGTTGTAGACTCTATATCATTAACAACACCTTTGACTAAGCCGCGTGATTGGCATGACCCAATACCAATAATTTCAACTGAATCATCATCATTTGAAAATTCACCAACTAGCGCGACTATCTTTGACGTTCCTATGTCTAAAGCTACAATACTATTTCTATCTTCTTTTTTAACCATGTTCGTCATCCAAAATTAATTTGAAGAAATGCTAAATTTATTTTTCCAAAATACTGAGAGACCGTTTGAGTAACGTAAATCAATTGAATTAATATCATTAATCTGATCTGGGAAAAAACTTGGTATAAATTTTATAAATCTATCGAATCTGTCCTCAAAAGCATATCGTCCTAATACTACTTTGACACCGTTACTCAAGTTGAAGGACCATGATCGTCTCTTATTTAAAGTAACAGAGACAACATCAAGTCTAAAAGGTAAAGACTGAAGTGCATCCTGAATTATTTTAAATGTTTCTAGTAATTTAACTTCAGAATTAACTGGCCCAAATAAAACAGGTAAATCATTTGGTATACTGCTCACATCGGGAGAAAAATATTCGCCTGAAAGATTCAATAAACCTGAATCTCCCCATCTCGCTGATGCCTCCTGCTCAAATACAATCACTTTCAATGAGTCAGGCCAAATTCTTTTTATAGATACTTCCCTTACCCAAGGTATATCTAACAATGCTAAACGAACTTCATTTGCATTAAGATGAAAAAAACCGCCGCGTATATTATTTTCTACTGTATCTTTTAATTCAGTTTGTGATAAACGACTTAATTTTCCTTCAACTTTTATATATTTGATAGGCAATATATTTGGATTCGATAGGTATTCACCACTATAAATTAACAAGATAATAAAAATTAATAAAAAACAAACTCCAAATGAATCTGAAAAAACAGATTTTTTTGTTCTTTTCTCAGTTGTACTAAATTTTTTAGTATTAATCATAATCTTTTATTGCTTAAAACTTGTTAACAAGATTTCTTTGACTAGATTTTCAAATGTAATTCCCGCCTTCTTAGCTGACATTGGAACAAGACTATGACTTGTCATTCCGGGAATTGTATTAACTTCGATTAGCCACTCTTGATTATTTGAATCAACTAGTAAGTCAACACGGGCCCAACCGCTAACTCCTAATAGGCGACATGCCTCCTTAGAAACATCTCCTAAATCTGATTCAAATGATTCATCTAAACCACAAGGACAAATATATTTTGTGTCACTATCATTATATTTTGCATCGTAATCATAAAACTTATTTTTGGTTTCTAATTTGATAATGGGTAAAACCTTGTCATCAAGTATAGGAACAGTATATTCCTGTCCGGTAATCCAAGACTCCGCCATGACTCTATCATCAAATTGACTTGCATTAATCCACGCTTGAAATAAGTCTTCAATTCTATCTATTTTTGCTGCGCCAAAACTTGAACCTTCTCTAACTGGTTTTATCATCACTGGTAAACCAATTTTTTTAGCTACACTTTTCCAGTTACTATTTTCGTTAACTTCAATCGAATCAGGTGTAGACAACCCTGCTTTATGCCAAATTGATTTGCTTTTTACTTTATCCATAGCGAGCGCTGAAGCTGAGGAACTGCTTCCTGTGTACGGAATACCAACCAATTCCAATTCTTTTTGAACAGTTCCATCCTCACCTCCTCTTCCATGTAATGCCAAAAAAACACGATCATAAGCATTATCGACCAATTGATTGCATAGCCCTGGCTTATAATCAATAGCATGAGCATCGATACCAGATTGCGTCAATGCTGCATGCACTGCTTTGCCGCTTTCTAGTGAGATTTCTCTTTCAGCAGATTCGCCGCCCATTAATACAGCGACTTTTCCAAAATCTTTTGCTGAATACTTAGGCAATTGCATCATTTACCTCTGTAAAATTTTTGCCAATAATCCTTACTTCTGGAACTAGTTTTATAGAATGCTTCTCGTATACAGTTGCTTGTACAAACTCAATCAATTTTTCTATATCTGATGAGGTAGCATTTCCTGTATTAATAATAAAATTACTGTGCTTATCAGAAATAATAGCACCCCCAACTCTTTTTCCTTTAAGGCCACATAAATCAATTAATTTTGCAGCATACTGATTTGGAGGATTTCTAAATACTGAACCACAACTCAATTTACCAAGAGGTTGTTGATTTGCACGCTCTCTTAGCATGTTTTTTATTCTTTCACTAACAATTTTTTGTTTTGAAATTCCCAATTTCATTTTGCATGAAATAAACCACTCATCAGATGAGATAGATACACTTCTATAACTAATATCAAATTCTTTTTTTTCATAAATTTTTGTTTTGCCTTTTCTATTTATTATTTCAACCTCATTAACATAAGACCAAATTTCACCGCCATATGCTCCAGCATTCATCGCTAAGGCACCACCAATTGTTCCGGGTATTCCTGCTAAAAATTCAACTCCCTCGAGCCCATTTTTTGCAGTGAAATTAGCTGCTTTGGCGCAAGGAACTCCTGCACCTACATAAATTTCTGTTTCATTTAATTTTTTTAACTCACTAAAAAGACCAACTACAGATACAACTGCACCAGATAAACCTCCATCACGTACTAATAAATTACTACCTAATCCAACCCAAGTTATTGAAATACTATTTGGTAAACCTGAAATAAATTTTGCTAAATCATCCTTATCTGCAGCAATATAGTAATAGTCTACATTGCCTCCAGTTTTCCAAGACGTATGATTTGACATTGGTTCGTGCAACCTTAAATCTCCTTTTAAATCCATATTTTTTAAATCAAATGACATAATTTATAAAGTACTCATATATTTAATGAAAAGTTGCAGAATAATTCTTATATAACTTTGCAGATAAAGAACCAATATCGCCTGCCCCTAGTGTTAGGAGCAGATCATTTTCCTCAACAACATTAGGTAGAATTTCAAAGACTGAATCTTTATCTTCAAGAAAAATAGGATCGACCATTCCTCTCGATCTAATCGCTCGACATAAAGAACGACTATCCGAGCCAGGAATAATCTCTTCTCCTGCAGGGTATACATCAAAAACAAGCAATCTATCTGTTTGAGATAGAATCTCGGTGAAATCCTCGAACAGATCTCGCATTCTTGTAAAACGATGTGGTTGATAAATTACAACTAAACGCCTAGAAGGCCAACCGGACCTTATTGCCTCAAAAATTGACTTTATTTCTGTTGGATGATGAGCATAATCATCAATCAACAATAAATTTATTCCATTGATATCTATTTCTCCTCGTATTTGAAAACGACGAGATATCCCCTGAAAATTACACAAGGCCTTAATGATGTCATTATCACTTACACCTAATTCATGAGACAGCGCAATTGTTGCTAACGCATTTAAAACATTATGTTTGCCAGGTAGATTGAGTTCAATTTCTAACCAATCTTTTTTTTCTTTACTTGATACTTTAAACCAAGTCTTTGTTGTTTCTTGATTAATGATTTGAGCATTGTAATCAGCATCAAAATCTAAACCATATGTAACTATAGGTTTGGTTACTTCCGGTAATATTTTTCTTACGCCCTCGTCATCAATACATAAAACTGCTAATCCATAGAATGGCAATTGATGTAAAAATTCTACAAAATTGTATCTCAAAGATGAAAAATCGCCGGAATAATTCTCAAGATGATCAGCATCAATATTTGTTACAATAGCTATGATTGGATGAAGATGTAAAAAAGATGCATCGCTTTCATCTGCTTCTGCAACAA
Organism: uncultured Legionellales bacterium; assembly: GCA_913046215.1. Classification (GTDB taxonomy): domain Bacteria; phylum Pseudomonadota; class Gammaproteobacteria; order Eutrophobiales; family Eutrophobiaceae; genus UBA11869. Next base: position 20,307 of record CAJWRJ010000006.1, on the reverse strand, counting down.
TATATTTACCTTTTCCAAGATGCGCGTGTGTTCCAGAGCTATTTAATAGGCCCCCTATAACATAGGTTGGATCTAGTCCTCCTTCTGCTAAAACACTTGTTACTAAACTTGTTGTGGTTGTTTTTCCATGTGTTCCAGCTATAGCAATGCCCTGACTAAATCGCATTAATTCAGCTAGCATTTCAGCTCGACGTACAACGGGTATTCTATTTTTTCTAGCAGCAACTAGTTCTTTATTATTTTCCTTAATCGCACTTGTATACACAACAACATCGGTATTAAGTATGTTTTCTATATCATGTCCTATTGAAATTTTTATACCTAAAGATCTGAGTCTTTTTGTTATTGATGTTTCCTTTACATCGGACCCGCTTATTTCGTAGTCTAAATTTTTTAAAACCTCGGCTATGCCGCCCATTCCAGCACCACCAATACCTATAAAGTGTATTCGCTTTATTCTTCCTTTTATGTGAGGAGAAAAATATGCTTCCGTATCATGCATAAGGTGTCTCCATACATAATTTCGCAACATCATAGGTCGCATCTGGTTTTGAAAGTCTTCTTGCTTTCTTTGCCATTTCTATAAGTAGCTCTGGGGCATTTAAAAAATCTGATAAGACTTTCTTTAATTTTTCAACAGTTAATTTATCTTCTTGAATAAGAATTGCAGCACCATTATTAGTGAGATATTTTGCATTTTTTGTCTGATGATCATCAACGGCAAATGGATATGGAACAAGTACTGAAGCAATCCCGCATGCAGCTATCTCAGAAATTGTCGATGCACCTGCTCGACAAATTACTAAATCTGCCCATGTATATGCACCAACCATATCATCTATAAATGGTGTTAGATCTACGTTTAGATCATATTTTTCGTATGTATCTTGAGTATTCAAAAAATTTTTTTCTCCGCACTGATGCTTTACATATAAAGTGCAATTGCTATCAAAACTATTTAATGTAGCAGGAACTATTTTATTAAGTTTTTCTGCGCCAAGACTTCCGCCAAGTATAAGTATTTTTAATTCTTTAGACTTTAGATTAATATATCTTTCATTTGGTGCTGATATGTTTTTAATTTGATCTCGTATTGGATTGCCAGTAAAAATAATTTTTTTTGAGCTTTTAAAAACATCAGGAAAAGCTGTCATAACAGAAGTTGCAAATGGACTAAGTAATCGGTTTGTTAGACCAGCAATAGAATTTTGTTCATGAATCAATAAAGGAATACGCATAAGCCATGCCGCAATTCCACCCGGACCACTTGCGAATCCACCCATTCCTAATACAACTGCTGGACGTATTTTTATCATTACAAATAAAGCTTGAAACACTGAAATAAAAATAAAAAACGGTGCTAAAAATAAATGAAAAATATTTTTTCCTCTAATTCCTATAATGTTCATTTTAAAAAGTGGATATTCATACTTAGGAAGAATATTTTTCTCTAAACCATGGTTTGTTCCTAGCCAAAATAAATTAAAACCTTTTTGCTTTAAAATTTCAGCAACTGCAAGAGCTGGATACACATGCCCACCTGTTCCCCCAGCAATAATAAGGATATTTTTATTCTGCATAAGCGGGTACCGATTTTCTATTAGTAGTTCTTACAGTATGTCTGTTCTCATATTCAATTCTCATAAGAACACCGAATAATATACAATATACAATCATGCTATTTGCACCATAGCTAATAAAAGGTAACGTTAGCCCTTTTGTTGGAAGCGCTCCCATATTTACACCAATGTTTATATACGCTTGAATACCAATGATTAAACCAATACCGTATGCTAAATACGCAGAGAAATAATTTTTAGCTGATTCTGCAATTCTGCCAATTGAAAATGTACGCCAAACAAGAAAAAAATATAAAAGAATAATTGAAATCGCTCCAATTAAACCCAGCTCCTCAGCGAGTACCGAAAAAATAAAATCGGTATGATTTTCTGGCAAATAAAATAATTTTTGTATGCCTGAACCTAAACCAACACCAGCCCAGTCTCCACGGCCGAATCCAATCAAAGCTTGGCATAACTGGTAACCAATATTATTGCAATCTTGCCATGGATCTAGAAAACTTATTAAGCGTTCCATACGATATGGCGAGAAAATAATAAGCGAAAATAAAGTAATAGCAAAAAGTGGAAGCCATAATATAAAACGCCATAGTGGAACTCCGGCTAGAAAAAGCATACCAAGAATGGTTATGGATAAAACTGCACATGAGCCATAATCTGGTTGTTTTAGAAGCAGCAGTGAGATAAGAGATAAAATAAGAATTGGCTTTAGGAAGCCTTTTAATTCACTTTGTACTGATTCACGAAAATTCACAAGATAGCCGGCAAAGTAAGTAACGATAAAAAATTTAACAAATTCTGCTGCTTGAAATGATTTCCCTCCTAATTCTATCCAACGAGTACTTCCATTCACCTCTTTACCAACACCAGGTATAAGTGTAAAAACTAATAATGCGATCGATGTAAATAACAGTACTCTGCTTGATGTTTGTAGATAAGAAGTTGGTATCTTAAGAAAAAGTAATAAAAAAATTAATCCTAAGAAAACTGACATTCCTTGATTAAAGAAATAATAAAATGGATTATTAAAAACCTCCTCAGCATTAGATATTGATGCTGATGCAACCATAACTAAGCCAATAGAAACCATTATTAAAAACAGCACGACTAAATAATAGTCATAACCGCCTAAAGTCATTATTTCTTTTTTATTTTTCTCTAACATTAATTCATTTAAAGTGCATTTACAGCTGCGGTAAATGCATCTCCTCGTTCTTTGAAATTTTGATACATATCTAGACTTGAACAAGCTGGCGCAAGTAAAATTAAATCGCCTGGAACTGCAAGCTTATTAGCGGATTGAACCGCTTCATTAATATCACTAACAAATTCTTGATCAACTTTGGTGCTTAGTACTTGTGATATTTTATTTGCATCAATACCTAATAAAAAAACTTTTTTGACATATTTCTCAATAACTTTATTAAGCCCAAACAAATCAGAGCCTTTACTGTCACCTCCTGCGATGAGAATTATGTTTCCAAATTTATGAAGGCCTTCAATAGAGGCAATGCAAGCTCCAACATTTGTTGCTTTAGAATCGTTATACCAATTTATATTATTATGAGATTTGACTAATTGGCACCTATGCTCTAATCCAGAAAAATTCTTAAGCACACTACACATCACATCACTGGAAATATTAACAGAATGTGCTAGGGCCATTGCTGCAAGAGCATTACTGATATTATGGTCTCCTTTTATTTTTAATTGATCTTTTGTAATAATCTTGTTTTTACCATGACAAAGCCATGTTTCATTATTATATTTTACTAACCCAAAACTTTTTTCATCCGGCTCACTCAAAGTGAAATAAATATTTTTTCTATTTTGTACAATCATAGACTTACTATATTTTTCATCTTTATTTAAAATCATTAGACCATCGCCTGAAAAAATTCTTCTCTTAGCATTAACATAATCTTGTATAGATGAATAACGATCCATATGATCAGACGAAATATTTAAAACAACACTTGCATGGGCATTTAATGAAAAAGTTGTTTCCAACTGAAAGCTTGATAACTCAAGAATATATAAATCCGGTTGATTATCTCTTAATAAATCGAGAACAGGAGTACCAATATTTCCACCCGTATGAGCTCTTAGACCTGCTTCTTGCGCCATTTCCGCTACTATAGACGTGACGGTGCTTTTTCCATTTGACCCTGATATAGCAAGTATTGGTGCAGATGCTTTTTGGCTAAATAGTTCGATATCACCGAGCACGGGAATCTTCTTTTCAATCGCTACTTTGATATTTTTTTCATCTAAAGATATTCCCGGACTAATAATTATTTTATCGGATGCTAATAGGATCTCTTTGTTAATTTCTCCAAGATAGAGATGCACATCATTAAATTCGGCATTTAGTTTTTCAAGCTCTGGAGGAGATTTACGACTATCAGTAATCGCTAAACTCAGCCCCTGGTTAAACAAATAACGAAAACATGATAATCCTGTTTTACCAAGACCAACAATAACCGCATCATAATGTAAGTCAGTATCATTCATTGTCATTATTTCTTTTTCAATACAGAGCAAATTCTTTCCTCATCGTATTTTTAAACTTGCTAAACCAATTAAAATTAGTATTACGGTAATAATCCAAAATCTAACTATGACTCGTGGTTCTGGCCAACCTTTCAACTCATAGTGATGATGTAATGGAGCCATTTTGAAAATTCTTTTTCCAGTCAACTTGAAAGATGTAACCTGCAAAATCACAGAAAGTGTTTCAATAACGAAAACGCCTCCCATAATTAATAATACAAGTTCCTGCCTAGTAACTACGGCAACAATACCTAATGCGGCACCAAGTGATAGCGCTCCAATATCTCCCATAAAAACTTGTGCGGGGTAAGTATTAAACCAAAGAAATCCTAGTCCCGATCCAACCATCGCACCACAGAAAACAGCAACTTCACCAACTCCAGGCACATAAGGAATACCAAGGTAATCAGAAAAACGTACATGACCAGTTAGATAGGCAAAAATTGCTAGTGCGCCAGCAACTAAGACGGTTGGTAGAATCGCGAGACCATCAAGACCATCGGTTAAATTAACAGCATTACTTGAACCAACAATTACAAAATAAGCAAAAATAATGTACAGCCAATTCATATCGAAAACAAAGTCTTTAAAGAAGGGAATTAATAATTGTGTTTCAACAGGAAGAGATGCTGTTTGATAAAGATAAATTCCTGCGCCTATTGCAACAACTGATTGTGATAGGTATTTATATTTTGCAGGAAGCCCCCTTGGGTTATTATGAATTACCTTTCTATAGTCATCGACTAAACCTATAACACCAAAAAGAAATGTTACTGTTAGAACGACTAGTATATATCGATTACTAATATCGGCCCAACATAGAGTGCTAAATATTATAGACAACAAAATTAATAGGCCTCCCATTGTTGGAGTCCCTATTTTTTTTAAATGCGCTTCTGGACCATCATCTCTAATACTTTGTGCAATTTGTTTATTAGTTAGATGATTTATTAGAAACGGTCCTAATAAGAATGAAATAAATAAAGAGGTTAAAACACTTAGTATTGTTCTCAGTGTTAAATATTTAAAAACACCAAAGCCACTTTCAAACTGAGCTAAATAATCTGCTACCCAAATTAGCATTTAGTTTTTCTCCGTTAGCATTTCAACAATTTTCTCCATCTTCATTGCCCTTGAACCTTTAACTAAAATATTAGTATCCTTATTCAATATTCTTGTTAATGATTCTCCCAGTTCATCATAATTACTGAAGTGAAAAGCGCCTTTACCAAAACTTTTTGTAGCGTTCATACTCAAATCACCAATCGTAAATAAACCATCGATATTATTTTGTTTAGCAATAACACCTACATCTTCATGAAACCTGACTGCGTCTTGACCTAACTCACCCATATCGCCTAATACAATAAAACGCGAGCCCTTCATATCGGATAATGTTTTTATCGCGGCATCGAGTGATGTCGGATTGGCATTATATGTATCATCAATAATACGAACGTTCTTTTTTCCTGATCTTATTTCTAATCTACCTTTAATAGGTCTCATATTCTCAAGTCCTTTTTTTATCGCTTGCATTGATATATCAAGACTCAGACAACATGCTGCCGCGGCTAATGCATTCATTACATTATGCTGACCTGGTAAGGGTAATTTAATTTCTATAGAATCGTCTAATGTAACTATTCTGAAATTTATAAATAATTTATCTTTTGAAAATTTAATATTTTCTGCCCGTATATCTGAATTTTTTGATTTTCCAAATGTAAGTTGCTTTGTTCTCTTACTACTATTTTTCCAAAAATCTGCATATTCATCATCAGCATTAATTACTGCAACGCCAGATGATTGTAATCCTGAGTATATTTCAGCCTTAGCTTTAGCGACGCTTTCGATATTCTTAAATCCTTCGAGATGAGCTGGTGCACACTGAGTTATCACTGCTACGTTTGGAGATGATATTTTACTTAACCATTCTATTTCACCTAAATGGTTCGCTCCCATCTCTACAACTGCATAATTATGCTCTTCATTGAGTCCGAATAATGTTTTAGGCACGCCAATTTCATTATTTAAATTACCAGATGTTGCATGTACTTTTGAAACTACTGATAAAATACTAGCTACCATCTCTTTTACCGTTGTCTTACCATTGCTACCTGTAATTGCTACTAATGGTATCGTTATCTTTTCTCTCCATGATTTTGCTAGCAATCCCATCGCTTCTCGCGTGTCTTTTACCTTAATAAAAGGTTTCGTATTTGAAACGTCATGGTCAAGTATTAGTGAAGATGCGCCATTTTTCTCAGCAACTGAGATATATTCATGTCCATCAAAGTATTCGCCTTTTAGCGCGATAAATAAATTGCCTTTTTCAATGGTACGGCTATCTGTACTACATCCTGAAAAAAAAGTATCTTTACCAGTCAGAGAAGATCCAACTGTTTTTGCTGCATCAGAAAGTAGCATGCTAATCATAAATGCTCCTCGGTAAGACGCTTAGCCAACTCACGATCAGAAAAAGGAAACATATTTAAACCTATTTGCTGTGTTACTTCATGTCCCTTGCCAGCGAGTAATATTACATCTCCTTTCTTTGCTTCTAAAAATGTTGTGATAAGTGCATCGGAACGATCCGGTTTAATAATCACGTTGGATTTGTTTTCTATGCCTTCTAAAATGTCCTCAAAAATTTTATCCGATGATTCATCTCGTGGATTATCATTTGTTAAAATTATCTGATCACAGAGAGACTCAGCAATAGAACCCATTTGAGCTCGTTTTCCAATATCTCGACCACCGCCACATCCAAATATGCAAAATAACTCACCGTTACAATAAGGAGATAATGAAGTTAGTGCTTTTTTAAGCGCATCTGGTGTATGTGCATAATCGACAACAATTAATGGTTTTCCCTTCAGATAGAAAGCTTCCATCCTGCCGGGGAGACCACTGAAACTCGACAAAACCTTTGCAACCTCATCGACAGGTTGTCCTGAAATACACAATACTGTGAAAGCAGCTAGAATATTTTCTAAATTAAAATCACCGAGCAAGTTTACTCTAACGTTTGCATTTCCCCATGGACTATTAATTTTTATTAACTTAGATCTAAAGGATTCAATTTCTACCTTCTCACAATAAGTGAATGAGATATCTTCTCTTTTATAAAATTTTAGATTACTTTTTTTACAGGAGTATGCAAAAACATTCACATCTTCTGGTATCTTCTCTATTAATTGAGCGCCATATGAATCGCTAATATTAATTACCGCATTCTTCAATCCCGCTTTCTCAAATAAAGAAAACTTGGCTTTAATATAATTCTCAGTAGTTTTATGATAATCGAGATGATCTCTACTTAAATTCGTAAATACGGCAGTGTCAAATTCTACACCTTCAACTCTTCCTTGATCTAAAGCATGAGAAGAAACCTCCATAGCAACAGAATCAACTTCATTTTCCCATGTTGAAAGCGATGAATGTATAGTTACAGGATCTGGAGTTGTTGTCTTGCTTGCTTCTATTTGACCGAAAAGTCCAAGGCCTAATGTTCCTATAAATGCACTATTTTTTTTAAGCTTATGATTAGCAAACCCAAGAATATATGAAACTGTTGTTTTTCCATTTGTTCCGGTAACTCCTACAATATTTATATTTCTAGATGGATGTCCATAAAATCTACTGATGATATGACCAGCACTTTTTCTTAATTCAGTGACTTTAAAAATCTTTGAAGAAAAGGATTCTATATCAAATTCTTCATTATCATCGATGACAATTGCAACCGCTCCTTTCTCAATCGCTTCACCTAAATAATTAAGTCCATTATCAAATGAACCTTTATATGCAATAAATAGATTTCCAGGTTCCACTTTTCTGCTATCTATAGCTACACCAGTTACATTAATCGCTGATGTAATCTCACAAAATCCCATTAGCAATTGCTTTAGTGATGTTTCATAGTTTATTTTTTCAGGCGCCATCATTATCAATATTCTTCAAGTCCTTGTTCTATTTCAACATTTGCTATTATTGAATTATTGAAGCCATTTAGATTATCTGGTGGGACATCTAAAATTCGCAATGCCCCTTCCATAACTCTGGAAAATATGGGTGCAGCAACATCTCCTCCATAATATCCCAAGCTTTTTTCAGGCTCATCAACTACAACTACCGTTACAAATCTAGGATTAACTGCGGGGACTATTCCAACAAAAAGAGAACGATATCGGTCATCATGATATTCACCATCTTCAAAATTATATTTCAGCGTTGTTCCTGTTTTACCCAAAACTCGATAACCTTCAATTGCCGCTTTTCTTGCAGTCCCTGAAGAAACAACATTCTCTAACATAGTCCTAATTTGACGCGCTATATTCTCAGAAATTACTCTTTCGCCTTTATAGGATTTATCTGTTTTGATAAAAGACACGGGTAATTTGATACCATCGTTAGCAATCACAGAGTATGCCTGGGCTAATTTTAATGGAGTGATCTGTATACCATACCCAAAAGATAAAGCGGCTATATCCTGTTCGGACCATTTATCATAAAATCTTAGAACACCGGCCTGTTCGCCTGGATATCCACTACTAGTTGTTTGACCAAAACCAAATCTAGTCAAAACATCATAAAAATATTTTGGTTTAAGTGCCAAAGCAATTTTGCTTGCACCGATATTACTCGACTTCGTTATAATGGTTGTTAGATCTATTGAGCCATAATTGCGATGATCTTTTATTGATTTATCACCAACTCTAAAAGTGCCAGGTGACGTATCTATAATTGTTAGTGGAGTAAAAATTTCTGATTCTAATCCAGCAGCAATTGTAAAAACTTTCATTGTCGACCCTGGTTCATAACTATCAGTAACATTTCGATTACGAATAGTACTGATATCCATACCTCTACGATTGTTCGGATTGAATGATGGCTGGCCAACCATTGCAATCACTTCTCCCGTTTTTACATCGAGCATTACAAGTGAACCAGCTTTTGCACCATATTTCTTAACAGCTGTTGAAATTTCACGGTGGGCTAAATACTGAATGCGTTTATCAATACTAAGATATATATCTGTACCGGGTCTTGATGGAGTGACACTTTCGATATCACGGACAGTACGGCGTTTACGATCTTTAAGGACGCGTTTTTTTCCTGAATTGCCTTTTAAGATTTTATCATAAGCTAATTCAATTCCCTCTTGGCCCATATCATCAATATTAGTAAAACCGATAATATGAGCAGTTATTTCAGCTGATGGATAATAACGTTTATATTCAGATTGTGTATAAACACCTTTTATTGAGAGTTCTTTGATTTTTTTTACTCTATCCATCCTTGCATGTCTATCGAGATAGAGAAAATTACGTTTGATATTTTTAGATAAACGACTGTAAAGTTTTTGCTCCGATATATCTAGAGTCTTAGCTAATGCAATAAAATCACTCTTTTCAGCTTTGAGTACTTTTCTTGGTTCAGCGCATATCGACTCCACAGGAGTACTTATTGCCAATTCTTCTCCATTCCTATCCATAATCGAACCACGATGCACTGAATCAATAATCAAACGTACTGATCTCATATCGCCTTGTTCTTTATAAAAATCAGCATTGATAACTTGTATGTAAACTGCTCTGGCAAACAAAACGAAAGTAATGAAAATGAACAGGCTAATAATAAACCAGTATCGAAAAGGACTTTCTATTTTGTTTTTTCTTTTCATTTAGTTAGTACCACTACTGTCCCAATTGGTTTTTTCATACCTAATTGGTTTCGTGCGTGCTGATCAATTCTGTCATTTATAGACCAAGCGCCATACTCAAGTCTTAATCGTCCCCATTGTTCAATAAATTGGTCTTGCGCTTTTAGTAAAGATTTTTTCTCCCTGAAAAGCTCTCGGGTATCATGCCGAGATTTAACAACTTCTATCGCTGAAAAAATAACTGCGATGTAAAGTCCTAAATGTATAATAATCTTCATATCTACATACGCTCAGCGATTCGTAAAAGTGCGCTTCGAGCTCTACGATTTTCAGATATCTCTTTATTAGTCGGACGTATTTTCTTTCCTATTATTTTTAATTTGATACTGCTTTGATCTTCCTCTATAGGAATCTCGATTGGGTGTTCTTCTGGCTTTGATTGACTCCGCATAAAACGCTTCACGATTCTATCTTCTAATGAATGAAAACTTATTGCTGCCAATCTTCCTCCTTTGCACAAAATATCCGTTACTTGAGGAAGCACTTGTCTTATTTCTTCAAGTTCGTTATTTATAAAAATACGAAATGCCTGAAATGTTTTTGTTGCTGGATGAATATCTTGTTTACGACTCGGTTTAATTTTGGATATTATTTCTACAAGTTGGGTGGTGCTTTCTATTGGAGTCTGGTTTCTAACAGTGATGATTGCTTTTGCTATTTTTCTTGAAGCTCTCTCTTCTCCAAATTCATAAATTACATCGGAGATTTCAGATTCACTTGCTTTTTTTAACCAATTAGCAACGCTCTCGCCTTCTGTTGGATTCATTCGCATGTCCAAAGGCGCATCATATTTAAAACTGAACCCACGTTTTATATCACTAAGTTGAGGAGACGAAACGCCAAAATCAAATAAAACTCCGGAAATTTTTCCTGCAACTTTATATTGTTTTGCACATTTCATTAACATAGTAAATGACCCCTTGATGATTTCAAATCGATCATCCTGTATAAGATCTGAGCCAATAGACATGACAGCATCTGGGTCTTTATCAAAAGCAAGTAAGCGTCCTTTACTGCTAAGTCTTTTAATAATTTCTCTGCTATGGCCACCCCTACCAAAAGTTCCGTCAATATAAAAACCATCAGGTTGTATATTGAGTGCCTTAATAATCTCATCCAATAAAACTGGCTTATGTTTGTCATGCAATTTCTATTTTACCTTTTTTTTATACATCCAATTTATAGTGACAACGAGCGCAATGAATCAGAGGAGGAGGAGGTTGATTCATCGCCGACCGACTCTAGCCAGTCATCTCGTTGTTTTTCCCAAGTCTTTTCATTCCAAATCTCAAATTTATTACCCTGTCCTAAAATTATGGCTTGTCGTGATAGCTCTGCGTGACCACGTAATTCTTTTGGTATCAAAATTCGACCTTGGCTATCTAACTGACAGTCATTTGCATAACCTCTCATCATTTGTTTTGTTCTTCTGCTTTGCTTATCGAAATCAGAGAGAGCAGCTAATTTATCTTCGATAATTTCCCACTCAGGTAACGGGTAGAGGTAAAGAGAACGATCAAGAGGATTTAAAGTGATAACTAAATTATTTTGGGCTTGCTCCAAAATAAGAGCACGGTAGCGACTTGGAACCGCTAATCGCCCCTTGCTATCAATACTAATTTTACTGCAGCCTCTATACATAAAATTATCCTCTATATGTTGGTAAATTCCACTTTTACCCACATTACCCCACTTAGGTAACTATAGGGATTTTGAGGCTTCTATGTCAAGGATTGATTGTATTTTTTCTCTATAAATGTTCTTTATTTAACAATCACTTAGGTTAGATAATTTAAATTTTCAGGCTAAAATGAAAAAAAATTGAATAATAACATTATTTATTTCATAAAGTTCCGAGACCTATGTCATAAATTACTTTAAGTTTGTTATTTTTTTCAAAAAAACTAAGCATTTATGACATATTGCAACGTTTCTATAACCTGTTCTGGTGTTTTTGCCCACGCTAATGCAGCTGCATCAACCTCTTTTAATGGATGAATAATATCTTCATCATGCAAAGTAATATATGGTTTGCTTAGAGCAGCACAACACCCGGCATCAAAGGCTGCGTTCCACTGTTTGAATTTACTACCAAAACGAACAATTGCAATATCACACTTCTCAATAAGTGTTTTTGTTCTAATACAATTAACCTTTGATGATTTATGATCGCGCCAAAAACTATTATCCTCTTTTCCTAAATGATCCCCAGCTGCGTCACTTGATTCGTGATCTAGAACTGCTGATGTATAAGTTATGGGTAAATTAAGTTTTTTTGTTCCTTCTTTGATTTGTTCTCTCCAGTCAGTATGAATTTCTCCTGACAAATAAACATTCCACTGCATTATATTTCCTCCTAAAAAAAGTGAGTCGGCCGATAAGCCGGGTTCTGTCATGGGCAATCATTCATCTCGAGTGCATGTCGCCACACACCTCTAGCAACCTACCCAGAAGCAGTGCGGGCCGCACCATTGCTCCTCTATTTGGTCTTGCTCCTGGCGGGGTTTGCCTTGCCACTGTTATTACTAACAGTGCGGTGCGCTCTTACCGCACCATTTCACCCTTACCCAATAAATTAGGCGGTATAATTTCTGTGGCACTTTCCATCGACTCACGTCGCCCAGATGTTATCTGGCACCTAGCCCTATGGAGCCCGGACTTTCCTCTATTAAATACAATGTTTAATAGCGATTGCCTGGCCGACTCTTGATACCAATTTTATTGTTATAGATTGTAGTTGCAAGTTTATTTGATATTATTTCTTATCATTTTGCATAACAAGTTTATATACATCATTTTTTTTCTTTTTAGTTATTTTCGCTGTCATTTTTATAGCATCTTTGGATGAAACTTTTTCTGCTAAGATTCTGTTTATTCGTAAAATCTCTGAATCAGCAATGTGATTCTCACTGTTCCCCTCAACAAGAATAACAAATTCACCTTTGTTTTTTATTTCACCAGTCTCTATTTTTAGCTTGATACTGGATAGTGTTCCTCGTGATATTTGTTCGTGTTTTTTAGTCAATTCACGAGTGATTGATACAAGTCGTGAACTACCAAATACTGTGAGCATATCCTCTATTGATTCTAATATGCGGTGAGGTGCTTCATAAAAAATCAGAGTTCTAGGTTCTGAAACTAATAATTTTAAATATTTTTTTCTTGATATAGTTCTTGTTGGTAAATAGCCTTCGAAAATGAATTTGTTGCATGACAATCCAGATACCGATAAGCCCGTAACTACTGCTGAGCTACCGGGTATTGGAATTACTGTAATACCCTCGTCATGAGCAGATGAAACTAATCTATATCCTGGATCGCTAACTAGTGGAGTCCCGGCATCAGATATAAGAGCAATTGATTTGCCATTTTTAAGAAATTCAATCAATTGAGACGTCTGTTTCTCTTCATTATGTTCGTGATAGGAGACAACGTTATTAGAAATAGCAAAATAGTCTAATAATACTCTGCTTCGCCTAGAATCTTCAGCCGCGATAAGGTCTACTTTTTTAAGTATATCAATTGCCCTTTGAGTAATATCGCCTAAATTACCAATTGGCGTTGCCACGATATATAGAGATCCGTTCAATTAATTGCCCTTCCATATTTATACGAAATTGATCTCGAAATTATTAGCTTTATGTTACACAATATATACATGAGACTTTTAATATTTTTGCTTACTTTGTTAACTTTAATTTCGGGCTGCATTCCCACGTCGACTCGTGAAGCTGATGAGACCATTAATGCCAAGATACAACAAAAAGAGGAAAATGCCAGATTGCTGAGAGCAATTGATGCCCACGTAGGATCTAGAGAATATAGTAAAGCACGAGAAATTTTTGAAAATGGCAGCTTCAATCAAGAAGAAATAGAAATTGAATCAAGAATTAAAATATTAAATGCTCAGCTTGAATTAGAATCAGGAAAAACGGAGGAGGCATTGAATCTGCTAAGGAAGATAGCAGAGGATCAAATCCCTTTTACTTTCATAATTGCATATCATGAAATACTAGCGAGAGCCAATCTAGAAAATGGTAACTATTTAAAAGCAGCGATAGAGCAATTGAAAGTGACGAAGTATTCAAATTCACCAGATTCCCTTGAAAATAATAGTCTAAGATTATGGAAAATAATTGAGCTAATACCAGACGAAAAACTAGAAAGTTTACGTACTGACGCTCCCGAACTACTAAAAAGTTGGATTGAACTAGCAATTATAAATAAAAGATATAAATATGAAACTCAAAAATTAAAGGATGCAGTTTATGGATGGACACAACTTAACGAAGATCACTATGCACAACTATCGATTACTGAGAAACTTATACAAGATAGTTTTGAGTTAGCTAAACGTCCTAAAAAAATTGCGCTGCTACTACCTCTAACAGGAAAATTAAAAAATCCGTCCATTGCTGTACGAGACGGATTTCTTGCTGCGTGGTATTTAGATAAGAAAAAAAAAGGTGAAGTTGAAATATATGATGCAAATAGCTTAAATATTATTGAAGTATATCAACAAGCTTTAGATGATGGTGCTGATTACATCGTAGGTCCGCTAGAAAAAGAGGCAACAAATCATTTGTATGAAAATACAGATGGTTCAATAAAGATACTTACTTTAACTCGAAGAAATATTGAAAAAGAGATGAGAGAGAATAAAAACCTATTTCAATTTGGTTTGATTGCAGAAGATGAAATAGAACAAATAACTAAAATCGCATTTAATGATGGGCACAAACGTGCGCTCGTATTAACGCCTGATACTCCTTGGGGTATTCTTCTCGCTGAAATGTTCAAAGAAAATTGGGAAAAGCTTGGAGGCGAGATCAACGAACATTCTAGTTATTCAGATAACACAGATGACTTTTCTTCCCCAGTCAAAAAACTTCTCAATATTGACTTGAGTGAACAACGAGCTAAACATCTTAGAAATAAATTAAAAATAAAAATTCATAACGAAGTGCGCCGCAGACAAGATTCAGATTGTATATTTACTGCCGGTAATATTGCTAAGAATGCGCGGCAGTTAATTCCTCAAATTCGTTTTCATCATGCTGACAATTTACCAATATATTCCACATCACACATATTTACTGGTGTTGCTGATAGCGAAAAAGACATTGATCTAAATGGAGTCACATTCGTTGATATACCATGGATACTCGATACAAAAAGGCAATTATCGATTATTCAAGATCAGCTCAATAAAAACTGGTCTCAGGAAAAATCTAAATATCGACGCTTTTACGCACTTGGTATTGATGCTTATCGCATAATTCCTGAGTTAAATCGTCTTGCTAATGAAAAAAACAGCATAATGACTGGTGAAACTGGTGATTTATCAATAGTGTCTGACAATATAATTAAGCGTAATTTACGTAAAGCCAAATTTCTTGAGGGAAAACCAGTATTACTAAATTAACTAAAAAACGTTATGATTGCTCTCACAAAATGAACTCCATCAATATTTAGTGCATAATACAATCTAACACTTTGATTTATTGTCTACATGGATACTACTCAACGCATAAAAGATAATTTTCTAGAGAGTATTCGGATTAAAACTGATTCTCTAGATACATTAGCCCCAATTATTGCTAATGCTGCAGATGCCATGGCTAATTCTTTGCTTAATAATCATAAAATTATGGCCTGTGGCAACGGTGGATCTGCAGCCGATGCTCAGCATTTTTCTGCAGAAATGCTAAATCGATTTGAGATGGAGCGCCCGGGATTACCAGCAATTTCCCTTACTACAGATACATCTACGTTAACTTCGATTGCAAATGACTACCAATATGCAGAAATTTACTCAAAACAAGTTCGCGCACTCGGGCAAGAGGGAGATATACTGCTGGCAATAAGTACTAGCGGGAACTCACATAATGTAATTCACGCAATTGATGCAGCACACGATAGAAATATGATTACAGTTGCATTAACGGGAAGAGATGGGGGAAAGATTAGAGATATGATGTCAGATAGAGACTTCGAGATATGTGTTTCAACACAATCAACAGCTAGAATTCAAGAGGTTCATATAATGATTATTCATTCACTATGCGATTTAATTGATTTAAAATTACTCGGACAGGATGGTTAGCATATGATAATTAACAATCAAACTAGATTATTGGTTTTAGGAATAGCAATGACGATTTTATCTGGCTGTGCAATTTCTGCAGCTGGTGGAGCAGCCGCAGGAGCGACGGCATCCATTGATAGAAGAACAGCAGGCGCAATCATAGAAGATCAAACGATAGAGCTGAAGGCTTATGCAGCAATACAACAAGATGGAAAACTAGACGAGCAGACGCACATAAGTGTAACTAGCTATAATGGTAGAGTATTGATAACAGGCGAAGCGCCATTGGCAGAAATGAAGCAAAAGATTACAGACTTAGTAAGTAATATTAATAAAGTTTCACAAGTTTATAATGAAGTTTCGATTGCTGCCCCAAGCTCAATGGTATCAAGAACTAGTGATACTTACATAACGACGAAAGTTAAAGCTAGAATGATCGCTGATGAGAAACTAAGTGGTTTGATCATAAAAACTGTTACTGAAAAAGGCGTGGTTTACCTATTGGGTATAGTTAGTCGTGATGAAGCAGAACTAGCTACCACAATCGCTAGAGAAACCGGTGGGGTACAAAAAGTTGTAAAACTTTTTGAATATCTTAATTAGATAATACTTAAAAAAAATATTCCAAATTGTACGCCATGGAAAAATAGTTTTATTAAGATCTATCCCTCATGATACTCTTCTTCGACTTTTGATAAGCTAGCTTTGAACGCATCACGCTCAAATAATCGATCAGCATACTGTTGAAGCGGCTTACCTGAGAGGGGCAACTTTATGCCATATCGTGTTAATCGCCACATGAGTGGAGCTATACAACAGTCCACTAGCGTGTAATCCTCTGACATAAAATAGGAAGTGTTAGCAAAAGCTGGTGCTATTGATGTTAAATTATCACGAAGCACTTTCTTGGCATTTGCTGCAGCGATATCATTCTCGCTTTCAAGATCTTCAATGGCTGAATATAAATCTTTCATAACTCTATATCGTAACTGACGATTACCTGCACGACTAACAGGATCAACAGGTGTAAGCGGTGG
This sequence comes from uncultured Legionellales bacterium, assembly GCA_913046215.1. Taxonomy (GTDB): domain Bacteria; phylum Pseudomonadota; class Gammaproteobacteria; order Eutrophobiales; family Eutrophobiaceae; genus UBA11869. The sequence goes on along the minus strand of CAJWRJ010000006.1, from coordinate 3,324 downwards.
ATGCGGAAAGCGTTCGTCAAGATATTCCATCATTATTTGTGCATCATATAAAACTAAATCTCTATCAATTAATGTTAAAATAGTATTATACGGGTTGAGTTCATTTAGAACTTCAGGCTTATCATTTTCATCAACATAATTTATCTCAACATTAACATCTTTCTCTGCTAGAACAATACGTACAGCATGACCGATTGGGCTAGTTTTATCAGAATATAAAACCATTAACGAACGACGATTGGCTAGACTTGCCATATTTTTCTCCAAAAAAAATTAAAAAATAATGATAGTTAAAAAGTACTCATAGCGGAGTGTATTCTAATGGATATCACGCCAATAATCTCTCTTTAGCATGTATGTAATTACAAAAAGTATAGATAAATAAAATATAACCCAAAAACCAATCTTCTTTCGCTTTAATTTAATCGGCTCTCCCATGTAAACTAGATAATTAACTAAGTCGCGAAGAGTTGCATCATATTCTTTTTCAGATTGTAGCCCAGGAGTAATTAATTCTAATGAATTCTTATATGTTGGTTTATAATATACAGCTCCACGTTTACCAGTATTAACCAATTGTTGAAAACCTTGTAATTCCCATAAAACATGTGGCATTGCTGTATCCTTATACGTGAGATTATTAACGCCAAAAGGTCTAGATTCATCAATGTAGAATGTATGCAAATAGGTATACAACCAGTCGGGGCCACGAGAACGAGCAATCACCGATAAGTCAGGTGGAGTAACACCAAAAAAATTTGCGGAATCCTTCTTTTTCATTGAGATGCTCATAACATCGCCAACCTTATCTTCACTAAATATTAAATTTTCTTTTAATATATCTTCTGCAATATCTAAATCTTCACCAATCCGGTTATACCTCATATAATTGGCTGAATGACAACTCTGACAGTAATTAACAAATACTTTAGCCCCGCGCTGTAATGACTGCTGATTAGAAAGATCAACTTCCATGTGCATTAATTTAGAATTACTTGTGGCAAAAACCTCATATGAGGGTATTACGAATATGACTAACACAAGTTTTACAAAAAGCTCAAAAAAATTCATCAGTTAGTCACTCTATCAGGCACTGTTTTATCTTTATCTAGTGCGGTATAAAAAGGCATTAAAAGAAAAAATAAGAAATAAATAACAGTAAAAAATCTAGACATCCACGTATAAACTGGGGTCACTACTTGCAAGCCTAACCATCCAAGAACTATGAAACTTATAACAAATAATGCTAGAGCAATACGATAATTTCTCCCTCTATAACGAAAAGATCTAACAGGACTTCGGTCTAGCCATGGAAGTAATAAAAATAAATTTACAGCCAAGCCCATAGCAATGACACCACCAAGCTGACTTGGTACTGCTCTTAAAATTGCGTAAAATGGCGTGAAATACCACACTGGAGCAATATGCTCTGGAGTTTGAAGTGGGTTTGCTTGTATAAAATTAGCACTTTCAAGAAAAAGACCTTGGGTGCCCGGTATCTTCATTTCCGGCGTAAAAAAAACAACAGCAAAAAAGAAAATTAGGAAGACAACAGCACCCATTAAATCTTTAACAGTATAATATGGATGGAATGGTATGCCGTCGACTGGTATCCCATCTGCATTTTTATTCTTCTTTATATCAATTCCATCCGGATTATTTGAACCAACCTCATGTAAAGCGAGAATATGAAATCCAACTAAACCCAATATCAACAATGGAAATGCTATGACATGAAGCGCAAAAAAACGGTTCAATGTTACATCCGACACAACAAAATCACCACGTATCCACAAGGAAAGATCTTCACCAATGATTGGTAAAGCACCGAATAATGATATGATAACCTGTGCTCCCCAATAGGACATCTGCCCCCACGGTAATAAGTAACCAAAAAAAGCCTCCCCCATAAGTAATAAATATAAGGCCATGCCTGATAACCATAATAATTCACGAGGTTTTTTATATGAGCCATATAACAATGCACGAAACATATGTAAATAAATTACTATGAAGAAAGCCGAAGCACCTGTTGAATGCATGTAACGTATTAACCAGCCCCATTCAACATCGCGCATGATATATTCCACCGAAGCAAAGGCCTCTTCAGCTGAAGGTTTATAATTCATTGTTAGCCAAATACCAGTTACCACTTGGATGCCAAGAACTAGTAACGCAAATGCGCCAAAAAAATACCAGAAATTAAAATTCTTTGGAGCGTAATACTTAGCAAGATGCTCGTTCCATATTTTCATCAAAGGAAAACGAGCATCAACCCAGTCTCTAGCTCCAACCAGTACACTAACAAAAGTACCGTTTGACTTAGCCATCGACTTCCTCCGTATCTTCGCCAATTAAAAGACGTGTATCTGAAATAAATTTATATGGTGGTATTACTAAATTATTTGGCGCTGGAACTCCTTTAAATACTCGTCCAGCTAAGTCAAATCTGGAACCATGGCATGGACAAAAGAATCCGCCCATCCAATCAGATGAAATGCTCTCGCCATCTTCTTTTAAAACAAAACTCGGTGAACAGCCAAGATGAGTGCAAATACCAATTACCACGAGAAATTCTTCTTTAAGAGCACGAAATTCATTTTTTGCATAATCTGGCTGTGCGCTATTATCGGATTGAGGATCACTAAGTTTATCGTTTAAAGAAGAAATGTCTTGTAACATTTCATTAGTCCTTCTGAGTATCCAGATTGGTTTTCCCTGCCACTTTTCTATTAATCGACCACCCGGTTCTAATTTACTTATATCCACTTCAACAGGAGCTCCAATAGCTTTTGTTTTTGCGCTAGGGCTCATATTTGAAACAAAAGGAACCGTTGCAGCAGCAGCTCCAAAACCACCAACCACAGTTGCTGCTGTCGTCAAAAATCTACGGCGGCTTTGATTTAAAGTTTTATTTTCCATTTCTCTCCTCTTATAAAAAATGGAGTCATGCTTATAATTATTATATGAGTATAGTTTAACATGATAAACTGTATTAATTCGGTCACATTTTATTAAAAAATTCTTAAGCTAACGCTCTATAATGCTATTTAATCTTAAAAAAACTATATTTTTTATTCTACGATTTTCTGCGTATGGTCTCGCATTAGCCTTTTTATTCTTATTGCTGTCAAATAATATTTCATTAATTGATAAGTCATCTTCTTCTTTTTTTAAGCTAAATCGTCACTCATTTAACAACGCAGTAGAATCTACTGCGCCAGCAGTCGTAAATGTCTATGCAAATAAAGTATATCAAGAAAAAGGGTATTCTGTATTCGGACATCCTATGTTTAAGCAATTTTTTGGTGTTTCCCCTCAATT
>CAJWRJ010000005.1 GCA_913046215.1 uncultured Legionellales bacterium | reverse complement strand
CGATGGTGCAAATGTTTTTCTCGCATCTGCTGAAATTGCTGCTGTTTCTTCAATATTAGGTAGAATCCCTACAATGAAGGAATATATGGAATTTGCAACTAATCTTGACCCACTTGCAGATGATGTATATAGATATCTAAATTTTGATGAAATTGAATCTTTTCAAAAAAGCGCATTGAAAGCCAAATCAAAAATAGAAGAGATTCCAGTCTCTGTAGTAAACTAAATTATGAAAAAAACTCGAACAGAAGTCGATAGCTTTGGACCTCTTGAAGTTCCAGCAGATAAATATTGGGGTGCTCAAACTCAGCGTTCATTAGGAAATTTTAAGATTGGCGAAGAAACAATGCCGCTACCTCTTATTCGTGCGCTTGGTATTACAAAGTTAGCGGCAGCAAAAACCAATATGAAACTTGGAGACTTAGATCAGAAAATCGGAGATGCTATTGTTTTGGCTGCAAAAGAGGTTGCGGAGGGAAAATGGAATGATCATTTTCCTTTAGTCGTTTGGCAAACTGGTTCGGGTACACAAAGCAATATGAATGCTAATGAAGTTATTTCAAATCGTGCAATTGAAATTCTTAAAGGTGAAATGGGAAGCAAATCACCAGTTCATCCTAATGATCACTGTAATCAAAGTCAGTCCTCAAATGATACTTTCCCGACTGCTATGCATATCGCTGCAGCAGAAGAAATATCATTGAAACTTTTGCCCGCACTCAAGTACCTTCAAGATCATCTACAGAAAAAAGTCGACATGTGGCAAGATATTATCAAAATTGGTCGAACACATTTACAAGATGCGACACCTCTTACTCTCGGCCAAGAATTTTCTGGTTACGTAAAACAAGTATCTAACGGAGTTGAACGAGTTGAACAATCTCTTCCAAAATTACTAGCCTTGGCTCAAGGCGGTACAGCTGTTGGAACCGGACTTAATGCAAAACCTAAATTTGCTAAAAGCTTTGCTGAAGAAGTTAAAAAATATACTGGATTATCTTTTATAACAGCAGAAAACAAGTTTGAGGCACTAGCTGCTCATGATGGATTTGTTGAAATGTCAGGTATGCTTAATACGTTAGCGACCGGACTATTTAAAATAGCTAATGATATCCGACTACTTGGTTCTGGACCACGTTCAGGGTTGGGTGAATTAAGTTTACCTGAAAATGAACCAGGCTCTTCTATAATGCCTGGTAAAGTTAACCCAACTCAATGCGAGGCGATGACAATGGTATGCTCGCAAGTTATGGGTAATCACACGACAATTACATTTTCAGGAAGTCAGGGTCATATGGAACTAAATGTTTTTAAACCGGTACTTGCATACAACCTGATACAATCAATAAGATTGCTGACAGATGTATGTATTAGTTTCGCGGATAATTGTATCTCGGGGATCGAGCCAAACAAAAAAAACATAACATCGCTTATGGAGCGCTCACTAATGCTTGTAACAGCACTTACGCCAAAAATTGGATATGATAATGCAACAATTGTTGCTAAGACAGCACATAAAAATGGGACGACACTAAAAGAAGAAGCAATAGCTTTAGGCTTTGTTACAGAAGAAGAGTTTAATAAAATTGTTCGGCCTGAAGAAATGATTAAACCAAAATGATTATTTTTAATACATAAAATAGTAATTAAAAGTGTTGATACCCAACTGATTTAAGTTTGTATATCTTTTTATCATCACCAATCAAATTCAGCTTCGAATCTAACTGATTAATTCTGCCAACCTTAAAAAATTTTGATGTCGTAATCTTTTTTTCTAAATCAGATTTAGATAAGTTTGAAGGAGCAGTAAAGCATAATTCATAGTCATCGCCACCAGTTAATGCAAGATCTATAGCTAAATCTTTATCCAACTTTAAAAGAGTCTTCGAATAAGGAATATCATTTAATTTCACATCAGCTCCCACTTTACTACAATTAAGGATATGGCTGAGATCTGTAAACAAACCATCTGAAATATCAATACAACTTGTCGCAATATCTCTTAGCTCTAATCCTGTTTGAATTTTTGGTTCAGGTTTATTTAATTTTTCAAGTTCATCATTTGTTGGTTTTAAGTTATCGTCAGTATTTTTCAAATATCTCAAAGCATATGCAGCGGCGCCTAATTCTCCAGTTACATAAATATAATCACCAGGTTTTGCGCCGCTTCGTTGCAAAAATTTTCCCTTTGGAATAATACCATGCGCTTGTATTGTTATTGATAATGGGCCTTTTGTTAAATCACCGCCAATAAGAGCTAATGAATAATTTTTAAGTAGTTTATTGAATTGCTTCGAGAATCCTTCCAACCAAACTGAATTATTTTCAGGAAGAGTTAACGATAAGGTGATCCATCTTGGTGTAGCTCCCATTGCTGCTATGTCGCTAAGATTAACTAGAAGTGATTTATTAGCAACATCCTTAGGAGATAGACCCTTTAAAAAATGAACTCCTTCAACTAGAGTGTCGATTGAAACAACTAATTCTTTGTCTTGAGACAAGCTGATAACCGCAGCATCATCTCCTATACCAAGCTTAACTTCTTTCTGATTGATAAGTGGTAGCTTGAAATAATGCTCTATAATTTCAAATTCATTCAAAATTTAGCTAACAAGATTTTTTGATTGGGTTTGTCTTAATTCTTTTGCAACTTTATCTAATATACTATTAATATATTTATATGAATCTTCAGCACCAAATGTTTTTGCAAGCTCAACAGACTCGTTAACAATTGATTTCCACGGAATGTCATTATGGTATTCTAATTCATAGCATCCTATATGTAGTATTGCTCTCTCTATGGTATCTAATTCTTCAATTGGTCGATCTAATAAGTTGACAATTCTTGCATCGAGTTCTTTATGGCAAGTTATTGTACCTTTCAATAAAGATTTAAAGTAGCTAACATCTGTTTTGGCAAGTTTATATTTATCATTTTCAAACTCAGACATAACTTCATCCAAATCCTTATTTGTAATAAGCCATTGATATAAAGCTTGAACAGTATTTTGTCTTGCTTTTATACGCTGACGTATATTTTTTTTATTAATTTTTGAGTGCATAGAACTACGTATTTCTCATAACCAATCCAAATCAACCATATCTAATGCAGCTTGTGCTGCTTCCGATCCTTTATTCTTTTCCATCGGATCAATATTAGATCTCTTCTCTGCTTGTGTTTTATTGTCCACTGTTAAAACTCCGAAGATTATAGGGGTTCCACTGTTTATTGCTAGCTGTGAAATTCCATGAGCACATGCATTTGAAATATACTCAAAGTGAGGTGTTTCTCCTCTTATAATTACGCCAAGTGTAATAATTGCATTATATTTTTTCTTATCAAGTAATGATTTAACTGTGACTGGAATTTCAAATGCGCCAGGAACTCTAACAACTTTTACCTTTTCCTCATTTATTCCATTTTTTTCTAACGTTGAAATAGCTCCGCTATATAAACGATCGACAATATTTCTATTAAAATTACTAGCTACAATTGCAATATGGATATTATTTTTTTTCGTAGCCATTTTGATTCCTAATATATTGTCTAATATGGTTGTTTTAAAAAATATGTTCTAATCATTAATATATTCAATAATTTCGAGTCCAAATCCAGAAAGCGCGTGTATATGTTTTGGGGCACTTAGTAAACGCATTTTCTTAATACCTAAATCAGATAGTATTTGTGCTCCTAGACCAATAGTTCTGGTATCCCAGCTAGCATTATTATTTTTATTGTTTATATTCTTTTCTGGCAGTCTATAAGACTCTATCTGATTGACCAACTCAATAGGTGAGTATTGATTGCACAAAATTACTAAAACAGCTCTTTTTTCTCCAGAAAAACGCTCCAAAACATCACCGATTGGCCAACCACGATCTTTAGCTAAACTTCCAGTTAAGTCAGATATTGGATTCTCAACATGTACACGAACTAAAGTGGCTTCATCTGAAATAAGAGTTCCTTTTACTAAGGCCAAATGAAGTTTCTTTTTTAACTTATCCTGATATGCATGTAAAACAAATTCACCATATTCCGTTGGAAGATTACACTCTGTTATATGCTCTACTGTTTTTTCATTTTGTATTCGATAGCTTATTAGATCCGATATTGTTCCTATTTTAAGATCATGTTCTAACGCAAATTTTTCTAAATCATCCCTTCTTGCCATAGATCCATCTTCGTTTAAGATTTCAACAATTACTGCTGATGGTTGAAAACCTGCTAGTTTTGCTAAATCACAACCAGCCTCAGTATGTCCTGCTCTAGATAACACACCACCTGGTTGAGCCATCAGAGGGAAAACATGTCCTGGCTGAATTAAATCACTTGCTTTTGCATCGACTGCAGTCGCCTTTTTAATAGTCAGAGCGCGATCAGACGCAGAAATTCCTGTTGTCACGCCCTCAGCAGCTTCAATTGAAACCGTAAAGTTAGTTGTAAAGCTGTCATTAGAATGATTTGTCATTAATGGAAGATTTAATTTCTTACAATGCTGATCTGTCAAAGTTAGACAAATGAGACCTCTACCATATCGAGCCATAAAATTTATATCTTCCGAACTAATGCAGGATGCAGCAATAACCAAATCACCCTCATTTTCTCGGTCTTCATCATCCATCAAAATAATCATTTTTCCATTTTGGATTTCTTTAATTAGTTCTTGAGTGCTATTAAGTGACATATCAATAATCCAAAGTGCTATTTATTTAATTAGTAATGTTTCCAAATAACGTGCTATTAAATCTACTTCAATATTAACTCTAGTGCCCACATCATAATCTGACATGATTGTTCTTAATAATGTATGGGGAATAATATTCACACCAAAACAATTTTCCTTAACAAAATTTATTGTGAGACTTACCCCATCAATAGATATAGATCCTTTTTTTGAAAAAAATTTTTTAATATCACTGGGAGCTTCGATTAAAAAAAATGTTGACCTACCAATAATCTTTTTCTCTTTTACAATGCCAGTTTCATCAACATGCCCGGAAACAAAATGGCCGTTTATTTTTTCGGAGAGAGTCATGGCTTTTTCAAGATTAACAGTGCTATTAATCTTCAAATCTGAAAAAGTTGTTAATTTGATAGTTTCATTTGAAACATCCACACTAAATGTATCGTCTTTCGTTTCCACAACTGATAAACAAACGCCATTTATCGATAAACTATCTCCTATATTCATATCGTCTAAAAATTTTTTTTCTGTCTTGAAAATAATTTGTTTATCTAACTCATGAGAATCAATTTCCATGATATTGCCAATTTCTTGAATAATTCCAGTAAACATAGATTTTATTTTTTAGGTTTCATTATTAATCTAAGATCTTTGCCAATTTTTCTTATATCCGTATACTCATATTCAATTGCATCATTGATTTTATTTATCTTTTGTATTTTAAATAATGGCAAGGATTCATTGCCAAACAGCTTTGGTGCTATATAAATAACTAATTCATCCACCAAACCAGCATCAATCATGGCACCCGAAAACGTTGCTCCAGATTCTATTAAAACTTCATTAATCTCATATTTCTTAGCCATATTTTTACAAATATCACTTAACCAAGTATTTGATTTCGGAACATAGACAATATCTACATCATGATTTCTAAACTTTTTGTAATTACGATTTTCCATTTGTGTATATATAATTATCTTCCCTTCATGTTCAAATATTTTTGATTGCTCTGAAGTTTTTAAATTTCTATCAACTATAACTCTTATTGGATCTTTATAATCAATTTCTAAATCTCGAGGATTTAACATCGAGTTATCTCTTGCAACTGTATCAGCACTAGTTAAAATCGCACAGCTTCCTGCACGAAAATAATGAACATCATATCTAGCTTCAGGCGAACTAATCCATCTGCTTGTACCATTTGCAAGTGCTGTTGCTCCATCTAAAGACTGTGCCATTTTACATCGTACATAAGGTAGTTCTTTTGTCATGCGCTTAATAAAACCGATATTAAGTCTTGCTGACTCCTGCTCTAATAATCCTTTTTTGACTTTTATGCCCGATTTTTCAAGCTCTTTAATGCCTAATCCAGAAACTTTTGGATTTGGATCACACATAGATACAATAACCTGTTTTACTTTTGCATTAATCAATGTCTGAGTACAAGGGGGTGTTCTACCATGATAAGAACAGGGTTCAAGTGTTATATACATAGTTGAATTAGTTGAATTATCGCATACATTAAGCGCGTTTATTTCAGCATGCGGTTTTCCCGTCGCAGCATGCCAGCCCTCTGCTACTAATTTACCATCTTTGGTTATGACGCACCCAACGAGAGGATTAGGTCTGCAGGTAAATTTGCCATTTTTGGCTAGATGGATTGCCCGAGACATAAATTGATAATCTTCTTCTTTCCACATCAATTCTCATCACCATCAGACTCAAGAAGATCAAGTTGATTTCTTTTCAATTCAGGAGGTAATTCATGTTCTAACTTCTCTATTTCCTCAAGAAAAGACCTTACATCCTCAAAGCTTCTATAGACAGATGCAAATCTCACATATGCAACCTTATCAAGCTCTTTCAACTCCTCCATAACCCAATTACCAATTTTAATTGATTTAACTTCCCTGTCCCCATGAGCTTGTAAGTTGTTTTTTATATTTGAAATCGCAGTTTCAACGCGCTCCATTTCAACAGGACATTTTTCAACAGCTCTTAATATGCCCGATCTTAATTTTGCTTCATCGAATGCTTCCCGTCGATTATCAGATTTAATAATACGCGGCAAATTTAATTCTACCGACTCGTAAGTTGTAAATCTTCCTTTACAATTATTACATTCACGACGTCGCCGAATCTTGTCTCCCTCACCAACATCACGTGAATCGATAACACTTGTATCAATGTGATTACAGAAAGGACATCGCATATAATTAGCCCGCTTTTAATCGTAGATAACTATAAGGTAAAGTATCCTATAGCTAAATTTTAACCTCAAATAACTCTACAGATCCTGATTGAATTCATATAATGGGCGGCTCTTACAAAGTTCCAAAACTTCAGCTTTCACACGCTTTATTACTGAATCATCGCCCATGTTATCCATAATATCACAACACCAGTTTGCAACCTGAATCGCATCTGATTTATCAAAACCTCTTGTTGTGATTGACGGTGTACCTATTCTGATGCCACTAGTAACAAAAGGCGATTGAGGATCGTTTGGAACAGCATTTTTATTAACAGTTATGTTAGCCGAACCTAATGCAGCATCAACATCTTTCCCGGTTAATCCTTTGTCAACCATATCAACAAGAAACAAGTGATTATCAGTTCCGCCAGAAACAATTTTTAGCCCGCGCTCAACAAAGGTTTCAGCCATTGCTTTAGCATTCTCTTTTACTTGTTGAATATAAGTTTTGAATTCGGGTTCCATCGCTTCTTTAAATGCAACGGCTTTTGCTGCAATTATATGCATCAGAGGTCCGCCTTGGTATGAAGGGAAAACAGTAAAATTAACTTTCTTTTCAATTTCCTCATTACTCTTACCCATAATCAAACCGGAACGTGGACCGCGTAACGTTTTATGTGTTGTTGTAGTTGTTATATCAGCTATTTGAATTGGACTTGGATATTCGCCGACAGCAACAAGGCCAGCAATATGAGCAATATCAGATAGTAATAAAGCACCAACCTTATCCGCAATATCTCTAAATCTTTGCCAATCAAGAATACGTGAATATGCTGAAAAACCAGTAATAATTAATTTCGGTTTATTTTCTAAAGCTAATTTTTCTGCCTCATCATAATCAATCTCGCCTGTATCAGCATTCAAACCATATTGAATAGCATTATATATTCGGCCCGAAACATTTACTGTTGCTCCATGAGTTAGATGACCGCCGTGCGCTAGACTCATACCCATAATTGTATCACCAGGTTCTAGTAAGGCATGAAAAACAGCTCCATTTGCTTGCGAACCAGAATGTGGTTGTACATTTGCCCAATCAGCTCCAAACAGTTTTTTAGCTCTATCAATTGCAAGCTGTTCTGCAACATCAACAAATTCGCATCCACCATAATAACGTTTTGCTGGGTAGCCTTCCGCATACTTATTTGTTAGCACAGATCCCTGGCATTCCAGTACTCTTGGGCTTGCCATATTTTCGGAAGCAATTAATTCAATATGCTCCTCTTGGCGACGTCTCTCTCCTTCCATAGCATTAAAAAGATCATCATCATAGCCTTCAACTTTAATATTTTTACTAAACATACTTATTCCTCGAAAATTATAAAATTATTTTTTAAATTTTTGTTTTATATGAATTTCTAGCTAATCAAAAGTTTACTCAGTTTACATCACTAAATGCAAAAGGGTCACGGAATTATTGGTGCCTTTGATTAATTGCGCTCAGCAAAGAAACGTTGTTTATAATTTAATCTAATCTGGATATTTTAAAAATAATGTAGATAAGATATTGAAAATAATACAATTATTCTTTTTTTTATGATTCTTGTCAAAAAATTGTTAAATTGATCAAGTATTTTTGGATTAGGAATATTGAATATTATTATTATTTTTATTAATTCTATATAAATCAATAATATATGTTGAGTTACATTTTAATGAATCTGTAGTATACACGGTGATACCATTTGAAAATAAATCAAAATTATCAAGAAATACTAGACGGGGCTGAACCTCTATATACGAATGTTCAGATAAGTAAGATTACCGATGATCTTAGTAAAGCAATAACAAATGAATTGGAAAATACAAATCCCATAGTTATGCCTATTATGATTGGTGGATTAATATTTTCTGGGCAATTAATAACCAAGCTTAATTTTCCTTTAGAAATAGATTACGTCCACGCAACTCGTTACTCAAGTGGCACGCGTGGTGGAAGCTTAATATGGCTAAAAAAACCAGATAAATCTTTGCTAGATAGAACAATATTATTGATTGATGATATTTTAGATGAAGGTATTACATTATCTGAGATAATTAAGTATTGTTACTCAAACGGAGCAAAAAAAGTTTATGCTGCCGTACTTTTAAAAAAGATTCTTGATAATAGTAAATTAGAAAGAGATATAGATTTTGTTGGAGCAACCGTTCCCAATGTCTATGTATTTGGTAATGGAATGGATTATTGTGAATATTATAGAAATGTTAATGGTGTTTATGCCATAAAAAAAATATGAAAACTGCAATTATCGGTGGTAGTGGCCTTAATAAATTTCCTGAAATTAATATGATTGATGAAATTTTTCCTGATACGCCATGGGGAAAACCGTCTGCTCCAATAGAAATTGGAATTTTGAATAAAACTGAAATTATTTTTTTACCACGCCATGGAGAAGACAACAGGATCGCACCACATAAAATAAATTATAAGGCAAACATATGGGCGTTACATGAAATAAATGTTAGAAATATAATCAGTGTCAGCGTAGTTGGAGGTATAACAAAATCAATGTCACCAAATAATATAATTATACCCGACCAAATAATAGATTATACTTATAATAGGGATCATACATTCAGTGATGGCGATCCGATGGATGTTGAACATATTGACTTCTCAAACCCATATTCAGAGATACTTCGTAAAAAGTTAATTGATTCCGCTAGAGTTAAAAAGTTAAAAATTCATCCAAAAGGTACTTATGGAATAACTCAAGGACCAAGATTAGAGACTGCCGCTGAAATACTAAGATTAGAAAATGATGGTTGTAATATTGTTGGTATGACTGGAATGCCAGAAGCAAGCCTCGCGAGAGAACTTAAAATTAATTACGCCTGCTGCTGCCTAGTTGTAAATTGGGCCGCTGGTAAATCAACTTTACCTATTACAAGTGAAATAATACAAAGAAATCTTGAAGGAGGACTATATAATATTCTATTACTAATTAATGAATTTCTATTAAATGCTAATTAACATTTTCCAAACGACTAACTTGTAAAATTAAACCATATATTGGGTTATCGAAGTAATGTATTTCGTCTAGCTTAATCTTTCTTGATTCACTAAGTCCAATTATAAGCTGATTAGAAGCTTCTATCGAAAATTGAACTGCGCTATCATTAATCATGTCACTAAAATAGTAGAGTTCAACGTCTACATGCAATAAAAAACCACTCCTTATTCTTATCGAACCATCAATAATTTTTTTTGAAAACACAAGCTCTTCTAAAAAATCAGGTTCATTAAAATCATTACTGCTACTCTGATTCAATAATTTCTCATCATCATTACGTTTTATTATATGGATATATCTCGACTCATCTCGTTCTGTTGCAGGCTGTTGCCACGATAGATGGATTAAAGGTCGGTACTCTTTAGATAGCCTTAAAACTCGGTGTATTCCATTCATTCGATTATTTTTTTTATCCATAATCATAAATGGGACTAACTGCTGATTAGAATTAGTCTCATCATTACTATACAACTCAAGCATGTCAGGCCTAATACTCGGTTGAACAGAACTCCATTTTTCCTCGCCAAAATCTGGATTGATTCTATCAAAAACTATAACTTCAACCTGATACCAAGACTCAGCATGAAGGCTACACGGTGTTGTAAAAATTAATATTGCAAAAATATTTATTATTTTTTTCATAATTATGCTGCATCACTTAGAATAATTTCATTAAAAAATTGCTCTAAAAAATTTATTTTTGAAAGCTTATCTGAAAAAATTTTATTAATCTTTAGCTTATCATTCCCTTCAAATTTATAATTTTCTGGACTTGATTTTATTAATTCTATAATACGCTTCGAATCAACATTTGAGTTTTCTTTGAAACAAATGCGTCCTCCATTTTCACCTAAATCAATCTTTCTAATACCAAGATTAGATGCCTTTTGTTTCAATTTAGCAATATCAAATAAATTAATTACAGATTCAGGTAGCATGCCAAAACGATCGATAATTTCTTCCTTCAAATCAACTAGTTCAGGAATATGTTTAGCATTCGCAATTCGCTTATATAAAATTAATCGCATATGAACATCTGGTAAAAAAGACTCTGGAATTAATGCTGGAATGTGTAAATCAATTTCTACACTACTGTTAAAAGCTTGAGTAAGGTCTAATTGCCTATTATCTTTCATAGCTCGCATCACCCTATCCAATAGCTGCATATATAAACTAAATCCAATCTCTTGTATATGTCCGCTTTGCCCTTCTCCCAAAATCTCTCCAGCACCTCTAATCTCGAGATCATGGGTCGCAAGTGTGAACCCAACTCCTAATTCTTCTAGTGCTTCTATTGCCTTCAATCGTTTTATTGCATCAGCAGTCATATTTTTCTTTTCTGGCACTATTAAATATGCATAAGCTCTATGATGAGATCGTCCAACTCGTCCTCTTAATTGATAAAGTTGTGCTAAACCAAATTTATCTGCTCGATCGATTATAATAGTATTAGCAGTTGGAATATCAATTCCAGTTTCAATGATAGTTGTACAAACTAATAAATTAAAACGCCGATGATAAAAATCCAACATGACTGATTCGAGCTGCTTCTCGGGCATTTTTCCGTGAGCATATTGTACACGTACCTCAGGCACAAGCTTACTCATTCTTCTAACGGTTTCCTTGATTGTTTTAACATTATTATGTAAATAGAAAATCTGTCCACCACGTTTTATTTCGCGAATTATTGCCTCTTTAATCAAAGAATCATCATGCTGGCATACGAATGTCTTGACAGCTAAACGTCTAGATGGGGGTGTTGAAATTATTGAAAGTTCGCGTATATCTGACAACGCCATGTTTAGTGTTCTTGGTATTGGTGTCGCCGTTAATGTTAAAATATCAATTTCTGCACGTAATGATTTGAATTTTTCCTTTTGTCTTACTCCATAACGATGCTCTTCATCAATAATAATTAAACCTAGATTTTTAAAAAAGATATCATCTTGTAATAGTTTATGAGTTCCTATAACAATATCCACTATTCCGCTGCTCATATTTGATAAAACTACATCCTGATCTTTTTTATTTCTAAATCTAGATAGTAATTCGATCTTTATCGGCCAATCCGCAAATCGATCAACAAAGTTTTGATAATGTTGCTGTGCTAAAAGTGTTGTTGGTACTAATAGTGCAACTTGTTTACCATTCTGGACAGCTATAAATGCAGCTCTCATAGCGACTTCTGTTTTTCCAAAGCCAGCATCTCCACATACAAGTCTGTCCATTGGGTTTGAGCTAACTAAATCATCGATCATAGAAGTAATTGCTTCTTGTTGTCCAAGAGTTTCTTCAAAGGGAAAATTCTGTATAAAAGAGAAATATTCATTTTGATCGAACTTATAAGGCTCCCTTTTTTTTGCTGCTCGGCGAGCATGAAGCTCTAGTAATTCGGCAGCTACATCATATGCCTTTTCAACAGCTCTACGTTTCGCTTTTTGCCAATGCCCACTTCCTAAACTATGAAGAGGCGCATTATCTGGATCTATTCCTGTATATCGAGAAATTAGATCTAATGCAGAAACTGGAACATATAATTTTGCCCTATCAGCATACTCAAGATGAATAAATTCGCCTAGGATTCCACCCATTTTAATGGTAATTAACCCACAATAACGGCCTACACCATGTTGCTCATGGACAACAGGTGCACCTTCTCTTAATTCAGTTAAGTTGCGTATGACAGTATCAGCATCAACTTTTTTTCGTTTTCTCAAACGTCTTTGCATCGCTCGCTCGCCAAATAACTGTGATTCTGTAATAACGGCAATGTTTGGATTATTAATAATTAAGCCATTTTCAATTGGCATAACAGTTATAGCAAAATTAATTTTACTTTCTAAAAAACTACTCCAACAATCTATTCTTGATAGACTAATTTTCCCTTTGAATAACTCCAAAATTGTCTCTAATCTACCTTTTGTCTCTGCTGCGATTAAAACACGTCCTTCAAATTCGTCCAAAAAGGAATTGACTAATTTCAATGGATCCTTAGCGCGCCCATCAATTGCCATGCCTGTTGGCATATTTGAATTAAATTGAATAACATTTGATTTTGGCTTATCTATAAGGTTGCTTATAATTATCTGATTAAATCTATTCGAAAACTTTTTAAGACTATCTAAATCTAAAAAAAGTTTCTCTGGAGCTAATACAGGTCTTTCATCTTCTTCTTTTATATGTTGGTATCTAGCCATAACATCTTCCCAAAATTTATCGGCAGATACATTTACATCATCATCGTAAATTAATACTGAGTCATCATTAATGTAATCAAATAATGTACTTGTTTCCTTATAAAATAAAGGTAAATAATATTCTATCCCTCCAGGCGATAGTGACTGACTAACATCACGATAAATTGGGGATTGATTAGGGTTGCCTGAAAAATGAGCTCTCCAATTTTGCCTAAAACGTGCGATACTATCATCTGTTAATGAAATTTCTCTTGCTGGCAAGACCCTGAAAGAATCAATTGTTTCGCATGAACGTTGTGATTCAACATCAAATAAACGAATACTATCAATTTCATTATCAAACAAATCAATCCTAATGGGTTTACTATTCCCCATTGGATAAATATCTATTAAAGAACCTTTAATAGAGACCTCTCCGTGCTCTGAAACTTGCGTTACAAAATTATAGCCTTGCTGACATAGATCTTTTTTAAAATCTTCTAAGTTAATCTTCTGTCCCAAATCCAAGGAAAATGAGTTTAATAGTAGATGTTCTCTGGGTAGTAAATAATGCATCAATGATGAAATAGTAACCACTAAAATTCCTTTCGAAAAATTTTTTAATTCATGTAAGGTCTCAAGTCTTTCAGAAATAATATCTTGATATGGTGAAAAAATATCATAAGGTAATGTTTCCCAATCAGGTAAATACTTAATTGGTACCACGGCCAAGTCTTCCGAGAAATTTTCAAGTTCACTGACTAAATTAGCCGCACTTAATACGTTATTGGTTATTAAAACGACAGGAGAATCTATTTGACAAGCCACTTTTATTACAGCAAGTGACTTTGCACTGCCATATAATCGAGACCAATATGTTTTTTGCTCTCTTATAGCTACTTTAGGGTTTAGAACACTATTCCTAATTAATTGAGACACTATGAAAATTTAATCTAATGCATTTATACTGTTATTAATTGAATTCAAGACATTAATTGGATCTGTAGATTCTGTTATTGGTCTACCTATAACAAGGTAATCACTTCCTGCCCGAATTGCATCAATAGGTGTGATAATTCTTTTCTGATCATCATTTACAGAATCCTCTAATCTTACACCTGGTGTAACAAAACAAAAATTATCGCCCAACTTTTTTCTCAATTCTCTGACTTCAACGCCAGAGCAAACAACGCCATCCAAACCAATATCCTTTGCCATTGTTGCTAGAGAAACCACTTGCTTATTAACAGAGTTATTTATGCCCAACTCTGCTAAATCATTTGAAGATATACTTGTCAAGACTGTAACGGCTATGAGTAGCGGTTTGTTTTCAGATCCATATTTCTCAATTGTTTGATGGGCCGCTTCCATCATTTTTCTTCCGCCAGAAGCATGAATGTTTAGCATCCAAATATCTAAATCGAGAGCTACTCGACATGCCTTTGCTACTGTGTTTGGAATATCATGATATTTAAGATCTAGAAATATCTCATAATCTAACTTTCTTAACTTTTCAATTAATTTTGGACCTTCAGCTGTAAAAAGTTCCTTACCAACTTTGATTCTACAATCCATTGGATTTACTTTTTGACAAAAGTCTAATGCCTGCTTTGCATTAGAATAATCAAGCGAAACAATTACTTTACTTTTATTCACTAATCACTCCAAAAATAGGTCTAATTGATTCCCAATGCTTACACCCAGGACACTGCCAATGCAATATTTTCGCATCAAAACCACAATTATTACATTTATAAGTTGGTTTTTTCTCAATTAATTTACTCATTAGTTTCTTGATTATCTTTAGATAATCATGTGTTGAGCCCTCCGATTTATTTAATACATATTCAATTAACTTATCAATACCTAGCACTGATGGCTTATTTTCTAGTTTTTCGAAAATGAAATTAGCGGCTATATCTTCTCCCTTATACTCGGCAATAAGCTCAGCAAGAGCTATTATTATATTTGTATTTTTATGAGAATTAGATAGCTTCTTCAAATAATCAATAAATGAATTGATATCTCCAAGAATCATGTAACAATCAAACAACGGAGAAATGATCTCTGTTATGTAGTCACTGTCTTGTGATTCAAGTCTTTTATAGCATTTGATTGCAAGTTTTGTTTCACCTGAAAGTTGATATATTTTAGCCTGCAATATACTAGCTCTAGCACATTTTGAGTTTGAATCTATTGCATTTTGAATTTTTTCTTTCGCTTTTTTTACTTGCCCCTTTCTCAACTCATCGTCAGCGAGTTCGCAGAAAAATTGGGCAATTGTCGAGCTTAAACTTACCTTAGAAATAGTCTCATATTTTTTAGCAATTACGATTGCATTTTCCCAATCCTTTTCTTGTTGATATATTTCTAGTAAATTAAAATGAGCTTCCTTCAGATAAAAACCAATATCTAATAACTCTAAAAATAGTTTTTCCGCTCTATCTAATAAACCAGAGCGCATATAATCCATTCCTAACTCAAGTAAGGCATGAGCTCTTTCGGTTTCACTTAGTGTAGTTCTAGCAATTAAATTTTGATGAATTCGTATTGCCCTATCAACCTCTCCACGTCGCCGAAATAAATTACCTAAAGCCAAATGTGTGTCGACAGTATCATTATCAACTTCAACCATTTTTATGAATACTTCAATCGCTTTATCTGGCTGTTCATTTAGAACAAAATTAAGCCCCTTAAAATACTCAAGAGAGATATTTTTAGATACCTTACTTTTTATTTTAGAGCTATTTCCAATATACCATCCAATTAGAAATGCAACAGGAAGTAGCAACCAAAGAAACATTAATTCGTCTTGCATTTTTTTAATCTTATATTTTTAATTCATCTGAACCATTCAATAATTTTTCATGTCTCTCAAACTTTTTAATAAGTTTGTTATTATTTTTCTTTAGTCTAATAATTATAGGAAAAGTCACTAAAATACAAAGAGCAATACCAATGCATAAGGAAATTACAACCAATAAAGATAAGGGTAATTGAATTTCACTTATATAATAATTCAATAGAACCAATTGATGATTTTTTAGGTGAAAAGCTAGACCAAATATAAAAACTATGCTGAAAAATAATAATTTGAGTATAAAAGTCATAATTATTTCTCCCTGGATTTATATAATATAAATAAGAGAATTTTATTGACTAAGATAGACAGTATATTGGCAAGTAACAAGTACTAATATTTGGTTAGATCTTCTATAAAAAAACAGTAAATCTAGAATACCTGTTAATTTGTAATTGGATTAAACCTATTATTTACTCTTTCGCGTAGTTCTTTTCCTGGCTTGAAATGCGGCACATATTTGGCTGGGAGTGAGACTGGTTCACCTGATTTTGGATTTCGACCCGATCTAGCTGGACGATAATGAAGAGAGAAGCTACCAAATCCTCGAATCTCAATACGCTCACCATTCGAAAGTGAGGATGACATATACTCAAGTATCGTTTTGACTGCTAATTCAATGTCCTTATATGCTAATTGCGATTGCTTTCGCGACAGGACCTCAATTAGTTCCGACTTTGTCATATCTTAATCCCGTTTTAATATTTTTATTTCGTCTGCAAACTATTGTTATTACAGCTATTTACCGACTGATGATAACAATTCAAAAAATGATAGGCAATCCGTTATTTTATATTTTTTCTATTTTTCTAACTGTTCCTTTAAAATATCGCCTAGCTTGGAGCTTTCCTTCGTTTTTGGTGCATATTCATCTACCGTTGATTGCTCATCATCCGACTCTTTTTCCTTAATTGACAAATTAATCAAGCGTTTTCTGCGATCGATATGAATGATCTTCACTGCGATTTCATCTCCATCCTTGAGAACAGTTCTTGCATCCGATACTTCATTTTCTATTGAAATTTCACTCGCTTTTAAAGTGCCTTCAACTTCATCTGTTAAACTAATAACTACTAATTCCTGATCAACTTTTTTTACTATGCCATTTACGAGTGATCCCTTTTGATTAGCAGTCACAAAACTTGAAAACGGGTCATCCTCTAATTGTTTAATACCGAGCGAGATTCTCTCTCTATCTGAATCAACGCCTAAAACTACCGTTTTAATTTCATCTCCCTTACTGAAATTACGTGCTGAAGCTTCCATATCATCATTCCATGAGACATCTGACATATGAACTAACCCATCTATTCCACCATCAAGACCAATAAAAATACCGAAATCAGTTATAGACTTAATCGTTCCTGTAACATGATCCCCTTTATTGTGATTAGATGCGAATTTCTCCCACGGATTTTCCTCGCATTGTTTTATACCCAAAGAGATACGACGTCGTTCTTGATCTATATCTAATATTTTTACATTAACTTCTTGTCCTATATGTACAAGTTTTGATGGGTGAACATTTTTATTAGTCCAATCCATCTCTGATACATGAACTAATCCTTCGACACCTTCCTCAAGTTCAACAAAACACCCATAGTCAGCAAGACTTGTTACTTTACCACTTAAATTTTCACCCTCTGGATAACGTTTTGTCAAATTCAACCATGGGTCATCGCCCATTTGTTTTAACCCGAGTGAAACTCTTTTCTTTTCTGAATCAAACTTGAGAACTTTAACTTCAATTTCATCCCCAATACCGACTATTTCGCTTGGATTCTTAACACGCTTCCATGCCATATCTGTGATATGAAGAAGACCATCTATTCCTCCGAGATCAATAAATGCACCATAATCAGTTAAATTCTTAACTATACCTTTTACTAATGCACCTTCTTTTAAAGTTTCAATAACTTCATCTATATCGATGTTTGTCTCTGTTTCGACGACAGCACGTCTTGACACAACAATATTATTTCTGCGTTGATCAACTTTTATAACTTTAAAATCAATTGGCTTACCCTCTAAAAATGTTGTGTCGCGCACGGGCCTAACATCAACTAAAGATCCTGGTAAAAATGCACGTACTTTTCCTACTTCTACAGTAAAGCCACCTTTTACTCTGTCAGTTATAATTCCAGTGACTGTTTTATTTTCTTCGTGCGCTTTTTCTAATTCTTCCCATGCTATTTTTCTTTTTGCTTTTTCGCGTGATAAACGGGTTACTCCGTAACCATCCTCAATAGAATCGAGTGAAACATCGATATCATCTCCAATAGTAATTTCAAGCTCACCACTCTCATCATAAAATTGATCGATTGGAATTATTCCTTCGGATTTGAGACCAGCATTAACAATTACTGTATCTGATTTTATATCTAATACTTTTGCGCTAATAATACTTCCGGGACGCATTTTATTTTCAATCTGACTTTGTTCAAATAGTTCGGCGAAACTTTCACTCATGAATGGATAATCCTGAAGTCTGCTTGATTTATCAGCATGACTATTTATTTTAGTTAATCTTAAGCTGACTATTTAACTGCATAGTCAACCACCTTTATTTTGTAAATTAGTAAACCTACTAAAAACTAATTTCTTAATCTCCTCTTCAACAGCTTTAATATCTAACAAACTAGTATCAATAATAAATGCATCTTTTGCTGGCTTTAGAGGTGAAATATTTCTTGTGCTGTCTCTCTCATCCCTCTCAGCAATTTCTGCGTGAAGGCGGCGGAGATTAACACTAAAACCTGCATCCTTCAACTGTTTGAACCGTCTTTTGGCCCTAACTTCAATACTCGCAGTTAAGTATATCTTTAGTTGTGCGCCTGGAAATACAACAGTACCCATATCTCGACCATCAGCAATCAAACCTGGCTTTTTTAGAAATCCTCTTTGTAAAACGAGCAAAGCTTTGCGTATAGATGCTTTAGGAGCTATAAGCGACGCTGCTTTTCCACAAGTCTCTGTGCGAATTTTGTTTGTAACATTTTTCCCATCGAGAAATACATCGACCACGCTCTCTGGATTTAATAATTTAAATTCTATATTCAATCTCTTGACTAATTTTACTAATTCAACCTCATTTTCATAATTTACACCAAGAGTTTCTGCAGCATAAGCCAAAACACGATAAAGAGCACCGCTATCAAGAAAATGCCAATTTAGTAATTTAGTTAAATAACCACATACCGTTCCTTTTCCAGTTCCACTTGGTCCATCTATAGTTATGATATTAACATCAGACATAATCTATATTGATACCTACTTGTTTTGCGGTCATAACAAAACTAGGAAACGATGTTGAAACATTCTTGCAATTATTAATAATTATTGGTTCTCTAGCAACAATACCAGCTATGGAAAAAGCCATCGCAATGCGGTGATCATTACTACTATCGACTATCCCCCCACTAAACTGCCCACCTTCAACTATCATGCCATCGTCTAATAATTCTGTTTTGATTCCTAAACCAGAAAAACCATCTGCCATAGATTGTATTCGATCGCTTTCTTTTATGCGTAATTCAAATGCACCTGATAATTTTGTTTTTCCTTTTGCACAGGCTGCAGCAATCAAAATTATTGGAAATTCATCTATCGCTGCAGGAACTAAATCTTCAGGTATATCAATACCTACTAATTTACTAGTTTTAGCATAAATTGTGGCAACCGGTTCACCAGAAATCAATCTTTCATCTTTTATTTCTATATTGGCACCCATTAATTTTAGAATTTTTAACATTGCGCTACGTGTGGGATTCACTCCAATATTTTCTAAAATAATATTTGAGTTTGGAGTTATAACTGCACCTACAATAAAATAAGCAGCAGAAGAAAAGTCCCCTGGAACATCAATCTCACAACCAATAAGTCTGTTTGCTTGTTTAATATAAATTTGATTATCTTTTTTTATAACAGGATGTAAAAAATTTGTCAGCATTCGTTCTGTATGATCACGAGTTTCTATTTTTTCATAAATTTCAGTCGTACCATTTGCATAGAGTCCGGCTAACAATAAACATGATTTTAATTGAGCACTAGCAATTGGTAATTTATATTTAATACTTTTTATTTTTTGATTACCTATAATATTAATTGGTAACGTTCCTGAATTTGTACAAGTAATTTTTGCATTCATTTCCTGTAATGGCTTTATCACTCGAAGCATTGGCCTCTTCATCAAAGATTCGTCACCGATTAAGTGAGAATCAAAATCCTGAGCAGACAGTAAGCCAGCAAGTAATCTGACAGATGTGCCAGAATTACCAAAATCAAATATTGGATCATCGGCATATAATCCATGAAGTCCAACTCCTTTGACTTTAATAAAATTTTCATTATTTTTAATATCAACTCCCATTTTTTTAAATACATCAATTGTTGCTAATGTGTCATCGCCTTGTAAAAAATTATTAATTTTTGAATTGCCATCTGCGATAGCTGACAAAATTATAGCTCGATGTGATATTGATTTATCGCCAGGAATTACTGCTTTCCCTGATATTGAAGGAGATGGATGAACACGAAAATTAACACTATCTTTTAACATTATATTAAATTTATCGGGAGATTATATTTTATCATTTTCTTCTTTATTAAATTTATCTCTTGCTTCTTTTGCGCGTCTAAATATTTTTAAAAGCTCATTACTATTAGATTTATTAATCGCTACCTTTAATTGATCAATATGTTCTGAAAATATATTTAATGTTTGAACTAATGCATCACGATTTGAAAAACAAATATCATGCCACATTTCAGGATTACTGGATGCAATTCGAGTAAAATCAGCAAAACCACCAGCCGCATATTTAAAAATTTCATCTCTCTCTTGCATTCCAGCTAAGCAATCGACTAAAGCATAAGCGAGCATATGTGGCAAATGACTTGTTGCAGCTAGCACTTCATCGTGATACTGAACATCTAAGTCAATAACCTCTGCGCCTACTGATTCCCACATTTCGGAAATAAGTTTATATGCATCTGGCGATGTCTCTTTTAAAGGCGTGAGAATGACACGATGGTTAACAAATAAATCTTCGAATGAATATTCTACTCCATTTTTTTCAGTTCCGGCTATTGGATGTCCAGGTACGAAATTACAAAATTTATTGGCTAGAGACTCTCTAGCGGCATTAACGATACCTCCTTTAACACTACCTACATCAGTTATGATAGTCTTAGTTGATACGCTTTCAGCAATATTCGGCAATATTTTTTCGGATACAGACAGAGGCGTCCCGATAACAACAACATCAGCGCCTTTTACTGCTTGTGAAATATTTTTTGAATAATCATCAATAACGCCCAATTTAAGGGCTCTTTTCATTGTATCCTCAGAACGATTACAGCCAGTTACATGCTCAACAAGCTTCGCTTTTTTTAACGCACGTGCAAGCGAACCGCCAATAAGGCCCACTCCAATTATTGATAAATGTCTAATAAGCATTACTTTCTACTTCGCTATTATTTTATCTAATTCATTAATAAACTTTTCATTTTCGTGCTCCAATCCAATACTAATCCGTAAATGATTTGGCATACCATAATCACTAATAGGCCTAACAATAACACCAGCTTTAAGCAAATTTTGATAAATTTCTAATGATGGTTGTTTAAAATCTACACATATAAAATTAGCTTTTGAGGGAATGTATTCCAACCCCATATTGTCAAAAGCTTGGATTAATTTATTCATTTCATCGCTGTTTAATTCAATACTTTTTCTTATATATTGCGTATCTTGTAATGCAACTTCAGCAGCAATTAAGGCAAGTGAATTATTATTGAATGGCTGTCTTACTCTATTTAAAAGATTCGCTATATCCGGATGAGATAATGAATATCCAATTCTTAGTGCTGCCAAACCATATGCTTTTGAAAAGGTTCGAGTAACGATCAAATTATCAAAATCATTTACCCATTGACTACAATCTGGATACTTCTCTTCAGTTCTAGCATACTCAAAATATGCTTCATCAACTAAAACAATTATATTATCCGGAATTTTTTCAAGTAAATTTCTAAGATTATTACTATCAACCCAAGTGCCAGTTGGATTGTTTGGGTTCGCAATAAATATGAGTCTTGTTTTATTATTAACAGAACTTAGCATTGCATCTAAATCATGCCCCCAACCATTTGCTGGAATTACCCCATGCTTAGCACCCACAGCTTGTGTGACTAGTGGATATACTGCAAAAGAATGTTGGGAATAAATTACTTCGTGATTAGTTGTAACAAAAGCACGTGTTACCATCTCTAGAATATCATTGGAACCATTGCCTAATGTAATATTTTCAACTTTAAGATTATGTTTTTTAGCTAATCTTTTCTTTAGGTTAAAACCGTCTCCATCTGGATAACGAGACAAATCTTTTGTTGCGCTAATTGCATCTAGAACAATCTGACTAGGTCCTAGTGGATTTTCATTAGATGCAAGCTTTACGACTTCATCTAAATTCATCTCTCTTTGTAATTGCTCAATTGATTTTCCAGGACGATATGGGGTAAGCCCCGAAACACCAGATGTAGCTAACGAAAACAAATCACAGGACATGATAAACCCTATAACACAGCTCTTGGATATGAGCCCAATAATCTAACCATTGCTGCGTGCTCTTCTAGTTCGCTAAGCGCCTTCTTAACTGAATCATCATCAGCATGCCCCTCGATATCAACAAAAAAAACATAATCCCACATTTCGCGTCTAGATGGCCTAGATTCAATGCGTGTCATACTTACGCTATTTTTAGCAAAGCACCCAAGCATTTTGTGTAATGCGCCAGGCCTATTAGCGGCAGAAAAAATTAAAGAAGTTTTATCATTCCCAGATTTTGGGCATGGCGCTTTACCAATCACTAAGAAACGTGTTGTATTATCAGATTCGTCTTCTATGTTAGTCGCGAGCTTTTTTAATTCGTACAACTTGCCTGCCGAATCACTCGCAATAGCAGCTACATTACTTTTAGTACTGCTAATATTTGCAGCTTCTCCATTACTAGTAACGGATATACGCTCAGCCTTGGGTAAGTAAGTGTCCAACCAACCACGACATTGTGCTAAAGATTGTTGATGAGAATAAACTTTCTTTATTTCATCGATAGTTTCATTCTTGCTTAATAAATGGTGATGAATTCTTAATTCCACCTCACCGCAAACCATTAAGCTAGAGTGGTTCAGCATATCAAGTGTGTGATTAACAATACCTTCAATCGAGTTTTCAATTGGAACTACGCCATAATGCGAGGCATTTGATTCAACCTCTCTAAACACCTGATCGATAGTGCCAAACGCTGAAGTGTTAACCGAACTGCCAAAATGCTTTAATGCTGCGGTTTGTGTAAATGTTCCCTCTGGACCCAAATAAGCAATATCCAAAACTTGCTCTAAAGCTAAACATGCCGACATAATTTCTCTAAACAACCTAACCATCTCCTCTTCTGAAAGCGGGCCCTTATTATTTTCAATTATTTTTCGTAAGATCTGCGCTTCACGTTCAGGACGATAAAAATTATGAGGCTCTGAAGAATCAGTTTTAACCTTCGCAATTTCTTGAGCTATTTGTCCACGCTCACTTATAATCTCTAGTATATCTTTATCTAAAGAGTCAATTTTCTCTCGTAATTCTTCGAGTTTTTTTGCTTTACTCATAGTAAGCCTCAACTGTCACCATATTCGATAATACGTTCGATACCAACTAATTGTTCCAGTTCACTTAGATTTACCAATCTAACGCCCTGGGTATTACGGCCAAATATTGAAATATCTTTTACTGGTGTTCTAATTAACGTGCCTTGATCGCTTATAAGCATTATTTCATCATCATTTTCGACTGCAACTGCACTAACTACAGGGCCATTTCTTTTTGTAACTTGTATAGATATCACTCCAACGCCACCCCTTGATTTTTGTGGGAAATCTACAATTTTCGTCCGTTTACCATAGCCATTCTTGGTAGCGGTTAATATAGAAAATTGTTTTCCCTCTATAATGATTAATGAAATAGCTTTCTGAGACTTATTCAAACGAATACCACGCACACCCTTAGCGGTTCTCCCCATAGAGCGTACATGGGACTCAGGAAATCTAACAACTTTTCCAGCATCGCTAAATAACATAATGTCGTGCTTACCATCGGTAAGCTCAACGCCAATAAGTTTATTCCCATCGACTAATTCAATTGCTCTTATACCGCTAGGTCTTGGTCGTGAAAATTCAATCAGTGACGTTTTTTTAACAGTTCCATCTGCAGTTGCCATAAATACAAATTTGTCTTCAACATAATCTCTTATTGCTAATACTGCATTAATTTGTTCGCCTTCTTCTAAAGGTAATAAATTAATAATTGGTTTACCGCGTGCGGTGCGACTTGCTTGCGGTAATTCATATACTTTTAGCCAGTAAAGTTTACCTCTACTTGAAAAACATAGCAGTGTGTCGTGTGTGCTCGCAATAAATAACTTATCTATGAAATCCTCATCCTTAACTGAAGTTGCGGTCTTCCCTCTTCCACCTCGACGTTGTGACTTATAAACACTAATTTGCTGTGATTTTACGTAACCTGCATGAGACAATGTTACAACAACATCCTCTTCTGTTATCAAATCCTCCATACTTAAATCTTTTTGATTGCTTTCAATCTTTGTTCTACGTTCATCTCCATAGCGCTCTTGTACATCTTTTAATTCATCATGAATAACTTTCATTAATCTGTCTGGTCTAGACAAAATATCGAGCAGATCAATAATTCTTTCTAATAATTCTTTATATTCTTTAAGTATTTTATCTTTTTCAAGACCTGTTAATTTTTGTAAACGTAACTCTAAAATTGCTTGTGCCTGTTCAGGAGATAAATGATAGCCATCTTTATGAATACCAAATTCATCTCTTAGATTATCAGGTCTAGATATTTCTGAACCTGCATCTTCTGTCATCTCAACAACAATATCTGATTTCCAAACCACTTTAAGGAGTTCTGCTTTTGCCTCTGCTGGATTAATGGATTTTTTTATCAACTTAATAACAGGATCAATATTTGCTAGCGCGACTGCTAGTCCTTCTAATATATGTGCGCGTGTTCTTGCCTTACGTAATTCAAAGATAGTTCTTTTAGTAACAATTTCTCTGCGATGTTTAATAAAATGCTCGAGAAGTTGTTTCAAATTTAAATTTGCCTGAGGCTTACTATCAACTAATGCGACAGTATTAACACTAAAAGCTGATTGCATTTGAGTCATTTTATACAAATTGTTTAAAATTACTTTTGCTACCTCCCCTCGGCGCAGTTCAACTACAACTCGCATCCCATCTCTATCTGATTCATCGCGAAGCTCGCGTATACCACTTACTTTCTTTTCTTTAACTAATTCGGCTATTTTTTCTAATAAGCGTGCTTTATTAACTTGATAAGGAAGTTCGCTTATAATAATTTTATCTCCAGAGTCGCTTTCTTCAATTTTACTTTTGGCACGAACTTCGATTCTACCGCGCCCAGTTTCATAAGCATCTTTGATTCCCGATGAGCCATTAATTATTCCTGCAGTTGGAAAATCAGGACCTGGAATATATTGCATTAAATCTTTTATACTAATTTCTGGTGATTTGATTAATGCGAGACACCCATTAATAACTTCCGTTAAGTTGTGTGGGGGAATATTTGTTGCCATACCAACAGCGATACCACTTGAACCATTGATAAGTAAATTGGGTATTCGTGTTGGTAGTACGACAGGTTCGTGTTCTGAGCCATCGTAATTTGGAGAAAATTCTACCGTGTCTTTATCTATATCTTCTAGAATTTCATGTGCGACACGCGACATTCTAACTTCGGTATATCTCATTGCAGCTGGTGCATCACCATCTATAGAACCAAAATTACCTTGTCCATCAACAAGCATATAACGCAGAGAAAATGGTTGCGCCATTCTCACAATAGTATCATATACAGCAGTATCGCCATGAGGGTGATATTTTCCAATGACGTCACCAACAACTCGTGCTGATTTTTTATAGGCTTTATTCCAATCATTGCCCATCTCTTTCATAGCAAATAGCACTCTACGATGAACTGGTTTAAGGCCATCGCGTACATCAGGTAGAGCACGACCTACAATAACGCTCATTGCGTATTCCATGTAGGACTTTCGCATTTCTTCTTCTATGATGACTGGTGAGGATGTTTTTGCGAGATCAGGTTGAGACATAAATATCCAAATATGAGGTAAATAAATCCTTTATTTTTTAGTAATTTTAAAGAGAAAATTTTAACACAATATGGAGTTTTCCCCTACTAAATTTCTACTTTCAAACGACTGATTTTTATATAACTTTAACCGAAAATTGCGTGCATTTTTTCTGCATTTGGTTTATGAATAATTCCTTTTTCTGTGACGATGTAATCAACTAATGATGACGGGGTAATATCAAAAGCGGGATTTAGTATTTCAATTTGATTTGCGACAGTTTTAGATGTTTCAAAAGTCATAATCTCATTCGAGGGACGATTCTCAATTGGTATTTTTTTTCCTGACTTTATTGTCATATCGATAGTCGACGCCGGGGCGACCACCATCACTTTGATATTATGATAATTAGCTGATAATGCATGTGAGTATGTTCCGATTTTATTTGCAACGTCGCCATTTGCTGTAATACGATCGGAGCCAACAATTAACCATGATATATTTTCCGATCTCATCAAATCTGATACAGCCGAGTCGATTAATAAACTTACAGGTATGCCATCTTGCTCTAACTCCCAACTTGTTAATCTAGCACCCTGAAACCAAGGACGTGTTTCAGAAGCATAAACCTTATTGAGTAAACCTTTTTTATATGCCGCTCTTATTACTCCCAAAGCTGTACCATATCCACCAGTTGCAAGTGCACCTGCATTGCAATGAGTGATAACTTCACTATTTGGATTAATTAATTCAGCACCCAGACGCCCCATTTCATGATTTGCTGTAATATCGTCGTTATGTATCTTAATCGCGAGCTTTAGTAAAATTTCTTGCGGATCACCATCTATAGAATGAAATTCATTTCGCATTTTCTTGATGGCCCAATTTAAATTAACGGCAGTTGGTCTCGCAGCAGCAAGCTCTTGTAAACCTTTCTCAATATTTTGACGCCAAGAATTAGGGGAATCCTTGTATGCCGAAATTGCTGCTAAAACGACTGCATATGCAGCCGTTATACCGATTGCAGGAGCTCCTCGAACTACCATTTCTTTTATTGCGGCAGCGACATCAAAAATAGAGTCATATCGGAGGTAAACTACATCATTTGGTAATCTTCTTTGATCCAATAGAATTAAATTTCCTGCATCCCACTTGACGGCAGAAAATGATTCAATTTGCTGGTTAGATTTTTTGTTTTTCAATGGCCTTCATCATCACTAATGAATTATTATAGTATTTAAGAATAAATGGGAATACTTGTCAAAGATGAACATAGATACATTAATACATGCTAGATGGATTATACCTTTAGAGCCAGAAGGAACTGTTTACGAAAACTATGCGATAGCAATTAAGGACGATAAGATAAAGGAAATACTAAAATCTAATGACGCTAGAAAAAAATATACGGCAAAAGAAGAATTAGATTTAAAAAATCACGCTATTATACCTGGATTAATTAATTCACATACTCATGCTGGCATGTCATTATTCCGTGGGCTAGCAAATGATTTACCTTTAATGGATTGGCTAAATAATTACATTTGGCCAGCGGAAAAAAAGTGGGTTAGCTCTGAATTTGTCATGGATGGAACAAAACTAGCAATTGCTGAAATGCTCCGATCCGGAACAACGTGCTTCAATGATATGTACTTTTTCCCAAATATTACTGCTGAAGCTTGCGTAAATACGGGAATGCGGGCTGTAATTGGCTTAATTGTCATGAATCTTTCAACAGCTTGGGCAAATAACAGCGAGCAGTACTTAACTAAAGGTGAGGCTGTTCATGATAAGTATAAACATAATCCACTTATTAGGACTGCATTTGCACCTCATGCTCCTTACACAGTATCTAATGAATCATTAAAAAAAATATCTTTCCTCGCTGAGGAATTAGATATTCCTATTCATATGCATGTGCATGAAACTGAAGATGAAATTAATCAAAGTATAAAGGAATTTGGAAAACGCCCGCTTGAACGTTTAGCAGAACTCGATCTGTTAAGTTCACGTTTGATTGCTGTACATATGACACAATTAAATGACAAAGAAATAGATATGCTGAAAAAATATGAAGTCAATATAGTACATTGCCCCGAATCAAACTTAAAATTAGCGAGTGGTTTTTGTCCGGTTGATAAATTACTAAATCATAAAATCAATGTCTCAATTGGAACAGATAGCACTGCCAGTAATAATGACCTTGATATGATTGGTGAAATGCGCACGACAGCATTACTTGCTAAAGGTGTTTCAAGAAATCATACAAGTTGCAATGCATATACAACTTTGAAAATGGCAACATATAATGCTGCGGTTGCTCTAGGACTTGATAAATCAATAGGTTCTCTAAAAAAAGGAAAACAAGCGGACATTGTCGCAATAGATTTAGGCAAGCTAGAAACAATGCCTGTATACGACTCTATTTCACATATTATTTACTCAGGTGGTCGTGAACAAGTCAGTGATGTTTGGGTTGCCGGTAAAAGACTACTCAAAAATAAAGAATTAACAACATTGAATATGGATGAACTAAAAAATAAAGTAAATCTTTGGGAAAAGGAAATCAAAAATAGCGAATTAAAAAATATCTGAATGCTTATTCCATTTATTAACAATTTTGCAAAACAAGTGTGCAGTTTGTTCAGCATCGTATCTTGCTGAGTGCGCCTCTTCATCATCCCACTCTAATCCTGCTGCCAAAGCTGCTTTTGATAAAACTGTTTGCCCATAAATAAGTCCGGCCAGTGTTGCGGTATCGAAACTACTAAAAGGATGAAATGGATTGCGTTTTATATTATTTCTTTCAACACAAGCATTTAAAAAACTTAGATCAAATGAAGAATTATGACCGACTAATATGGCTCTTGAACACTTATTATCTTTTGTCTTTTTTCGAATTACCTTGAATATTTCATTAAAAGCTTCACTTTCAGTAACTGCTATTTGTTTACGAAAAGGATGATCGGGGTCAATGCCGGTAAATTCCAATGATGCCGCATCTAGATTAGCCCCATCAAAAGGTTTTATATGTTTTGACATAACTTCATCAATACACCAATGATTCTTATCATTAAGCTTGAGTGTTACCGCAGCAATCTCTAGTAAAGCATCCTTTAATGGATCAAACCCGGCTGTTTCCACATCAACAATTACAGGAAAGAAACCACGAAAACGATTGGCAATAGTTAAATTTGTTTCACTCATAATCAGCTAACGTTTTAGTTGCCAAGCACAGGTTTTTCCTGCTTGCATAGGCACTATTTTATCATTGTCATATGGCAATGCGTTTGGGATATCCACTGCATTCTTAATTAGTGTAATTTTATCACTATTACGTTCTAACCCATAAAAATCTGCTCCAAAAAAACTTGCAAATGCCTCAAATTTATCTAATTGGTCTTCTTTATCAAAAATCTCTACATAGAGCTCTAATGCGTTATAAGCAGAAAAAACACCAGGACATAAACAAGCATTACTTTCTTTTTTTGAAAGTGCATGTGGCGCACTATCTGTCCCTAAAAAAAATTTTGGATTACCGCTAATTGCCGCACTTAAAACTGCCAAACGATCTTTTTCATCTTTAACTACAGGTGCGCAATAATTATGTGGCTGAAAAGAATCTTTGTTATTAATATCTTTGTATAAATCATTTCGATTTAGAAGCAAATGTTGAGGAGTTATTGTTGCTGCCAATTTATTACTTGCACTTAAAATAAAATCAACAGCCGTTCTTGTTGAAATGTGCTCTAAAACTATCCTCAAATCGCTAAAATCATTCGCTAGTGGTATTAAAAATTTTTCAATAAATACTTTTTCTCTATCATAAATATCAACATCTTTATCGTTGACTTCGCCATGTATTAATAAAGGTATGTCATATTTTGTCATGGCTTCAAAGACAGAATAAACCTTTTTAATATCAGTTACTCCATTTTCAGAATTTGTTGTTGCCCCTGCAGGATAGTATTTAATAGCTTTAACACGTTCATTTCTTGAAACATTAACTATTTCAGAAAGTGATGTATCATCAGTTAAATATAAAGTCATTAAGGGTTCAAAATTAAAATTCTTGTCGACACTATCCAAAATACGCTTTCGGTAGGACATCGCCATATCAACGCTAATTATTGGTGGTGTTAAATTTGGCATAACAATTGCTCTTGAAAATTGAGCTGCGCTATAATTGACTATGCTATTCATAGCTGCGCCATCTCGAAGATGGAGATGAAAGTCATCTGGCTTTTGAATGGTTAATGTCTGCATAGATGGCGAAAATTTGTAACCTTTATAAAATAGAAAGGTATTATAAGCAGCCTTATTTGTCTGCGACAATGTTTTTTCATATAGAATATAAATAATTACCAGTAAATATAAAAAAAGAGGTAGGTATGGAATATAGAAAACTTGGTCATACAGATATTAATGTTAGTAAAATTTGCTTGGGAACCATGACTTGGGGAGAACAAAATACAGAAAAAGAGGCGCATGAACAATTAGATTTTGCAATTGATTCGGGAATTAATTTTATCGATGTTGCCGAAATGTACCCTGTTCCACCTCGTGCTGAAACCTATGGATTAACAGAATCCTATGTTGGAAATTGGTTAAATAAAAGAAAGGATCGAGATAATTTAATAATTGCGACAAAAGTGAGCGCAAAGGCTGAATGGCTGCCATATATTCGTGATGGCCAAATTAAACTTGACGAGAAAAATATAAATCAAGCATTAGATGATTCATTAAAACGTCTTAAAACTGACTATGTTGATCTATACCAAATGCATTGGCCTGAACGTGACACAAATTTTTTTGGGAGATTGGGATATTATCATGCTCCTGATAAAGATGGTGTTCCAATCGTTGAAACACTCGAAGTTCTTGGAGAACTAGTCAAACAAGGAAAGATTAGATCAATTGGTATATCGAATGAAACGCCGTGGGGTTTGAACGAGTATTTACGTATCGCAAATGAAAAAGGGTATCCTAGAATCGTCAGCATACAAAACCCATACAATCTTTTGAATCGTACTTTCGAGATTGGTTTATCAGAGTTTTCACATCGTGAACAAATTGGATTACTGGCATACTCGCCTCTGGCATTTGGTTCGCTAAGCGGTAAGTATTTGAATAATAAAAAACCTGAAGGTGCCCGCTTAACGCTATTTGAAAGATTTACTCGCTATCTAAATCCGAGAGCAACAGAAGCAACAAAATTGTATGTCAAACTTGCTAAAAAAAATGGGTTAGACCCTGCGCAAATGGCATTATCATACGTTACCAGTCGACCTTTCCTAACAAGCAACATTATTGGCGCTACATCAATGGAACAACTAAAAATTGACATAGAAAGTATAAATATCGAGCTTTCAAATGATGTGATAAAGGAAATTGAATCGATACACGAAAAAATTCCAAATCCTTCGCCATAAAAGAACTTTAAGTGATTTTATCTGTCCCAATACATGTATAATCAAGGTCAAATTAAATTAATCAGGTGATTATGGAACTATCAGCTCTCACAGCAATTTCACCAGTTGATGGCCGATATCAAAATAAAACTGACGCGCTCAGATCAATATTTAGCGAGTATGGTTTCTTTCGATTTAGAATAGCAGTTGAGATCGAATGGCTAAAGTCTCTATCAAATCATGCTGATATAAAGGACCTTGATACTTTCACCGCGGATTCAATATCATTTCTTGATGATATTAAAAATAACTTTTCAATTGATGATGCGATAAAGATAAAAGAATTAGAGCAAACAACGAATCACGATGTAAAAGCAGTTGAGTATTTCCTTCGAGAAAAAATTAAATCATTTGATCCGCTAAAAAATGCCACGCCATTTATTCATTTTGCTTGTACTTCTGAAGATATCAACAATGTAAGTCATGGTCTTATGCTAAAAGATGCACGAGATGTTGTATTGGTACCAAAACTTAATAAATTACTGACTATTTTAAAAAAAATATCTAATGATCATGCCTCAGTTGCTATGCTGGCAAGAACACATGGTCAAGCTGCATCACCAACAACTCTCGGTAAAGAAATTGCTGTATATGTCAATCGCTTGTCAAATCAAATTGAAAAGCTCGAAGCTATAAAATTGTTAGGAAAGTTTAATGGCGCTGTAGGTAATTTTAATGCCCACTTCGCTGCTTATCCAAGTGTTAATTGGTTATCTTTATCACGGGAATTTATTGAAAAACTGGGTCTCGACTATAATTCCTGCACAACGCAAATAGAACCTCATGACTATATTGCAGAATACTTTCACGCATTAATTAGAATAAATACTATTTTAATTGATCTCTGTCGTGATATCTGGAGCTACATATCTATTGGTTATTTCAAACAACAACATTTGGATGGGGAGATTGGTTCGTCAACGATGCCGCATAAAATTAATCCGATAGATTTTGAAAATTCAGAAGGAAACTTAGGTTTATCAAATAATATTTTTGAGCATTTTGCAATGAAGCTACCGATATCTCGATGGCAAAGAGACCTCTCAGATTCAACTGTGATAAGAAACATGGGTGTTGGTGTTGCTCATTCAATTATAGCTTTTGACTCCTGTATAAAAGGATTATCAAAGCTTGAGGTTGACGCCGAGAAAATGAATCGTGATTTGCAAGATTCATGGGAGGTTTTAACTGAAGCAATACAAACCATCATGCGTCGCTCTGGTGATGATAATGCTTATGAAAAACTGAAAGAATTATCTCGTGGAAAAAAAATAGATAAAAAATTACTTCATAATTTTATTGACCAACTTAATATATCTGATGATGATAAATCTAGACTTAAAGAATTAAGTCCAAATAATTATCTTGGTAACGCTGAAACACAAGCTAAATCCATTTAGAATAACAAATCAATAGCCTAAAATAATATATGTATGATCTTGGTGACTGCAAACTAGGCAAATCGCCCTATAGAATATCAAAAACAGAGACCAGGGAAGAAGTATCACTTGTGGTGTCGGAGATGGCAAGACAGTCATCAAGAAAATTATTAATTATTTCTAGAGACTTAGAGTCACATATTTATAACCGATCAAATTTTATAGATTCACTAAAAAATTTAGCACTTAATGGAAGACGTGCGCAAATTCGTATTCTAGTATCTAATATTGAATCAATAATTAATACTGAACATCAAATTTTAAATTTATGCGCAAAATTACCTAGCTTCATAGAACTACGTAAAATATCTTCAGAATATAAAAATTACAATAAGGCGCTACTGATTGCAGATGAAACTGGTTATTTATATCGTGGAAATGCAAGTCGATATGAGGGTACGCTAAATTTTAATGGGCCAAGAGCGAGTAAAAATTACTCAAACTTGTTTCAAGAAATTTGGGAGGCATCTTTACCCGATAGAAATTTACGTAGGCTGAACATGTGAATTAGTAATTTTTTCCTATTATCATGCCGAAAGAACTGATAACATAAAGCCTCTTCTTACATTCAATAAAAGAATAAGTTAATGCTGATACTGCAAGGTTGTAACGCACTATCTAAATTTCGGATTAATAAATTAATCTCGACAGCACAAGCCTACATACCAGAAATTATTTCTATTGATACATACTTTATTCACTTTATTGATGAAAGTGAAAAATTAAATAAAAAAGAACTAGCGCAACTCGATGTATTACTAAATTATGGTAAAAAATATAACTTTTCAGATAAATATGAAAAGTTAATAGTTATTCCAAGATTCGGAACAATCTCTCCTTGGTCAAGTAAAGCAACTGATATTGCTCATAATTCAGGTCTTAGAAAAATTAAAAGAATAGAACGTGGAACTGTCTATCTATTAGAAGTAGCTGATGAAAAAAAATTAACACACCAAAAGATTAAGAAAATATACCCCTTAATTCATGATCGAATGACAGAAACTATTATAGAAAGTGAAAATGTGGCTAAAGATTTATTTAAAAAATCTGAACCAGCTCCGTTAGAAAATATTGATATTTTAAAAAATGGTATAAATGGATTAAAAAAAGCAAATTCAAATATGGGATTGGCTTTATCAGAAGATGAAATAAATTTTCTATTCTCAGCTTTTAAAAAATTAAAAAGAAATCCTACAGATGTTGAACTAATGATGTTTTCGCAAGCTAATTCAGAACATTGTCGGCATAAAATTTTTAATGCTGAGTGGACAATTAATAATAATAAAAAAGAAGATTCTTTATTTTCGATGATACGCCAGACTCATGATAATAATCCAAAAAATATACTATCTGCGTATCATGATAATGCCGCAGTAATGAAAGGATTTTCTGGATTAAGGTTTTTATCTGATCCAAAAAAACATCAATATCTCTACAAAGAAGAGGCAATTCACATACTAATAAAAGTTGAGACTCACAACCATCCAACTGCTATTTCACCTTATTCGGGGGCAGCAACGGGATCAGGAGGAGAAATACGCGATGAAGGAGCAACAGGACGCGGAGGAAAACCAAAAGCAGGACTGACAGGTTTCACAGTTTCAAATTTAAATATACCAGACTTCACACAACCATGGGAAAAAGACAACGGTAAACCTGAACGTATTGTTTCAGCACTAGATATAATGATTGAGGGGCCGATTGGTGCCGCATCTTATAACAATGAATTCGGTCGCCCTGCTCTCTGTGGTTATTTCCGTACGTATGAAGAAAAAAAATCAAACTCTCTGGTTTATGGCTACCACAAACCTATTATGCTCGCTGGTGGGTATGGAATGATTCGTGAACCTCATGTTAAAAAAGAAAATATACCAATTGAAATAGAGCTAGTTGTATTGGGAGGACCAGCAATGTTAATTGGGCTTGGTGGAGGTGCGGCTTCATCAATGACTTCCGGTTCAAGTCATGCATCGCTTGATTTTGCCTCGGTTCAACGTGATAACGCAGAAATGCAGCGACGCTGCCAAGAAGTGATTGATGGATGTTGGTCGCTTGGAGAGGATAACCCAATTCTTAGTATTCATGATGTTGGTGCAGGGGGTCTTTCGAATGCCTTACCAGAGTTAGTAAGTGCCTCTAATCGAGGAGCAAAATTAAGTCTTCGAGACATTCCAAATGATGAATTAAGTATGTCTCCTATGGAAATTTGGTGTAATGAGTCACAGGAACGCTATGTTTTAGCAATAACTAAAAATAAAATAAATCAATTCAAAAAACTTTGTAAACGCGAACGCGCGCCTTTCGCTATTATCGGAAATAGCTCAAAAAAAGAGCGATTGGTACTTAACGATACCCACTTTAGTAATCATGCAATTGATATTCCAATGTCAATACTATTAGGTGATTTGCCGAAAACTAAAATAAACGTATCGGGTAGACTTCAAAAAAATAAAGAGTTTGTCACAGTAAAACTAGATTTTGAAACCACCGTTGATCGTATTCTCAAATTGCCAACCGTTGGAAGTAAGAATTTCTTGATAACTATTGGTGATCGCTCTGTATCTGGACTGGTAGTTCGTGATCAAATGGTAGGACCATGGCAAATACCTGTTGCTGATTGCGCTATTACCAGCTCATCTTATTATGAGTACACAGGTGAGGCAATGGCAATTGGAGAGCGATCGCCTGTTGCCATAATAAATGCCCCGGCATCTGGTCGAATGGCATTATCCGAAGCAATCTTAAACATTTCAGCAGCACGTATTCTTAAAATTGAAGATATAAGTTTATCTGCAAATTGGATGGCAGCCTGTGGAGAACCCGAGGAAGACGTTAATTTATACAATACAGTATCTGCTGTCAGCCAATTATCTAAAGAACTTGGAATCTGTATTCCAGTTGGAAAAGATTCATTATCAATGAACACAGTATGGTCGGAAAAACAAACGCAAAAAAAAGTGATTGCGCCAATATCACTAAATATTTCAGCTTTTTCAAGAGTTATTGATGTTAGACAATCACTAACACCTCAACTAATTGATGATGAGTCATCGATACTATTATTTATAGATCTAGCATATGAAAAAAAGCGCCTTGGTGGCTCAGCATTGTGTCAGGTTTACAATGAAATAAGTGATGAAGCACCAGACCTGGAAAATTCAAAAATATTAATTTCTTTCTTTCGATCAATACAGATTCTTAATGAATCAGGTCTTATAACTGCCTATCATGATCGATCTGATGGTGGCCTTTTTGTGACTTTATCTGAAATGGCGTTTGCCGGACATGTGGGAATAGATATCAACCTTAACTTAGTTGGAAATTTAATTGAAAATTTATTCAATGAAGAACTGGGAGCAGTAATACAAATAGATAAAAATAGTGAAAACAGTGTAAGGAAAACTTTTACTAAAAATGGGTTACATGAAAATAATATTCATAATATTGGAACAATCAATAAAAATAATACATTCAATCTTATATTCAATGGAAAACAAGTGCTAGATGCTGATATAAATGAATTGCAACAAAAATGGGCAGCAACAAGCTATCATTTACAATCTCTTCGAGATAATCCTGAATGTGCGAAACAAGAATATGAAAATATCTTAGATAAAAGTGATTCAGGAATTTTTATTAATTTAAATTCTAAATTGAAGGAAACTTCACTCCTTATTAATAAAGGTAAAAATCCTAAAATAGCTATACTTAGGGAACAAGGAATAAATGGTCAACTTGAAATGGCGGCTGCCTTTGATCGTGCAGGATTCGACTGTCTAGATGTTCACATGCAAGATTTAATAGAGGGAAATATCACGCTTGAAAAATTTGACGGTTTAGTCGCCTGTGGAGGTTTTTCATATGGTGATGTCCTTGGTGCAGGAGGTGGCTGGGCAAAAACAATTTTATACAATGAAAATCTTAGAAAGCTATTTGAAGATTTCTTCAATCGTAATAATACAATTGGACTTGGCGTTTGCAATGGCTGCCAAATGATGTCTCATATTCGTGAATTAATACCTGGTGCGTCAGCTTGGCCAGATTTTCTACCTAATTTATCTGAACAATTTGAAGCAAGATTGGTAATGGTCGAAATAATGGATTCTCCATCATTATTTTTTAGAGATATGGAAGGCTCTCAAATTCCAATAGTAGTTGCGCATGGTGAAGGACGTGCCGTTCCAGCTACTGGCAAAGAAAAATCATCTGAAGCATTAAGATACGTTGATAACAAAGGTAATCTTACTGAACAATATCCATATAACCCCAATGGATCAAAATATGGACTAACTGGATTTACCAATAAAGATGGGCGTTTTACAATTATGATGCCGCATCCAGAAAGAGTTTTTCTAACTAAACAATTCTCCTGGTTTCCCAGTGAATGGAAAAGTGAATATAGCCCTTGGATGAAATTTTTTCTAAATGCAAGAGAATGGTTAAATTAAAAATGGAAGATCCGGATAAATATAAGCAGGTCTCAGATGAAGATAAAAAAATATTTCGTGATGCTGTTGGGAAGATAGAAAGAATAAAAAATAATAGTAATAATAATTGTAAAAAGCCTAAACCATTGCCGAGTGTTAGAAAAAATGATGAAGATAGCACTGATAATGATTATGAAATTAATGATACTAGTTCATATTTAGATAAAGTTGATGGTAATACTGAAATAAAATTCTGTAGAGCCGGAGAAAATAATAGAATTTTTAAAAGATTGCGTCAGGGAAAAATAAAATATAAGGACAAATTAGATCTGCATAGCTTGACAGTTAGTGAGGCAAAAAAAGATTTAGGGAGATTTATTAATAATTCTAGCTATCTTTATCCAGATTGTGTTCTTATCGTTCACGGAAAAGGTCACGGATCAAAAAACAACTCGCCAAAAATTAAAAATAAATTAAATCAATGGTTGAGAGATGAAGCTGCAGTTTGGGGTTTTCACTCAGCGCAACCCAAAGATGGTGGCACTGGAGCAATATATCTAATTTTAAAAGCAGGAGAAAAATAAAACCTAACTATTTGACACCAGAAATTATTAAAACAACCGCATGTGCCGATATACCTTCCTTTCGGCCAATAAACCCCATGCCCTCGGTTGTAGTAGCCTTAATATTAATAAGAGATTTGTCAGTTTTTAGATCATCAGCGAGATTTTTTTTCATCGCTGGTATATGTTCTGCTAATTTAGGCTCTTGAGCCAGAATTGTTATATCAACATTACCAATTGAAAAATTACTTTTTCTTATATAATTTAAAACTTGTTTTAATAACAGTCGACTATCAATATCTTTATATGATTCATCTGTGCTTGGAAAATAGGTTCCAATATCTCCTAGACCAGTAGCGCCTAA
This sequence comes from uncultured Legionellales bacterium, assembly GCA_913046215.1. GTDB lineage: Bacteria > Pseudomonadota > Gammaproteobacteria > Eutrophobiales > Eutrophobiaceae > UBA11869. The sequence goes on along the minus strand of CAJWRJ010000005.1, from coordinate 21,944 downwards.
TAATGCATCACACAAAGCATGAATTACAACATCTGCATCCGAATGACCATCGAGTCCTTTTTGATAAGGTACGGTTACTCCACCAAGAACGAGTGGTCTACCTTGTTTTAGAGGGTGAGCGTCATACCCATGACCGATTCGCATATTTATATTTCCTGCCTTAAAAACGACTCTAAGTATTTTAAATCGTTTTGATCAGTTATTTTAATATTACTGTGAGTGCCTTGAATAAGCATCGGCTTATAGCCAGCTAATTCCATCGCCATTGCCTCATCTGTTATAAAAATATTCTCGTTCATTATTTTTTCAATTGCCAAAAAAAGCTTTTTATATCTAAACATTTGTGGTGTCTGAGCATGCCAAATAAATTTTCTATCAATAGTTTCTTCTATTTCATGATTGGTATTAGCTTTTTTCATTGTTTCAAAACATGGTAATGCCAAAATTCCACCAATTCCATTCAAATGGTCCAAATCGGCTATAAATTGATCTATCTCGGAAGTTGTTATGCATGGTCTTACAGCATCATGCACCAGAATCCAATCGTCATCACCAGCTTTATTTTTCAAACTACATAGAGCATTGTAAACAGATTTATAACGCTCTTCTCCGCCAGTTACTGTCGTAATTTTATTATTTTTTGAAAGTTCTAGCGTCGACCAATGCTGATCAGAGTTTGATAATGCGACTAATATACCTTGTAAATCATTACGACTCGTAAATTTTTCAACAGTATGTTCGATGATTGCTTTATCACAAACTGTTATATACTGCTTTGGTATATCAACACCCATACGCTTACCAATCCCAGCAGCGGGAATCACTACCCAAAGGCGGTTGTTATTAGACATATTTTAGTTCGAGCTTGATTGCTCCTCTGAGTTATCAATAATTTGATAGAAAGTCTCACCATCTTTAATCATTCCCATTTCGCTACGTGCTATTTCTTCTATCGCTTCGTCTCTTTCTTTTAAATCAACAACTTCCTCTGTTAAAGATAAATTTCGTTCTTTAAGAGTCTCATTCTCACTCTTTATTTTTTGAATTTCCTTCTTAAGAACATTAACCTCACTTAAACTACCAGTTCCATTCCATAACCGATATTGCAAAAGAATTAAGAGCACTATCATAATAAAAGTCAAAAATTTCATAAATAAACCCTATGCTTAAATTTCATTTAATATATTAGAAAATACATCTTTTCCAAGATACGAAGAATTTGTTTCTAATTCATCTTCAATTTTAATCAAACGATTATATTTTGCGACACGGTCTGAGCGAGATAATGATCCTGTTTTTATCTGTCCAGCTGAGGTCGCTACAGCAAGATCGGAAATCGTTGTATCTTCAGTTTCGCCTGATCGATGTGAAATTACAGCAGTATAACCTGCCTCTTTAGCCATACTAATTGCATTGAGTGTTTCTGTTAAAGTCCCAATCTGATTAACTTTTATCAGAATTGAATTTGCAACTCCTTTTTCTATTCCCTCTTTAAGTATGGATGTATTCGTAACAAAAAGATCATCGCCAACTAGTTGCACATTTTTTCCATGTGCTTCTGTCAACAACTTCCATCCATCCCAATCATCCTCTGCCATACCATCTTCTACTGTTATGATTGGATACTTAGAAAACCAAGGAGTCAGGTAATCTAAAAACTCTTGTGAATTTAATTTTAATTTTTCAGATTTGAGAGTATAAATTCCATTATCATAAAATTCCGAGCTCGCTACATCTAAGCCCAGCAAAATATCATCGCCTGCAACATAACCTGCATTTGTAATTGCCTCAAGAATTACCTCAATTGCCTCTTCATTTGACGATAAGTTTGGTGCAAAACCACCTTCATCTCCAACTGTTGTACTCAGACCCTTTTTTGATAAAACTGATTTCAGTGCATGAAAAATTTCTGTTCCATATCTTATGGCCTCTCTTATATTTGAGGCACCCACAGGCAAAATCATGAATTCCTGAAGATCGACACTATTATCAGCATGAGCACCACCATTGATAATATTCATCATTGGTACAGGCATCTGAAAAGTCTCTCCTACGCCGAGATATTTATAAAGTGGAATATTATTTTCAGCTGCTGCTGCATGAGCTACCGCCATTGATACCGCAAGAATTGAATTTGCACCGAGATTCTTTTTATTCGAAGAGCCATCTTGATCGATCATCATTTGATCGATTTTTGATTGATTCGAAACCTCTTCACCTAACAACGAAGGACTAATTAGTTCACGAATATTTTTAACTGCACTAAGAACACCCTTTCCCATAAATCTTGAAATATCTCCATCACGTAGCTCCAGTGCTTCGCGAATTCCAGTTGAAGCTCCAGATGGAACCATCGCGCTTCCAACTGAACCAGTTTTTGTATGTACCTCTGCTTCTATGGTTGGATTACCTCTTGAGTCAAGAACTTCGCGAGCAATAATTTTTTCAATAGCTGACATTGTATAAACTCTCCGAATACTAAATTACATAATTATTTTTTTATTTCTTGATCAATTCCTTTTAATACTTCCAGAAGTGTTTTCATTTCCGCCAAAGGCCATGAATTGGGACCATCGCTTAATGCATTTTGTGGATTAGGGTGTGTTTCCATAAATATTCCTGATATACCGACAGCAACTGCCGCTCGTGCCAATATAGGAACGTATTCACGTTGTCCACCAGAAACTTTTCCTGCGCCTCCAGGCATTTGTACTGAGTGAGTTGCATCGAAAACAACTGGCGCACCGCTCTCTCTCATAATAACAAGTGAGCGCATATCGGAAATCAAATAATTATACCCAAATGAAGCGCCGCGTTCGCAAACCATAATTTTATCATTTCCCACGGCCCGAGCTTTGGCAACAACATGTGTCATGTCCCATGGCGCAAGGAATTGACCTTTTTTTATATTTACAGGTAATCCTGTTTTAGCAACAGCTTCGATAAAATTTGTTTGTCGACACAAAAATGCTGGTGTTTGAAGCACATCAACAACATCTGAAACTTCATCAAGCGGAGTATCTTCATGCACATCAGTTAAAATAGAAACACCAATTGTTTCTTTTACTTTTGATAATATTTTTAGACCTTCTTCAATACCAGGGCCTCTGTAACTATCATGTGAACTACGATTAGCCTTATCAAATGAAGATTTAAAAATAAATGGAATGCTTAATTGAGAAGTAAGCTCTTGTAATTTTCCCGCAACATCCAAAGATAGTTGCTCGCTTTCTATCACACACGGCCCCGCAATCAAAAAAAATGGTTTATCTATTCCTACTTCAAAGTCACATAGCTGCATTTTTAGTAACCCTTAGTCCAGATGATTTATATTTTAAAGCCGCATCAATAAAACTTGTAAATAATGGGTGTCCATCTCTTGGTGTTGAAGTAAATTCGGGATGAAATTGGCATCCAACAAACCACGGATGTTTTGGCACTTCAATAATTTCAACTAACTCATTGTCAATTGAATGGCCGGCGATATTTATTCCTGCCGCTTCGAGTTTATCTTTATACATATTATTAAATTCATAACGGTGACGATGTCTTTCAACAATACTACTACTTTTATACAAACTACTTACTAAACTACCTTTTACGAGTTTACATTCCTGTCCACCTAGACGCATTGTTCCACCAAGATCAGATGCTTTTGTGCGTTTTTCTTTAGTGCCCTTTGCATCCTGCCATTCTGTAATTAAAGCAATAACTGGATAATTCGTATCCTTATTGAATTCAGTACTATCTGCATCGGAAAGACCGGCTAGATTACGCGCAATCTCAATAACAGCAACTTGCATACCCAAGCATATACCAAGATATGGAACTCCATTTTCTCTTGCATATTTAACTGCATTTATTTTTCCTCCAATTCCACGATTACCAAACCCGCCTGGAACTAAAATAGCATCCATACCCTGTAAACAATTCATGCCTTTATTTTCAATTTCTTCAGAATCAATATAATTAATATTAATTTTTGTTCTAGTCTGTATACCTGCATGAATTAATGCCTCTGAAAGCGATTTGTAAGAATCAGCTAAACCAATATACTTTCCTACCATTGCTATATTAACTTCATCTTTTGGATTATCTATTGCGTCAACAACGTTGTTCCACTCAGTTAGGTCAGCACTTGGCAAATCTAAATTAAATTTTTTAATTACAATCTCATCAAGATTTTGTTGATGTAAAAGTTTAGGTATTTTATAGATACTATCAACATCAATTGCCGATATAATTGCTGATTCTTCGACATTTGTGAATAATGCCATTTTATTTTTTTCATTCTCGGGAATAACCTTATCAGTCCGACAAATAAGACAATCTGGCTGAATACCTATAGAACGTAATTCCTTAACCGAATGTTGAGTTGGTTTTGTTTTTATTTCTCCAACAGCAGCAATATAAGGAAGAAGCGTTAAATGTATGAAGAGTGTATTTTCCGAACCTAATTCAATTCTTAATTGTCTGATTGCTTCGAGAAAAGGTTGTGATTCAATATCTCCAACTGTACCCCCAATTTCGACCATTGCAATATCAGAATCTTTTGCACCTTCCAAAATAGAGCTCTTTATCTCGTCAGTTATATGTGGAATAACTTGTACAGTTGCGCCAAGATAATCACCTCTTCTCTCCTTCAAAATAACATTCTGGTAAATACGTCCTGTTGTGAAATTATTCTTTTTATGCATCTTGGTTCTAACAAACCGCTCATAATGGCCCAAATCCAAATCTGTCTCGGTTCCATCTTCGGTAACATAAACCTCGCCATGCTGAAATGGACTCATCGTTCCGGGATCAACATTGATGTAAGGATCAAGCTTTAATAGTGTTACGTTAAGCCCGCGCGCCTCTAAGATTGCTCCCAAGGACGCCGAAGCTATTCCTTTGCCGAGTGAGGAAACAACGCCTCCAGTTATAAATATATAACGCGTCATAAAATCAGGTCACTATGTGATGTAATTTTAGAGGGTATGGTTTTATTCAGCTCAGACGAACTGATTTTCTTGGTAAATGGCGTCCTAAATAGTTTCATATTCAGGGATATTGATACTATCAGAATTGACCCGATGATTCCATCCTGTAGGAATTAGTGCACGCTCTTTGACGAGCAAAATACAAGAAAATACTATTTTTTCTTTCTTTCGGGCGAAAGTTAATAGTGAAACTCATGGCAAACCGTTAAAATAGGAGTATAAATTAGCCACCTAAAATAACAATAAATCGGCTAATAGGAAAACTTTCATAATTATAACTTTTTGTATTTTCTGATATTTTTTAGGAGAGCGGAAATGTCTGATATTGAAATTGCTCAAAAGGCAAAAATGAAGCGTATTGTGGATCTAGCCCAAGATCAATACGGAATCGAGAGTGAGCATCTTGAACCATTTGGGCACTATAAAGCTAAATTATCTCTGGATTATATTGATGGTCTAAAGAATAACCCAGATGGAAAATTAATTTTAACCACGGCAATTAGTCCGACTCCAGCTGGAGAAGGAAAAACAACCACGACTGTTGGTCTAGGCGATGCAATGAATAAAATTGGCAAAAAAACAATGATTTGTTTACGCGAACCGTCACTTGGACCATGTTTTGGTGTTAAGGGCGGTGCGGCTGGCGGCGGTTATGCGCAAGTTGTTCCCATGGAAGATATAAATCTACATTTTACAGGTGATTTTCATGCGATAACCTCGGCACATAATCTTCTCTCAGCCATGGTTGATAATCATATCAATCATGGAAACACATTAAACATAGACCCACGTCTAGTTTCATGGAAAAGAGTGTTAGACATGAATGATCGTGCTTTGAGAAAAATAATTAACTCGCTTGGAGGAACAGCAAATGGTTTTCCAAGAGAAGATGGTTTTGATATTACCGTTGCATCTGAGGTAATGGCAATATTTTGTCTTGCAACCTCGCTTGATAACTTGAAAGAACGTCTAGGTAATATTGTGGTGGGTTATACCAAAGGTGATCGAAAACCAGTTCATGCCCGAGAACTAAATGCGAATGGAGCAATGGCTGCGCTGTTAAAGGATGCGATCAAACCAAACTTTGTTCAGACATTAGAAAATAATATTGCGATTGTTCATGGTGGTCCATTTGCAAATATTGCGCATGGCTGTAACAGTGTCTCTGCCACACAAGCTGCTCTAAAATTAGCAGATTATGTCATCACAGAAGCAGGTTTTGGTGCTGATCTTGGTGCAGAAAAGTTTTTTGATATTAAATGTCGTAAAGCAGGACTAGAACCAAGTGCGGTTGTTCTTGTTGCTACTATTCGTGCGCTCAAATATCACGGTGGTGTCGACAAAGATCAACTCAACAGTGAAAACTTAGAGGCGCTCGAAAAAGGAATGGTAAATCTCGAGAGACACTTCAACAATATGCAAAATAATTTTGGTCTTCCATGTGTCGTTTGTATAAATCACTTCGTAAATGATACGGATGCTGAAGTTGAATTACTTAAGTCAAAAGCTGAAGCTATGGGTGCGAAAGTAGTGATTTCAAAACATTGGGCAGATGGAGGAGCTGGAGCTGAAGATTTAGCGAAAACTGTAGTAGATATCGTTGATAATCATTCTGGTAAACATAAATTTGTGTATGAAGATAATATTCCTCTATGGGATAAGATTGAAGCAATCGCCACGAAAATCTACGGTGCTAGTGGTATTTCAGCTCCACAAAATGTACGCGCCCAAATAGATAAATTAAATGAAGACTATGGTGAATATCCTGTATGTATAGCAAAAACTCAAATGTCATTCTCTGCTGACCCAACTGTTAGAGGTGCTCCTAGTGGCCACACTGTAGCAATCACCGAAGCACGGCTCGCGAGTGGTGCCGGATTCATAGTTGTTATTGCAGGAAATATGATGACAATGCCAGGTTTACCTAAAGTGCCAGCTGCTGAAAAAATAGATGTCGATGGTGACGGAAAAATTGTTGGTCTTTTTTAATACACAATTAAGTATGCAAAGGGCGCAATGCGCCCTTTTTTTAATAAGATTAAAAAACCTTGCCTCTTGCCATCGAAAAGTATAAACCTGGTATACATAAAATTGCAGCAATAGTAAAAGTGGTGTGAATTGCTTCTTCTAAATTTAGGTAATTATCTTGATTGATTTCAACAGATCCAATGATTAAAGCAAAAATTAAAGTAACCAATATCATACTACTCATCTGACCTATAATTCGCATTGTTGCCATAGCGCCGGTTGCGCTTCCATACGATTTCTTTTCAACTGAACCCATAATTGCATTTACATTGGGGGGTGAAAATAAACTAAAACCCAAACCAGTTATAACTAGAGATAAAATAAGATAATTAAGTTCTGAACCAATTCGTAAGTTGGATAGCATGACCAATCCGAAGCATGTTATAGCCATACCGACTGTCGAGAGATATCTAGGTTCAAATTTATCCGATAATCTTCCAGCAATAGGTGAAAAAATAGCCATGGTCATTGGTTGGCACATCATAATTAAGCCTGCGGTTGTAGCTGATAATCCTTTTAAATATTGCAAAAAAAGATTTACCTGAACCACATTAGCAAATGTTGCAGTATAAATTATGACTGATGCTAAACATGAAAAAGTAAAAACACGATTTGTAAAAAATAACGAGGTATCAAAAATTGGATGTTTATGTTTGTTTTCGAAAAAAAAGAAAAAAGTTAATCCTGAAAGCGCAAACAAAATTAAAATAAAACTTAACGATGATGGTAAAAATGAAACTCCTAAACAAATGATAAAAATAGATATCATATAAAGGATTGCTCCAAAAATATCAAAACTACCTCTCTCCTCTGAGAGCCACTCATCTTTTACATATAAAACACCTATTATTAATGCGGCAAGTGCAAGGGGTAAATGAACCAGAAAACTTGCACGCCAACCATATAAGTCAACCACATAACCGCCTATCAACGGTCCAGCAGTTAAGCCAAAATATATTGCTGAAACTGTTAACCCAATAGCATAGCCTCGTTTCTCCGGTGGAAAAACAGATGAGATGATTGCCACCTGAGTTGCATACAACATCGCCGCACTCACACCTTGAAAAAAACGAGCTGTAATCAGTGCGATTCCATTATCAACAAACGATGCGATTATTGATGTTACGATGACGCTACTTGTACCAATTAGAAATATTTTTTTTCTTCCAATCATATCGGCGATGCGCCCAAATATTAAAACAAACATTGCGCTTGCTGTAAGAAAAGCCATAGGAATCCAACATAACAATACTGCATTTAAAGATAACGCATCAGCAATAGATGGAATTGCAACATTAACAGCTGACAACATGAGGGGTGTTGTAAATGCATTCAACAGAATCATGATAAGCGTGATGCGTTGCATGGAATTTTCTAGAATTGAGGCTTTCATGTATGTAAGAGTATTTTATGATACTGTTCATTTCAACTAAACAAGAAATTGTAGATATTATCAAAATGGATCAATTTGAAAAATTCTGGTCATTTGCGGTTGATGCGCTATGGGGGCTGCCACTTGTCATCTTTATACTTATTACTGGTATCTATTTTTCATATATTTCAGGTTTAAGACCACTAAGTGGTTTTGTTCACGCATTTTCCATTCTTTTTGGAAAATATGATGATAAGTCCTCACCAGGTGAAGTATCCCACTTTCAAGCGCTAACAGTCGCACTTTCAGGAACAATTGGAATGGGTAATATAGCGGGTGTCGCTATTGCTATTAACATGGGTGGAGCAGGTGCAATATTCTGGATGTGGGTAGCCGGTCTATTTGGCATGATAATTAAATTCTTTACATGCACGCTCTCATGTCTCTATCGAAAAAAAGACGAAAATGGAGTAGAACAAGGTGGTCCTATGTATTTTATAGAATGCGGCCTTGGTAAACGTTTCAAACTGCTTGCAATACTATTTGCATTAGGAGGACTGATTGGATGCATTCCTATGTTTCAAGTCAATCAGCTCGCATCATTTATACATAGTGAATTTTCAATTTCACCTACAAATACTGGCATCGCCTGTCTTCTAATTATTGGATTTGTAATTCTAGGTGACATTAAACGGGTTGGTTTATTCACGGCTAAAATTGTCCCTTTCATGTTTGTTATTTATTTAATAAGTAGTTTTATTGTAATAGTAATTAATATTAATGAAATTCCAAAAGTCTTGGCAGATATATTTAGTTCTGCATTCGGAATAAATGCCATCGGTGGTGGTGCAACTGGGCTCATTTTTAAAGAAGTTCTTGTTACAGGAATTAAACGTGCTATTTTTTCAAATGAAGCCGGCGTAGGTACCGAGGCAATGGCACATGGTGCTGCGAAAACCAAAGAACCGGTGCGTGAAGGACTCGTAGCTATGCTTGGTCCATTTATTGACACTCATATTGTATGCACATGCACGGCTTTGGTTATATTAACCTCGGGCATTTCCACATCGGAAAGCGGCATTATTATGACTGCAATGTCTTTTAATCAGGCTCTCCCAAATATCGGGAACATGATTGTTTATCTGGTATTCTCATTATTTGCAATTTCAACAATGATCACTTATTCCTATTATAGTCTTAAGTGTGCGCGTTATTTATTTGGGAAAAAAATCGGTGATAAATACATTTACGTGTATTTAGTTGTCATACCACTAAGTACAATATGGACACAGGCAACGATTATTAACATTATTGATTGCATGTTTGCTTTGATGATTTTTCCAACTCTACTTTCTACAATACTATTAGCAAAAAAAGTAGCTAAAGAAATGGATATCTACTTTGATAAGCTTAAATTATTACAATAAATTTTATTAAGTACTGAAGATTAATCAACTACACGAATGAATTCATTTTCAGCCTCACGACTGGTACCCACTAGTAAACGATGCACCCCATTACTATCCTCTTCTACAAAACCCTTAGCCTCAATTCTCTCTCCCTTTTTTGCCTGACCAGTATAGGTTGCGGTGTAACAAATAATCTCTTTAATAGTGTCGTGATCTATTGAATACCTCGCAGGGAAATCATAAGCACGAGTATCATTTGTTATGACTGATAGAATTTTTTCTTGACCAATTTTTTTATAAGGCCCGCTCTCTTTGTATCTTTCAGTCTCACTAGGAATAGCACTAATATCAACCTTACTTTTGCCAAAAATAAATTTGTTATATTTTCTTATTTCATGGAAATAAAAATCTTTGAAGCTTAATGAACAATTGCGGCGCTCGTATGCGTCTTTCCACATCGCTTGATCTAACGGACTAAGCTCCCCTGTAGCTAATGAACATTTTATATGGTTTCTAATTTCAAGGAATAGCTCCCGACCATATATAACAATATCAATATCTGAATCCTGATTGTGTGCATCCAGCATTAGAGAGCCTGTAATACCAAAGTCATTTACCTTGCAACCCACACTTTGTAAATATTTTATAACACCTATTGCATCCTTTTTTTTATCATCAAATATTTTTACGCTATGTAATCGACTGATCGTATCCTCTGGATAATAGATTTCTTTTATCATACTAATTGGAATACCATGCAGCTTGATATCAATATAAGCACTACTAAATTGAAACTCCGGATAGTATTTTGTAATAATTTCATCCGCTTCTTTTGTAGTAAGCTTACGTATGCTCGTATTATCTTTTATATAACGCAGAAATGTTAATGCGTGATTATCTTCCTGAAATTCATTCACTACAGCAAAGAATAATTTATCATCGATAGCAATAAAGTCTTTTGGTCTGATTCGCATCGCTTAGTTTTACTCGTTTATCAAAAAAAATCACTCGAATTAGTTCACTTCATGCAGAAAAATATATACAGGCTACTGATAAGGCGTAATATGATTAGGTATCTTGTAGTTATATGGATCATATTGGTCATACGGAGAGATAAGATATTGAAAATAATTATTAAATTGATAATTTTAGTCTGCCTTGTAATAGCCGGGTTTTATGGGTATCTATACTGGAAGATTAAAGTGAACGTTGATTATGTATTATCAGAAGCATCCCCGTATGTTGACATAACGTATCAGAGTATTGGTATTAATTATTCAATGGATGGCTCAATAACCCTTAAAGATATTGAAATGGCTCCATCTGCTCTTTTTGCTGCTAATCTCCCTCCTGGAGACAATGCAGTAACAATTGAATCAATAGAATTTAGATTAGATAGTGTATTGGATTATTTTCTCTTAGATAGGAAATTACTTAATCTAAAACAAAATACAAAAAACCCAATTAAACAATTTGACAGTATAATAAGAATAATTCCCAAAATACAATTGAAGGTAAATCATCTCAAAGTTGATGCAAATCAATTTGCAGGACTCGGTAAAAATTTAAAAAAAGATGAATTTGAAACTCATATTGCCCAACTTAAAAGTCTAATGTGTAATGGTCTGCTTAGTGATTGGGAAAACGAACCACTATATCCTGAAGATTTAATGCCGAAACTTGGCTACGCTAAATATGATAGCAGTATTGAGTTAGATTATGAGTTTGATGAATATGCATCAATGATCGATCTAAAATTTGGATTTACGGTTCACGATGCCGGGGATTACTTCATAAAAACCAGAGTGTCCGGCATTGAGCCACTTGCATCTATGATCCTTAATCAAGAAAATTTATTAACCACAATTACTTTTGGCATTCATGACCTTGGTTATAACGAGAGATTCATTAAATATTGCGCAAAAAGAATGGAGAGGAAATCAGAGAACTATCTTGATGCCGTTATGGGCGATTTTAAAAAAATTATTACTCAAATGGGACTTACTCTAAGCGACGACATTTACCATATTGTGAAGGCATTTAATAGCCCACAATCAAAAATAGAATTTAAGTTTATGCCGGAGAATCTATCGAACCTCCAATATTTTAACCAATACGAGATCAATCAATGGCCGTATATTCTTGGCATGACTGTAAAGGTCAATGGTAAGGACTATAATGATTTTTCTTTTAAGATAAATAAAAAAACTGAGGTAGAAAAAGAACAAAAATTAAATAAAACTGAGTCATTAAAAAGTAAAGAGCCTTTAGTTGAAGCGCCTAAAAATAAAAATGAACCACTAAAAAATAAAAAACTAAAAAAGAAAAAGTCTTTAGTTGAAGTTCCAATCTCAGAACTTAAAAATTACATAAAGTCATATGCTGTAATCAAACTAAAATCGGGGAAAGAATTTAAAGGATTGATTATAAAAAGTGAAAAAAATAAGATACAGCTGAAAATCAAAAAATCAGGTGGTTACATGGAATTGCCGATTAATTTAGAAAAAATCGATAAGGTAGTAATCTATAAATAGACTTAAATAACCCTACCCTGTCCAACCTAATCCTGATGAAATACAATTTATTGATAATAATAGGGGTATTAGATCATCAGTTATTTCATCTCCCTTATTTCGCTGACGAAATTCTTTAATCAACTTAATTTGCTCAAGACCTGCTTGATGTAAAACGGGTAGTCGGCGATTTAACTTTCGGCTAAACTTTTTAAAACGCTGAGATAGCTTGTCTTCGCCAGTAATTTCTAAAATTACTTCTTTTGTTAAGCTATATTCACTACTAATCATATTGAAAATATTTTTTCTAATACTTTCATCCTCAACAAGTTCTGAATATGCTTTACAGATATCAAAATCGATGAGCGATAGTGTTTTTTCCGTCTCATCAACAACTAAACGAAATAAGCGTGATTCGGCAAACATCTTTTTTATTAATTTTCTGCCCTTATTGCCATGTTCATCTGTAAATTCTTTTATTGCACTACCAACACCATACCATCCGGGTACAAGATGCCTATTTTGAGTCCACGCAAAAACCCAAGGAATAGCTCTTAAATCATCAAGTGACTTTGTGCCAGTTCTTCTAGCAGGTCTAGATCCAATATTCATTTTAGCAAGTTCTTCAACTGGACTGGCGGCACTGTAATAATCAACCAAACCATTTGATTCGGCGAGTTCTCGATATTTTTTAAATGCTAGTCTGGATAATGATTCCATCGCTTTATCAAAATCTAAATTAGGCTTTAATTGCTCTTCATCAAGTGATCTTAGGGTATGTTGAAACACACTGGCCGAAAGTAGCTCCATTTGGTACTGCGCTGTCCCCTCGTTTGCATATTTTGATGAAACTACCTCGCCTTGCTCTGTAATTCGCATTTGTCCGTGAACAGAACCGGCAGGCTGTGCTGCAACAGCAATGCCAGTTGGCGCACCACCGCGACTCACAGATCCACCGCGTCCATGAAAAAAAGAAACTGGAATACCAGCTTCATTACCAACCCTGGTTAGGCTTGCTTGTGCTCTATTCAACTCCCAATTAGCAGTAAAATAACCACCATCTTTATTTGAATCAGAATAACCAATCATAACTTCCTGAATACCAGTTTTTTGTTTAATTGTTTTACTGATAATTGGTACCGCTAATAACTCTTGAACTATCTTTGGCGCAGATCTTAAATCCTCAATAGTTTCGAATAGAGGAACAATAGATAAACGCGAAAATTCTTTCTCATTTTCACCGGAAAAAATACCAGTAATTTTTGCCAAAAAATAAACACCTAATATATCGTTCACCGTTTTTGTCATACTCAAAATAAAATTGCCAAATGCCTCGTTATCAAGCTTATCCATCATTTGAGTGACCATTTCAAAAAGGCCTAATGTAGATGAGGATGATTCATCTAAGTTTGAAAAAGTTGGTAAGGTATCAAGTGGTTTTTCAAGTTCTTCTAGTAACCATTTTTTCCATTCTTCGCTATTAGGTGCAGGAGGTTCCTCGCCATTTTTCATCGCCACCCAAATAACAGACAAAGCATGATTAATTGAATCTGAATTTTCTCTCAAATCGAGACGAACCGTGCAAAATCTAAATGACTCTGCCTCCTGTAGTAATGGGTTCACTAATAAATTTGATAACTGCTCGCAATTGGACTCAGATAAACCTTCAGAAAGATGTTTAAGATCCAGTATGAAATCATCTGCATTTTGATAACTAATAGCACTATAGTGTCCCTCCTCTTCACTTTCCAACGTCCCACGCAATTTTATTAACATACAGCTTAAAAATTGACGAAAAACCTCTCCGGGGTTTCTGGTAGAGATTGACTCGAGTTCATCAATACTTTTGAGAATATTATTGAGATGATTTTCGAAATTTTTTGATAATGTTACGCTCTCACGGGAGACGCTTAGTTTCTCAACTAAGATTTCAATTGACTCAATATAATAATCTAAGATTATTTGACGGTTCTTCAGCAAACTATCCTTAGTTACATCATTAGTGACATAAGGATTACCATCACGATCTCCACCTATCCATGATCCAAATTTAAAAAAAGGAGGTATTGAAAAATTTTCACCTGGATAACTCAGATTCAGAGCCCATTTAAGCCTCTCATGTGTTTCCGAAACACGCTTAAACAGAGATTGCTCGAAGAAATGCAGTCCCCAGATAGTTTCCTGCTCGACCGTAGGTTTTTCTAATCTTAATTCTCCGGTTAACCAAAGCAGATCTATCTCGTCTCGCAGTGAAGATATAAGTTTTTCTCTTTCGCGTTGTGTCCAACGTGAAGCTTCAATTCGATACAGCAATACATAAATCCTGCGATGAATCTCTAGAACGGTAACTCTCTTTGCCTCAGTTGGATGCGCTGTAATCGTTGGGCAAATATTAGCGATATCAAGTAAATTCTGAATTTCATCGCTACTAATTTTTAATTCACTAGCTTGCTTGAAAACACTGGCGAACGTACCGGGAACATTCTCTAATCCGTACTCTTTTTCTGCTAAACGACGACGACGCATTGCAGTATTTTCTTCTGCAACATTTAGTAACTGAAACCATATACCCCATGCCTGTAAGGTATCTAAAAGCATTGCAGAATTATCAGAAGGGAGAAGGAGTTCTCCTTTGAAATAGGGAAGAATATCGCAATTACGGTGTTCAATTACCTTGGTGAGCTGTTCAGTTAGAAGCCCTACAACTTCTTTAGCATATGTTGCAGAAATTGTATCTAGTGAATGCTCGTCAAAACCGGCATCAGCCGATGTCATAAATAACCTTTACCAATTATGATTTTATGCAACACGGTCGCCAGGCTCTTTTCCATCAAAAAATGCTTTAACATTTTCTAAGGAACGTAACCCCATAGCAACCCTTGTTTCTGTGGTTGCGCTACCTAAGTGAGGAATGAGAACTACATTGTCCATACCCAATAACTCTTCTGTTACGGTAGGTTCCTTAGCATAAACATCCAAACCAGCCCCTGCTATGACATTATTTTTTAATGCCTGAACCAAAGCATTTTCATCCACAACATCACCGCGTGCCGTATTTATTAGGAATGCTGAGTTCTTCATCAATGCAAAACGATCATTGTTTAGCAGATTTGTATTTTCACCGCCACCTGGGCAGTGCAAAGTTACAAAATCAGAATCTTTTAGAACATCCTCTAAGACATTAAATTTAGTTGCACTAAACTTTTTTACAATTTCATCTGAAGGTGGATAGGGATCATAAAAACTTATCTGCATACCAAAACCAAAATGTGCTTTTTGAGCAACGGCTTGTGCAATTCTGCCAAAACCAATAAACCCAAGTTTCTTACCAGTCACTTTGGTTGACAACATATGGGTTGGACACCAACCAGACCACTCTTTATTGCGGACAAGACGTTCCCCTTCGCCAATGCGACGAGCGACAGATAAAAGAAGAACCATGGCAATATCTGCGGTGCAATCTGTTAAAACATCAGGTGTATTAGTTACCACAATACCGGCTTCTTTTGCAGCATTGGTGTCAATATTGTTATAGCCAACACCAAAGTTTGCGACAATCTTACATTTAAGATTTTCAACACCAAATACATCGGAATTAATTTGAAAATCTGAAACTGTTGGGCATAACGCATCAGCATTACACATTGCCTCTTTGAGTTCCTCAATAGACATTTTATGATCGTCTTCATTAAGAACTGCGTCGAAAAGTTCCTTTGCTTTTTTCTCAGCCTCATCTGGCCATTTCCGTGTAAGGATAACTTTTGGTTTACTCACCTCTTTTAATCTCCGTTTAACTGACTTTATCTAATACACCTTTAACAACGGGTGCAAATGATGATGGATTTGGAACAACACTTACACCACACTCCTGCAATATCTCAACTTTTTCTGCAGCACTTTCACCAACAGCTGAAATAATTGCACCTGCATGGCCCATGCGACGGCCTTTTGGTGCTGTCAACCCGGCTATGTAGCCAATAACTGGTTTTTTCATATTATCTTTTGCCCACATTGCTGCCTCTACCTCTTGAGGGCCACCTATTTCTCCAATAAGAACGACGGCTTTTGTTTCATCATCTTGTTCAAAAAATTCTAAATGGTCTTTGAATGAGCTGCCATTAATTGGATCGCCTCCAATACCAACACTTGTTGAAATACCAATACCTTCCTCTTTCATTTGTGATGCAGCTTCATAACCTAATGTTCCGGAACGACCTATAAGCCCAACATTACCAGGTGAATAAATATGTCCCGGCATTATTCCCATCATACTTTTTCCTGGGCTTATTGAGCCTGCACAGTTGGGGCCTGTCAAAATCATCTTATCTTGTTCTTTATATCGACGCATATAACGCTTAACACGAATCATATCTTGGGAGGGTATTCCATCGGTAATTGACACACAAAATTTAATGCCTGCATCAGCTGCCTCCATAATACTATCAGCAGCAAATGGTGGTGGGACAAAAATTATACTAGCTTCTGCTTCAGTTGCCTCAACAGCTTCTTTCATTGTGTTAAAAACCGGCTTATCAAGATGCTTCATTCCACCTTTACCTGGTGTCACGCCACCAACAATATTTGTTCCATACTTAATCATGTCAGCTGAATGAAAGGAACCAATTTGACCTGTAAAACCTTGTACTAAAACTTTAGTAGTTTCTTTTAAATGAATTGCCATAATATTCCTCTCTTATTTGCTATTTTCTTTCCATGCAGCAACTGCTTTATCAGCAGCTTCTCTAAGTGTTTCAGCCATTATGAGTGGTAAACCACTATCTTTTAGCATCTTTCGACCCTGTTCAACATTTGTTCCCGATAATCTAACAACAACGGGTAACTTTAATTCAATTTTTTGAACTGCTTGAATTATGCCTTCTGCCACCCAATCACATCGATTAATACCAGCAAAAATGTTTATTAAAATACATTTTACGTTGTCATCAGATAACACAAGATTAAAAGCTTTGCTTACGCGTTCTGGAGATGCGCCGCCACCGATATCAAGAAAATTAGCAGGTTCTCCGCCCGCATGCATAATCATATCCATTGTTGCCATTGCTAAACCAGCGCCGTTAATAATGCACCCAATGTTGCCGTCCAACCCAACATAACTTAATCCACGATCCGCGGCATTCATCTCGCGAATATCTTCTTGCGATTTATCTCTTAATTCGGAAATCTGGCTGTGACGAAAAAGTGCATTGTCATCAAACCCCATCTTTGCATCGACTGCTAGTAGATTTCCTTCTTTTGTTACAACTAATGGATTTATTTCTACCATATTTGCATCAAGATCTCGCATTGCACGATAACAACCAAGAATAGTTGTTACTGCTTGATTAACTTGTGACTTATCTAAACCTAATGCAAAAACAATTTCCCGAGCTTGAAATGGTTGCATCCCTACAGCTGCTTCAACTGCAATCTTTATGATCGAATCTGGTTTCTCAATTGCAAGTTGTTCAATTTCCATTCCGCCTTCAGCTGATGCAACAACTGTTACACTCTCTTTTTGCCTATCAAGAACAAAAGCCATATATATTTCACGATCTATATTGCACCCAGCCTCTACGTATAATCGATGACAGACTTTTCCTTGTGGCCCTGTTTGATGAGTCACCAATTTTTTTCCAAGTAGTTCTTCAGCTGCCTTTGCTACTTCATCTTCGCTTTTACAAACCTTAATACCTCCAGCTTTACCGCGAGCGCCTGAATGAATTTGGGCTTTTACAACCCAAGCATCACCGCCTATTTCTGTTGCACGATAAGCTGCTTGCTCAGGACTATATGCTAATCCACCTGCGGCAATTGGTACCCCATACTCAGAGAGTATTTCTTTTGATTGATATTCATGAATATCCACTATTTACATACTCCTTATAACTTATTTTTTTGTATTTGAATTTTTCACTTAGTTTTTTTGGCGATTTGATCAGCTTGGGCGATAACATTTCTTGCCATACGCTCAGAAGCTATATCAATCATTTTGCCATCAAGCTGCGCGGCACCTTTGCCGGCTTTTGCTGCTTCATCAAGTGCCTCTAGTACTCGCCTAGCACGAGTTACCTCTGCATCTGGTGGGGACATAACTTCATTTGCCAATGGTATTTGTTTTGGATGAATAGCCCATTTACCTTCATAACCTAAAGCCGCTACACGTCTTGCGGCAGCTCTATATGCTTCATCATCACTGAAATCTCCAAATGGTCCGTCTATTGCACGAAGGCCAAATGCTCTGCATGCTGTAAGCATGTTAACTTGTGCTGCATGCCACTGATCATTAAGCGCACCATCACAAACATAATCTGGATTCAAACCGCCAATGACTGTTGTTCTCGAGCGCATACTAGCCGCATAATCAGCAACACCAAAATGTAATGCCTCTAATCGTGAGCTTGCTTGTGCGATGGACATAACATTTGCCCCTCCAAGTGCTGTTTCAATAAGGCATTCCAATCCAATTTTTTTCTTCAAACCCATTGCTGTTTCTATCTGCGTAACTAACATGTCAATTGCATATACGTCAGCATCGGTTCCAACTTTTGGAATTAAAATTGTGTCAAGATTGTTACCAGCCTGTTCTAGAATATCCACAACATCTCTATACATATAATGTGTATCTAAACCATTAATTCGAACAGATACAGTTTTACTATTCCAATCAACTGTATTTAATCCCTCGATAATATTTTTTCTTGCTTGCTCTTTATCATCAGGAACAACGGCATCCTCACAATCTAGAAAAACAAAATCTGCATCACTCTTAGCTGCTTTTTCAAACATTTCTGGACTAGACCCAGGAACAGCCAGCTCACTACGTTGTAAACGTGCATATGCTTGTTCATATTGTGTAAAACTCATTTATTCATCCTCAAATAAATTAAAAGATATAGGTCAAGAATTTTAAAGAATTGACGCTATTCTGTTATGTAAAATTTTTTATTATTTTATTTTTGGTGTAGCTGTCTTGCGTAGGTACTCCTGCGCAGCTGCCACACCAGAACCTAGCTCTATGGGATAATTTAAATCCTTCATTGCCATTTCTGCACCAGTTATTGGTGTTAGAATCATTAAC
Source organism: uncultured Legionellales bacterium (assembly GCA_913046215.1). Classification (GTDB taxonomy): domain Bacteria; phylum Pseudomonadota; class Gammaproteobacteria; order Eutrophobiales; family Eutrophobiaceae; genus UBA11869. Next base: position 2,562 of record CAJWRJ010000005.1, on the reverse strand, counting down.
TCGTTCATATCACCTAAATGACCAATACGAAATGCTTGACCAGCAATTTTTGCTAAACTAATTGATAATGCTAAGTTGTAATAGTTGTAAGCATGCCGAACAACCTCGTTACCATCAAAGCCCTCTGGAACTTTAACGGCAGTAACTGTATCTGAATACCATTTCTCTTCCTTAGCAATTGGTGTCATGCCCCATGCACTAACTGCGGCACGAACAGCACTAGCTATACGATTATGTCTTGCAAAAACATTTTCCAAACCTTCTTCATTTAAAATATTAACAGATTCACGCAGTCCTCGAAGTAAATTCATGGGAGGGGTATATGGAAAATAACCTAAATCATTTGTCTTAATTTGATCATTCCAATCAAAGAATGTCTTTGGAAGATTAGAGTTTTCTCTACATGCTAATGCTTTTTCACTTGCACATACAATTCCCAAACCAGTTGGTAGCATAAAACCTTTTTGTGAACCTGAAACACAAAGGTCGACTCCCCATTCATCCATTCGGAAATCTATTGATGCAACAGAACTGACGCCATCAACAAACAATAATGCTGGGTGATTGCATGCATCGAGTGCTTTACGAACACCTGCAATATCTGATGCAACTCCTGTTGCTGTTTCATTTTGAGTTGCAAACACTCCTTTAATCTCATGATTTTTATCGGCTGCTAGGATTTCAGCATATTTTTCAACTGGCACGCCTTCGCCCCAATCAACTTCAATAGCCTGAACATCTAAACCCCAACGCTGACAAAGATCAATCCATAAGTTTGAAAAATGTCCAAAGCCAGACATCAGCACCTTATCGCCAGAACTCAATGTGTTTGAGACCGCTGACTCCCATCCTCCTGTCCCAGAGGCTGGAAATATGAATATCCGACCATTTTTTGTTTTAAATATTTTCTTTAAATCTTCGTACAAGGGCTTAGTAAAATCAGGCAAATCCATCGCACGCATATCTTCCTGTTCCACAGACATTGCATTTTGAATACGTCTTGGAACATTAGTAGGTCCAGGGATAAATAAAAAATTACGTCCAGGCATGGTCAGCAGCCTCCATGTTTATAAATAATTAATATTAAATTGTTATTTACTACAACTGCATGTTGCACAAGATAATGTGGAACATCCGTATTTATTATTTTTCTATAAAGTCAGATTGTGCATTGCAACATTTTATGCAAAAGCTGTACAACAATTTCAGGCCGCGTAGTGTACCTAAAAAGTGGTCTTTAAATCCATGTTGGTTTTATTATTTTTCTATATTTTTTTAGTCAAAAATGACTAGCATGAGGCAATATCAGGCTTTCCATGGCATAACGTCTAAAAAAAATACACTCAAAGAACACGCTCCAAGGAAGAAATTAAATCGGTAACATCTTCAAGACCGACTGAAAGACGGATCAAATTAGGATGAATTCCGGCTTCTTTTTGCTGATTTTCAGTCAATCTATGATGTGTTGTTGTCGCGGGATGAGTAATCGTACTTTTTGTATCGCCAAGATTTGCAGTAATTGAGAAAATATCAATCGAATCAATCAATTTCCAAGCCCTTAATTTATCCCCTTTAACTTCAAAACTAACTACACCACCAAATCCATATTGTTGTTTTTTTGCTAAGTCGTGCTGGGGGTGAGACTTTAACCCTGGATAAAAAACTTTTTCCACAGACTTTTGATTCTCTAGCCATTCAGCAATTTTTAATGCGTTTTCAGAATGTGCTCGCATCCTAATAGACAAAGTTTCTAATCCTTTCAAAAATACCCAAGCATTAAAGGGGCTCATTGTTGTTCCTGCTGTTCTCAAGAAAGTATATATCTCATTTGACAAAATTTTCTCTGTGCCTACGATTGCACCTCCAACACAACGTCCCTGACCATCTAAATATTTAGTTGCTGAATGAATCACAATGTCGGCACCCAAAGTTAATGGGAGTTGAAGAGAGGGTGTGCAAAAACAATTATCAACAATTAATAGTAATTTATTCTCTCTAGCAATATCAGCAATCCTCTTTATATCAACTATTTCCGTTAATGGATTTGATGGTGTTTCCAAAAAAAGTATTTTCGTTTGTGGTGTTATGGCATTTTGCCATGATTCATAATCTATTAAATTTACAAAATCTGTATTGATTCCATATTTGGGCAAAATATTACTAAATAAGCCCACTGTCGTACCAAAAATACTTCTCGATGAAACAATATGATCCCCTGCTTTTAGTAAGCCAAGTACTGTGCTTAATATTGCTGACATCCCAGAAGAAGTTGCTATACAGCGTTCGCCTTTTTCCATTACGGCTAGACGTTCTTCAAATGTCCTGACTGTTGGATTTGTAAAACGGGAATATATATTGCCTGCGCTATCGCCAGAAAAACGAGCTGCTGCTTCAGCCGCATCTTTAAAAATATAGCTGGAGCTAGCAAAAATTAATTCACTATGTTCACCTTCAAAGCTTCTTTTTTGTCCGGCGCGAGTTGCTTTAGTATTCGCTCCAAAAGATTCATACTTTTCGTCTGACATCATGACATCCTCTACAAATAAGTTAAAAATATTAAGA
>CAJWRJ010000004.1 GCA_913046215.1 uncultured Legionellales bacterium | reverse complement strand
ACTCAAATTACAGCAGTAGAAGAACCAACTCAAATTACAGCAGTAGAAGAACCAACTCAAATTACAGCAGTAGAAGAACCAACTCAAATTACAGCAGTAGAAGAACAAGTAAATAAAGATAAAGTCTCTAGCAAGACAGTTGAAATGGGGCAAATGAACTGGATCGTACAAATAGGCAGTTTTTCTAGCAAAGAAAATGCAGAAAAATTAAACAAAAAAGTAAAAAAAGCTGGTTTTCGTTCTTTCGTTAATCCGATAACGATCGATGATAAAACTATGCATCAAGTTTGTTTAGGCCCTGAATATGATATGACAGCTGCTAATGAATTATTGAAAGAAATCAAAGATTGGATAGATAAGAATAAAATGAATTTAACGGGTATAGTAAAGAAATACCCATAATTATAAAAATTTTATAACAAATAGGCTATAAATAATGAGTACTGCTGATATAGTCATCCTTTCTGTGATATTGCTTCCGACAATAGTCGGGGTTTTATATGGATTTTTAAATATCATTTTCTCATTATTATCGTGGGTTATATCATTAGGCTTAGCGGTAAAATTGATACCCTATTTTTCGCCATTATTAAGCGATTACATAGATTCACCAATGCTGAGGATTGTTTTGGTATTTATTATATTATTTATATTATGTTTGTTAATAATGAGTGGAATTTGTTATTTTATTGTTAAGTTATTAAGTAGAACTGGATTGACTGCGATGGATAGATTTCTAGGTCTTTTTTTTGGCATGGGCCTAGGAGGACTCATTGTAACGGTGGTTATATTTGTTGCAGGGTTCACTCCCTACCCAGAGGAAACTTGGTGGAGAGAATCAAAATTGATAAAACCATTCGAGCTTGTTAGTGTGTGGTCTACGTCGTATCTAGGTGAATCAATTTCGAAATATCATTCATATGAAAATACATCAAAAAGTGATTAATAATTTTTCTATATTTACAGTATGTGCGGAATAATAGGTATAGTTGGAAAAAGCCCAGTAAATCAGGCTATTTATGATGGCTTGACTGTTTTGCAGCATCGCGGCCAAGATGCTGCTGGAATCATGACGTGTGAGAATACTAACTTGTACCTTAGAAAAGATAATGGATTAGTAAGAGATGTCTTAAAAACTCGTCACATGCTTAATCTAAAAGGTAACATGGGAATTGGTCACGTTCGGTATCCAACAGCTGGCTGCTCATCTTCCGCCGAAGCACAACCTTTCTATGTTAATTCTCCATACGGAATCACACTAGCGCATAATGGTAATTTAGTTAATGCTGAGCCATTGAAAGAAGATTTGATGCGAGATGATTTGCGCCATTTAAATACAAATTCTGATTCAGAAGTGCTTTTAAATATCTTAGCTCACGAACTTAATAAAATTGGGAAACATCGCAGCAAACTTAATCCTGATGATATCTTTGATGCGGTTGGCCGCTTACATCAAAGATGTAAAGGAGGGTATGCTGCTGTAGCAATGATAACTGGGATTGGTATCTTGGGGTTCCGCGATCCAAATGGCATAAGACCAATCGTTTTTGGAGAACGAAAAACTGATATTGGTACTGAATCTATTATAGCATCTGAGAGTGTTGCAGTAGACGCACTTGATTTTCAGCTTATTCGTGACATTGAACCAGGTGAAGCAGTTTTTATTTCAGTTGAAGGAGAAATATTCACAAGGCAATGCGCAGATAACATAAAGTATAGCCCTTGTATTTTTGAATATGTATATCTTGCCAGACCAGACTCAATAATAGATGGTATATCGGTCTATAAGGCTAGACTTCGTATGGGTGAAACATTGGCTAGAAAAATTCTAAAACTTTATCCAACGCATGACATAGATGTTGTTATACCAATTCCAGATTCGAGTCGAACAGCAGCATTATCCTTAGCAAATGAAATGGGTATTACATATAGAGAAGGGTTTGTAAAAAATAGATATATACCACGTACTTTCATTATGCCAGGTCAAAATGTGCGAAAAAAATCTGTTCGTCAAAAATTGAATGCGATAAACCTTGAGTTTAAAAATAAAAATGTATTGTTAGTAGACGATTCAATTGTTAGGGGGACTACATCAAAAGAAATAGTTCAAATGGCAAAAGAAGCTGGAGCAAAACGAGTTTATATCGCATCAGCTGCACCACCTGTTAGGCATCCTAATGTATATGGAATAGATATGCCGTCTGTGAGCGAGCTAATTGCGTATGACCGAAATATTGAGGAAGTTGCCATAACAATAGGAGCTGATTGGTTAGTTTATCAAGATATTGATGATCTAATTTCTTCTGCACAAAAAGGAAATAAACTAATTAGTGAATTCGATGCATCTTGTTTTACAGGTAAATATGTTACTGGTGATATTGATGCTGATTATCTAGCTCGTCTTGAATCTCTTAGAAATGACGCCATGAAGGAATCACAAAATATCGACGAAGGGCTAACGGACCTAACAAATAATCAATAAAAATATTTAGTCTTAATTTTCTTTATTAATTTTATATTTTTTTATTTTCAATATTTTTTTTAACCTCAAGCATGTCAAAACTTTTTTTTAAGTAATCAACAGCATCTATTTTAGATAAATCATCATAAAAACGAATAAAATGGAATAATAATTCCGAACTAAAAAGCGGCTTAGTATTTTCCTCTTGTTCGCTAATAATTTGGAGTAAAATATTTTTTGTTAGGTTTTTTTTTGATTTAGTATCCTCAATTATAAATTTTTCATTTTCGACTACTAATTTTTTTACGCTTTCTAATGTAATGTACTTACTCAATTTAGTATCATAAAGACGACGATTAGGGTATTTTTTAATAATCCTTGACATTTTTTTCTCCATATTGAGGGAATAACGTTAAATGTAGTATTTTTTTAATCCTTATACTTTTAAGATATATAGGGACTAGAAACAATCATCATTTTAATTTACAATATGTTGCGTCGCAACAATAATAAAGATTTTTAAGCAACGTTTGTTGATTTCAATCACTTCTTTACTTATTTTTGGCACTTAATTGAAGCGCTGTTCACCAGAAAATAGTCTTTAAAAGTATGCTTTTTCTGTATCCCGTGCCTCTAATTTGTAATAATTGCGCATCTTTAAAAATATAAATTAAAAAAACTAGGGAGAGAAATGAATGGCTGACACAGTCACAATTACCGATAACAAAACTGGAAAAAAAATCGAATGTCCCGTTATTAAGGGTGTTTATGGCGCACCTGTCATCGATACTAAAATACTTTATAAAGAATTAGGCATGTTTACCTTCGACCCTGGTTTTGTGACTACGGCCTCCTGTAGAAGTAAAATTACATATTTGGATGGGGAGAAAGGAATTCTGTTACATCGAGGCTATCCGATCGATCAATTAGCAAAACATAGCTCTTATTTGGAAGTATGCTATTTATTATTGTATGGTGAACTTCCATCGAAATCTGAATTTGATACATTTCGTAACAATCTTAATCAACGAAACATGGTTCATGAGCATCTAGAACGTTTCTATACCGGTTATCTTCATGATGCACATCCTATGTCAATACTCATTGGAGTGACAGGAGCATTATCCTCATATTATCACGAAGCAATGGATATTAATGATCCCGCAGATCGTGAATTAACAGCACTTCGTGTTATTGCAAAAATGCCAATATTAGCCGCACATTGTTACAAACATTCTGTCGGACATCCATTCATCTATTCTCGAGACGATTTAGGTTACGTTGAAAATTTTTTGAACATGATGTTTTCTGTTCCAATGCGAAATTTTGAACCAAATCCTGTTGCAGTAAAAGCATTGAATTTGATGCTTATTTTACATGCTGATCATGAACAGAATGCGTCAACATCTACAGTAAGGCTTTCGGGTAGCGCTGAAGCAAACCCGTTCGCATGTATAGCAGCTGGTATAGTAACACTTTGGGGTCGTGCCCATGGCGGAGCAAATGAGGCTGTGCTTAAAATGTTAGCAGAGATTGAAACGGCTGATAATATACCTAAGTTTATTGAGCGCGCTAAGGATAAAGCAGATCCATTTAGGTTGATGGGTTTTGGTCACCGTGTGTATAAAAATTACGATCCTCGGGCAACCATTATTAGACAGGTTTGTCATGATCTTTTGAATGAAATAGATACAGTTGACCAGCCATTATTTGATATAGCGATGAAACTCGAAGAGATCGCATTAAAGGACGATTACTTTGTGGAAAGAAAACTATACCCAAATGTTGATTTTTACTCAGGTATTATTCTTAAAGCATTAGGGATTCCAACGTCTATGTATACAGTAATGTTTGCTTTAGCGAGGTCTGCCGGATGGGTAGCTCAATGGATGGAGATGATGGAAGACCCAGATTTTAAGATTGGACGCCCAAGACAACTCTACACAGGAGAGAAAAGTCGGGACTACATTCCAATTGATAAAAGAAATTAATCAATCAATAAAGTAAAACCATAATCAAGGAGATTGTTCAATATGAATACGCCTGTTCGTGTTGCTGTCACAGGTGCTGCCGGTCAAATTAGTTATTCTTTATTATTTCGAATAGCATCTGGACAAATGCTTGGACCAGATCAGCCAGTTATTTTTCAGTTACTTGAAATAACGCCTGCTATGAAGGCATTAGAGGGTGTAGTTATGGAAATTGACGATTGCGCTTTTCCTTTAGTTGAAGATTTCATCTTAACAGATGATATTAATACTGCCTTTAATGATGTTAATTATGCGTTATTAGTCGGAGCAAAACCCAGAGGACCGGGTATGGAGCGCAGTGATTTATTAGAGGCCAATGGTGGTATTTTTAAGCTACAAGGGAAGGGTTTAAATGAAAATGCTAATCGCGATGTAAAAGTTTTGGTTGTTGGAAATCCAGCTAACACAAATGCTTATACAGCTATGGTTAGTGCCCCCGATTTAAATTCACGTAATTTTAGTGCGATGACTCGACTTGATCATAATCGTGCACTAGCACAACTAGCAGCGATAACGAAGTTTCCTGTCAAAGATATTAAGAAGATGACGATATGGGGCAATCACTCAACAACACAGTATCCAGATATATCTAACATTGAAATCTCAGGTATGCCAGATTCTGGACAGCGCGTTAAAGATGATATTGATATTGATTGGTATAAGAATACATATATTCCTCGAGTTGCGAAACGAGGGGCTGAAATTATTGATGCGCGTGGTGCTTCCAGCGCTGCATCAGCAGCACATGGCGCTGTTGAGCATATGCATGACTGGGTATTAGGCACTCCAGATAATGACTGGGTTAGTATGGCAGTTCCAAGTAATGGAAGTTATGGAATCCCAGAAGGATTGGTGTTTTCTTTTCCGGTTACTTGCAAAGACGGTGATTATCATATAGTTCAGGGTTTAGAATTTGATGAGTTTGGTCAGTCAAAAATAGATGCTACACGAAAAGAGCTTGAGGAAGAAAAAGCAGCATTATCAAGTATTCTTGATTAACGTTTTCAACGTAGAGTAATAATAGGCCAGTTCATTTTTTTAGCTTCATTTTTCAAATTCTGATCTGGATCAACCGCAACTGGATGATTTACTTCTTTCATAAGTGGAATATCATTATGAGAGTCACTGTAGAACCAACTTTCTTTAACTTGATAACCTGTATTTTTTAACCAAGCATAGAAACGTTCAACTTTACCTTCAGCATAAGAAGGAATTCCAGTAAAGTTACCAGTAAATTCTTGATTATTTAATTCTGGTTCACATGCTATTAAATTATCTATTCTAAATTCAGTTGCAATAGGCTCAACAATAAAACTATTTGTCGCAGTTATAATTAATAATTCGTGACCTTGTTTACGATGATCATCTATTAGTAAGTAGGCTTTTTTTAGTATCACTGGTTTTATTTTTTCTTCAAAAAAATCCTTTCTCCATTCCATTAATAGATTCATATTATTTTCACCGAGAACTTTTAATTGAAACCTAAGAAAATCCGTGATATCGAGGACACCATTTAAATAGTCCTCATAATATTTTTTATGTGCAGATTTATAAGATGTAGGATCGACATAGTTCCGTTCACACAGAAATTCGCCCCAAAGAACATCACTATCGCCAGCGATTAAAGTGTTATCAATGTCAAAAATTGCAAGTTTCATAAACTTAAGTTTAAAAAATTGAATAGGTTAGTCTAAAATTTATTCTTAACAAGGTAAATATTTCATTTAAGTTATTTGTGTTGTAGCATTGTTATAGTCAAAAATAATAATTTGGTATAACAGATAATGATTGATTCTGAGGGTTTTCGTGCCAATGTGGGCATCATTCTAACAAATGATGATAGGCAGGTTTTTTGGGCACGTCGTCAAGGTACGGATGCTTGGCAATTTCCTCAAGGAGGAATAAAAAAGAATGAATCACCAAAAGTGGCTATGTACCGTGAGCTTAAAGAAGAAATCGGTCTTGAACCAGAGCATGTTCAGCTTATATATGCAACTACTGATTGGTTAAGATATCGCTTACCAGAGAAGTATATTCGAAAAGATAGTGAACCGCTGTGTGTGGGGCAAAAACAAATTTGGTACTTACTAAAATTAATTGTTGATGAAAAATATCTTGATTTAACTACAACAGTTGAACCTGAATTTGATTTGTGGAAGTGGGTAGATTTTTGGCAGCCTGTTGACGAAATCATTTTTTTTAAACGTGAAGTTTATGAACAGGCATTGAAACAATTAGAGCTACATCTTATATAATTTTTTTGATGTCGAGAGTTCTTAAAGAAGAACAAGTGTTTACTGATTTGGCGAGGCCCTGTATCGCATTAAATTAGAAAGCAACTTATTTGAAGCCCTATTGCTAGTACTTCCGACTAATCTTCTAACTGCCTTAGGATCGTAGTTAGCAGAAACTAGTTCTTGGTATAGCATTTCGAGGATTGATGCACATTGTTTCATGGCATAGTCAGCGATTATTCTGACATCACTTTGAGATTCAACTTGAGAAATAGCTGTTTCATTTAGGCAGTTTGTGTATTCTCCTGACGTCTTAATTACCATTTGGTATTCTTCTTGAGTAAAATCTGTGGTCTTGTACTCAGCATAGACATGAAGGCTGAACAAAAACAATAAAGGAGCGAAAATGTATTTAATTTTAAATCTCATGGTATTCCTCTTAATAGCTTATTATTTGCTGGAGATAACAATAGCATGAAAAATTCGATTTTCCATAATTTTTCTTCAAAAACACCCGCATATGTCTATGACGCCAAAAGTATTGTAAATATTCTAAATAGTATAAATAACATTAAAAAAGATATTAATTTTTTGTTTTTATATTCGATTAAATCATCTAATAATATTGGGCTGTTGGAGCTAATTAAACCATATGTTGATGGTTTCTCATGTAGCTCATTATTCGAGTTACAGCTTGCTAAAGAGGTGCTCGATTATAGTCAAGTAACTCATATAACAACTCCTGGCTTCAATAAGGATGAATTTGCAAAAATTCTTAAATATACAGACTTTGTTTCATTGAATTCTTTAAGACAGTTTATGGAATTTTCAACAATCATTGAACCGCCTTCTAGTTGTGGGATTAGGATAAACCCACAGTTATCTTTTGTTTCGGATGAAAGATTTGATCCGTGTCGTGCATTTTCAAAGCTAGGTATCCCGCTAGTAAATTTTGAAAAAGAAATTGAAACCAGTAATATTAATTGGTCCATAATCGATGGAATACATATTCATAATAATTGTGAATCAATTAATTTTGATGAAATGAAACAGACCGTTCACCGAGTAATGTCAGTATTAAATAAATACAAAATTGATCTTAAGTGGTTAAATTTGGGTGGTGGCTATTTAGTAAACAGCAGTCAAAATATATCACCATTAAAAGATACGATTAGATGGCTTCGGAAAAATTATGAGATTGATGTGTATTTGGAGCCAGGAAAAGCCATCACGGGAAATGCTGGCTATCTAATTGCGAGTGTTATTGATCTATTTCAATATGAAGATGAGAATATTGCCGTATTAGATACTTCTGTAAATCACTTACCCGAAGTTTTTGAATATCAATACCAACCAAAAGTTATGAATTCTCATGATAGGTCAAACCATAAATATCACCTTGTTGGCTGCAGCTGCTTAAGCGGAGATTTATTTGGTGAGTACTATTTTGTAGAACCTCTTTCAATAGGTAGCCATATAATCTTTGAAAATGTTGGTGCTTACATGCAGGTAAAAGCAAATATGTTTAATGGTATTAATCTACCTTCCGTTTATTTGCTTGAAAATAATAATTTTAAATTATTGAAGAATTATGATTATAATTCTTTTCGTGATCGTTTATAAATCAATATGATTCGTATATTTTAAATAATGATGAGTTTTGTCTAATGCATATACATATTCTCGGTATTTGTGGCACTTTTATGGGTGGGCTTGCTCAGATTGCAAAACAACTCGGACATAAAGTCACAGGTTCTGATCAGAACGTATACCCTCCAATGAGTGAAGAGCTTGTTAAGCTCAATATTGATGTTATGAGCGGATATGACTCAGAGCACCTAAGCTCAAATCCTGACATAGTTCTTGTAGGTAATACTCTTTCAAGAGGAAATCCAGCAATTGAATATATGTTAAATCAAAAAATGCACTATATGTCAGGCCCCGAGTGGCTATACAGACAGGTTTTACATGATAGACATGTTCTCGCAGTTTCTGGTACTCATGGAAAGACAACCACAACAAGCATGCTAAGTTGGATTTTAGAGTATACGGGGCTCAATCCATCATTTTTAATCGGTGGAGTTGCGGAAAATTTCGATAGATCAGCTCGTTATACCGATTCGAAGTATTTCGTTATTGAAGCCGATGAGTATGATACGGCGTTCTTCGACAAACGCTCCAAATTCATTCACTATCATCCAGATGTGCTAATAATAAATAATATCGAGTACGATCATGCTGATATCTTTCACGATCTTGCTGCTATCAGAGCCCAATTTCACAATTTGGTAAGGATGCTCCCCGAAAATGCAACAATTGTTTTCCCTCTGGAAGACAAGGAAATAGACGAGGTTATTTCGATGGGCTGCTGGGCTCGATTAGAGACATTTTCAGTGACTAACGGTGATTGGTCTATATTTGATGCAAGCAAAGATTTTCGTAATTTTTCTGTTAAAAGTCCTAAAAAAGAGACAGGTTTCGTAGAATGGCAGACTATCGGCGAGCATAACGCCATGAATGCTTTAGCAGCAATCGTTGCAGCAAATAATATTGGTATTTCTGTTGATAGTGCATGCGAAGCACTATCGAAATTTAAATCAGTTAAAAGGCGGCTCGAATGTATTTTTGAAGTCGATGGTATTCGTATTTTTGATGATTTCGCCCATCATCCAACTGCAATTCGAAAAAGCATACAAGCTTTAAGTAGCACTTTAGATGAGGGTCGAATCATTGCTATTATGGAACCTCGTTCTAACACTATGCGTATGGGTGTTCACTCTGAAGTATTATCAGACGCTTTTTTGGACGCAGATTTGGTGTATTTTTTTCAACCTAATGATTTAAATTGGAATATTAAAGAGCATGTAAGTCAACTTGGTGATCGCTGTCAAATATTTAAAGATGTAGATAAGATAGCGGAACATGTTTGTAGTAATATTCGAACTAATGACCAGATTATTATAATGAGTAATGGTGCTTTTGGCGGCATACATAAAAAAATAGCAGAGAGATTAAATTAAACATGAAAATTCCTCTTTTTCCATTGAATGTAGTTTTATTTCCTGAGGGTGAAATAAAACTGAGAATTTTTGAACCCAGATATTTAGATATGGTAAGTAACTGCCTCAAGAATGATTCAGGATTTGGTATTTGTTTGCTCCAAGAAGAAGTGTCAAGTGAAAATTCGATTGATTTTTTTCTCATGGGCTCGTACGCAAAAATTATTAATTGGGATAGAATGGATGATGGTTTATTAGGTATTGTGGTTAAAGGGGAAAAACGTTTCAGAGTAAATTCTTATTCAAGAGCTAAAGACAAGTTATGCATAGGAGATGTAGATTGGTTAAGTGATGATGAAGCGCAAATACCCGACTCGTATCAGAATTTTTCCGATCTATTAAAAGAAATTGTTACACGATATAAGCTACCAATAGCTAATACATCGACAAGATATGATGAGGCTAATTGGGTAAGCGAAAGATTAGCAGAGCTACTTCCATTTGATTTGTTTGCAAAACAGGAAATACTCGAAATGAATAATGCAATACACCGTTTTGATTACATGCAGGATCTTTTAAAAAAGATTGATACTGATAAAATAATTTAGCTTTTGAGCAATATTTAAATAAACCTGGCTGTTTATCTTGAATAAACTAAAACGTTCACATATTTTTTATGTCTTAAAAGAAAAAACTCCCTCGCCAACAACGGAGCTAATATATAAAACTCCATTTGAATTATTAATATCAGTAATATTGTCAGCACAAGCAACCGATATAAGTGTGAATAAAGCAACAAAAAGACTCTTTGCTGTAGCCAACACACCTGAGGATATAATATCTTTGGGGCTTAATAATCTAAAAAAACATATTAAAACAATTGGCTTATATAATAATAAAGCAAAAAATATTATAGATACTTGTAAAACACTTGTTGAAAAACATAATGGAAAAGTACCGAATACCAGAGAATCACTAGAAAATTTGTCAGGAGTTGGAAGAAAAACTGCAAATGTTATATTAAATACAGTATTTGGCGAGCCAACAATTGCTGTAGACACGCATATTTTTCGAGTATCAAATAGAACTGGTATTGCAACTGGGCGTAATGTGATTGAAGTTGAAAATAAACTCTTAAGACATGTGCCAGATGAGTTCAAAAAGGATGCTCATCATTTGCTTATTCTTCATGGAAGATATACATGTACCGCTCGTAACCCAAAATGCGAAATATGCATAATTTATGATGATTGCGAATGGAACGATCGTAGTAAAAGAAGCAATGAAAAAAACTAATTCACCTCTAATGATAGTTAAAAAAATTTTTTTGGTAAAGAGAAATGTTTTTTAAAGATAGAAATGAATCTAGATCTTATTTTTTTAATGTATGGGAGAAACAAAAAAATAAGCAACCACTAGAAACTATAGAAGTTTTAATTTTAGATGTTATTCTCAAGCATCCTGAATATCATAGTTATCTTAATTCAAAAAAATCTATTGAGGATGCGAGCATAGATGATAATTATGGTAATCCTTTTTTGCACATGAGTATGCATATTGCCTTACAAGAACAGATCAACTCTAATAGACCATCAGGTATTACTAGGATTTTTAATGAACTAATCTCCCAGTCTGGCTCAACTCATAACGCAGAACATAAAATGATGGAATGCTTAGGTAAGATTTTATGGGACGCACAATCGAAGAAAATGCCTCCCGATGAAAACGAATATATTGAATGCTTAATGAAAATTTTATAATTAAATTTATTATTTTTCTAAATATTTGATCTTTCCTTTTTGTTCTTTCCATTCTTCTACATCGTCAGGCGGAGATTTCATTTCATTTATAACAGGCCACTTCTTTGATAATTCGGCATTTAATTCTATAAATTCATTCATATCTTCAGGCACATCCTCATCACACATAATCGCTTCAATAGGGCACTCTGGTTCACATAAAGTACAGTCTATACATTCATCCGGATCAATAACTAGCATATTTGGTCCTTCATGAAAGCAATCAACTGGACAAACTTCAACACAATCAGTGTATTTACATTTAATACAATTTTGAGTTACAACAAACGGCATCTTTTTTCCTTATATTTTATATATTTTTTCTTATAATTTTATATATCGGGTCTAATTCTACACACATATCAATTAATAAAGAATATATTTTACATTCTGTCATTTCTAATTTTCAAATTTTGTCATAGATTCTTTATTTAATAATTCAACAATAGCATTGATTACAAGCCTTGATCTGGTATTCAACGGATCATTTAAGTTCGTGTGTTCTTTTAATTTTACAAATGTTTTCGTTGATTCTCTTAATTGAGCTACTCCCAGATTATGTAGAATCTTGCTATTAAACTGGTCAGTTTCTAGTGCTTTTTTATAAGCTACAATAGCGGAATCAGTTTCACCTAAGTGGCTGTGAGCATTTCCTACACGAAAAAATAATTCTGGTTCATGTGGTGATATTTTTATTAATTTCCTATAATACTTGATAACATCTTCCCAGACTTGATTATTATAGGCATTGTCTGCTAGTTGTTCGATCGAAGTAATATTAACTTTAATATTGGTATCGTTAACGATGTATGTTTCATTACATCCTATGTTTAATGAAAGTAATATTAAGATTATCAATCTATAATAGTTCATTCAATATACTCCATTTATCAATTTTTTTATTGTCGGATATTTTTTTTGTCGAATATAATGATATGCTGAATAGTATTTTCACTCCAGTATATAAATACGACTATAGCTTTGGCCTTGAAATTACTGGAGGTAGTCCAAATATAAATATGTGCTAAATAATGAATTTTTGAGGTTTAAAATATGTCCGCGAAAGAAAATCAAGAAACCCTCGGGTTTCAAACAGAAGTTAAGCAATTATTAGATTTAATGATCCATTCTCTATATAGCAATAGAGAAATATTTTTACGTGAATTAATTTCAAATGCCTCTGATGCAGAAGATAAACTACGTTTTGAGGCGTTAAAGAATGATGAGTTATATGAGAAAGATGCAGATCTAAAAATAAAGATAGAATTTAATAAGGATTTAAAAACCATTACTGTTGTAGATAATGGAATAGGTATGAGCAGGGAGGAGGTTATTGAAAATCTTGGAACTATTGCTAAATCTGGGACAAAAGAGTTTTTTGATTCACTGACAGGCGACCAGACTAAGGATTCACAACTGATTGGACAATTTGGCGTTGGCTTTTATTCATGTTTTATAGTTGCTAAGAAAGTAGAGGTTATAACAAGGCGAGCTGGCGAAGATAGAGCTAATGGCGTTCATTGGGTATCTGAAGGAGAGAGTGAGTATACGATAGAAATAGTCGATAAGCCAAAACGAGGAACAAAAGTTATTCTACATTTACGCGATGACGCTGAAGAATTTTTAGATAGTTTTAAGTTAAAGAATATTATTACAAAATATTCCGATCATATATCTTTTCCTATTAATATGGATAAAGATGATGAGAGCAGTGATGAGGAAAAAGATGTTACAGGCGAAGATACAGTAAACAGTGCAACTGCAATCTGGACGCGTAACAAGAAAGATATAAATGATGATGAATATAATGAGTTTTATAAACATATAGCTCATGATTTTGAGGATCCAATCGCTTATGCTCATAATAAAGTTGAAGGTAAGCTCGAATATACCTCTCTTTTATATCTGCCTTCTCGGGCGCCATTTGATTTATGGGACAGAGAGCAGCGTCACGGAGTAAAACTTTATATTCGTCGCATTTTTATTATGGATGATGCAAAACAACTTTTGCCTTCTTGGTTACGTTTTGTGAAGGGCGTTGTTGATTCGGATGATCTACCTCTAAATATTTCGAGAGAAATACTTCAACAAAATAAAGTTGTTGATTCAATTCGTTCAGGTTGTACGAAAAAAATAATTAGTCTATTAAAAACTATGACGAAGGATGAAGAAAAATATCAAGGATTTTGGAAGATATTTGGTAAAGTTCTGAAAGAAGGTGTCGTAGATACTCAAGATTATAAGGAAGACTTATCTTTTTTATTTAGGTTTTCGAGTACACATGAGGACACAGAGGAGCAAAAAGTCTCTTTAAAAGACTATGTTGACCGCATGCAAGAGGGTCAAAATTCAATTTATTATGTTATTGCTGATTCATACATGATGGCTAAAAGTAGCCCTCATCTTGAGATTTTCAAAAAGAAGGGTATCGAGGTTCTGATATTGTCAGACCCAATAGACGAATGGGTAACTTCACATCTTACTGAATTTGATGGAAAAGCATTCCAATCAGTCAATAAAGGTGAACTTGATCTTGGCGACATACAAAGCGAAGACGATAAAAATAAGCGCAAGAAAAATAGTAAAGCAAATGATGAGTTAGTTGAGCGAATAAAAGGCGTGATGAGTGAAAAAGTCAAAGATGTTCGTATTACAGAGCGATTAACAACCTCGCCTGCTTGCCTTGTGAGTGACTCAAATGATATGGGGCGACATCTTGAGCAAATATTACAAGCATCAGGACAGACTGTTCCTGACTCCAAGCCGATACTTGAGATAAACCCTGATCACCCAATTGTAAAAAAAATTGGTAGCGAGAAAGATAATGCGCTGTTTAATGATTGGTCGCATATATTGTTTGATCAAGCTTTACTTAGTGAAGGGGGCCAATTGACTGATCCGGTTGGCTTTATTAATAAATTAAACTCGATGATTATCGCAATGTCTAAATAATTTTATAAAACAGTTCAGATATAACTAGAAATCTAATTCATTTTATTTCACACTTTATAATATGTATCAAATTAGAGTGTATGATTTTTCAATATGGATCAATCCTTAAATAATATTTCAAGTTTGCTTAGCGAGTTAACCGAGATTGGTATCGCACTTTCTTCAGAAAAAGACCACAATCGTTTACTCGAACTAATACTAGTCAAAGCGATGGATATTACAAATTCGGATGGCGGGACTCTATATATTTCTAATAAAAATAGTCTCGAATTTGAGATATTACATAATCGTTCTTTAGGAATTCATATAGGTGGTACCAGTGGCAAAGAAATCTCATTACCATCAATTTCACTTTTCGATGCAAAAGGTAACAAAAATAATCAAATGGTTGCTGCGCATGCGGTAAATAGCGAAAAGACGATAAATATTAAGGATGCTTACACTAATACTGATTTTGATTTTTCTGGCACAAGAACGTTCGATAAAAAAATGGGCTATCGATCCACTTCATTTTTGACAGTACCGATGGCAAATCATGAGCATGATATTATTGGCGTTTTGCAATTAATTAATAGTATTGATAAGACCACAAACGAAATCGTAGCATTTAGTGCATTAGACCAGCAGTTAATCGAGTCACTAGCTTCACAGGCCGCTGTTACTATTACTAATCAAACATTAATTGAGTCTCAGAGAAAATTATTTGATTCATTTATTCAACTTATTGCAACAGCAATTGATGAAAAATCACCATATACCGCAGGGCATTGCCGTCGTGTTCCCGCGATAACAGAAATGTTAGCAAATGCAACAAATGAAATTAATAAAGGACCATTAGGTAATTTCTTTATGTCAGACACAGAAATGTATGAACTTAGTGTTGCGGCATGGCTACATGATTGTGGAAAAATAACTACACCGGAATATGTTGTCGACAAAGCAACTAAGTTAGAGACAATATTTGACCGTATTAATCTCGTACATACAAGATTTGAAATATTAAAAAGAGATGCTGTGATTGATGCACTTAAGCTAATATTAAAAAAAGATATGAATTACGATGATATTGATCAAGCTCTTAAAGAAGATGCTTCTTTACAAAGTGTGTTAGTTGAACTTGAAAAGGAAAAGAAAGAAATTGAAAAATATAATATAGGGGGTGAATCACTTTTAGATTTTGATAAAAAACGTATTCAAGAAATTTCAAAAAGAAAATATAAAGACTCAGGTCATAATAAGATTCCATTATTGAATAGCGAAGAAGTAGAGAATTTAAAAATATCACGCGGTACACTCAACGATACAGAACGACAAATAATTAATAATCATGTTACCGTTACTATTAAAATGCTCGAATCATTACCTTACCCTAAACACCTAAAAAATGTCCCCGAGTTTGCTGGGTGTCATCATGAAAAGATGGATGGCACTGGCTATCCTAATCAATTAAATGGGGAGCAGATGTCCATTCCAGCTAGAATGATCGCGATAGCTGATATTTTTGAGGCACTAACCGCTGGCGATAGACCTTATAAGAAGGGTATGTTGTTATCTCAAGCACTTAAAATTTTAGGACGTATGAAAGTAGAAAAACATATTGATCCTGATTTATTTGATGTTTTCATGAACCAGAAAATATACTTAAAATATGCAAATGAATATCTTAGTAAAGATCAAATTGATGAGATCAATCTTCGAGATATTCCAGGCTATGAGCCACTAATAGATAAATAATATTTTAATTAAATCCTGATGAGAGCGGGTCATTATCCTCTTCAAAATTTTCGATAAAGTTTTCTATTTCGTCAACTTCAATTTCACCAGGCCAACGAGCTACTGGCTCACCTTTAGGGTTGAAAAGTGCAATTAGCGGTATTCCCACTAGTCTCATATCTATTAATTCTGATACCTGATCAATATCGGCTAAGAATATCGGGTATTCTTGGGGAAATTTCTCTAGAAATTTTTTGACAATTTCAATTCGACCATATTCGAAGCTTGGGTAGTCGATAGTAGCAGCAATGACAGCTATTTCAGGGTTGTTTTTTTTTAATATGGTTATTTTGGGCAATTCCTGAACACAAAATGAACAGGTTGGACTCCAGACATTTACTAAAACCCATTTTTGTTGACCGATATATTCGCTCATCATTTGTTCGGAGCCATTTATATTAGTTAGTTTAAGCTTTGTTACCTCTGCTGGTATTGATGTGTTAAAACCAAAAAGAACACTAAAAAGAATTATTTTTGTTTTTTTTAGATAGCTAATATTCATAAAAGTTATTTTATTTTATTCTGCGTTAATGTAAGAAATCTTCATTTCGTATACAATATACCATTATGTCTGGTAATACTTTCGGAAAATTATTTACTTTAACCACATCTGGTGAAAGCCATGGAGTTGGTTATTTAGGTATTGTGGATGGCTGCCCCCCAGGAATGACACTTTCAGAAGCAGATATACAAATTGATCTAGATCGTCGAAAACCTGCAAAATCAAGACATGTTACTCAGCGCAAAGAATCCGATATGGTAAAAATTACATCTGGTGTATTGGATGGTGTGACTACAGGAACACCTATTGGTCTAATTATTGATAATGAAGATCAAAAATCTAAAGATTACAGTAACATTAGCGACATGTTCCGCCCAGGCCATGCTGATTATACCTATCAACAAAAATATGGTATTCGCGATTATCGAGGAGGAGGTCGCGCCTCTGCACGTGAGACCTGTATGCGCGTTGCTGCTGGCGCAATTGCAAAAAAATATCTTAAGGAAAAGTTCGGGATAATTATTCGGGGGTATTTGTCACAGCTTGGCCCAATCAGAATTGAACATAAGGATTGGAATGAAGTAGAAAATAATGTTTTCTTCTGTCCGGATGCGAGTCGTGTTTCAGAGCTTGATGACTATATGGATGCGCTTCGAAAAGAAGGCGAATCTGTTGGTGCACGTATTAATATCCATGCGGAAAACATTCCAGTTGGTTTGGGAGAACCAATTTTTGATCGTTTAGATGCGGATATTGCTAAAGGCATGATGAGCATTAATGCCGTTAAAGGAGTTGAACTGGGAATTGGCTTTGGTTGCGTTGAACAAAAAGGTACACAGCATCGCGATGAAATAACACCAAAAGGTTTTATTGGTAATAATTCAGGCGGTGTTTTAGGCGGAATTTCCTCAGGACAAGATATTATTGTAAGTGTCGCACTAAAACCTACATCAAGTATCCGTCTTCCTGGTAATACAGTTGATAAATCAGGTAAAGCGACTAAAGTTGAGACTAAAGGGCGACATGATCCTTGTGTTGGTATTCGGGCAACACCAATTGCCGAGGCTATGCTTGCTCTTGTGATAATGGATCATGCACTACGACACCGCGCACAAAATGCCGATGTCGCTTCAGAAACACCTATCATTCCTTCAAGTAAATAGTCATGGTAGTCAAAGATAGTTTGCCTTATTGGCGGCTATCCGGTTTTTATTTTCTATTTTTTCTAACCCTTGGGGCTTTTATGCCTTATTGGTCACCTTATCTTAAATCATTAGGTATGAGTGCTGAGGAGATTGGAATTTTATCGGCAATAATTGTTTTCAATAAAATTTTTTCATCCTTTATTTGGGGATGGATTGTGGATCATACAGGCAAACGGATACAGATGATTCGAATGACATCATTATTATCTGTCGTTTCTTTTGTTTTTGTTTTGCTGTATCAGGATTTTTGGTCTCTTTTTATTATCCTTTTTATATTTTCAATTTTTTGGAGTGCTGCTTTGCCACAGATTGAGGCAATTACGCTATCACATCTGGGTGAGAGAAGTGATAGTTATACCAAAGTTAGATTATGGGGTTCAGTTGGTTTTATTATATCTGTTGTCTTATTAGGAAAGTTGTTTGAGTACAAACCGATTATTTGTTTAGTACCAATAGTTATTTTTTCAATGATATTAGTTTGGTTAAATAGTCTATCTATACCTGAAATTAAAACAAAGGCACATGAACCAGCCAAGAACAGTTTTAAATCTGTTTTACTCAAACCTCATATTATCTCATTACTAGTTATTTGTTTTTTAGTTCAAGCGGGGCATGGTCCTTATTACACTTTTTTTTCGATTTATTTGGAGGAGCATAATTATTCGAGTAGTTTTATTGGCACAGCATGGGCAATTGCTGTAGTTGCAGAAGTTCTCGTCTATATGTTTATTCATAAGGCAATCAGTCATTTTCAATTACGCTCGTTAATGATCCTTACTCTAATTCTAGGAACAATACGATGGTTTTTTACTGCTTATTTTGTCGATAACTTACTTATTTTAATATGTACACAATGTTTGCATGCAGCAACCTTTGGTGTTTATCATGCAGTTGCCATTCAATATATTCATCGTGAGTTTAAAGGGGAGCATCAGGGTAGAGGCCAAGCGTTATATAGCAGTGTTAGCTTTGGTGCAGGGCTTGCTTTAGGAACGTTAGTCAGTGGTTATCTATGGGAGAATCTTGGTTCTATGCAAATATTCTTATTTTCAGCACTGATGAGTACTGGTGCTTTGGTAGTTGCTTTTATTTGGCTCAGAGACGAATGAATGTAAATTTTTATTATTTAATCAAAACACACCTTCAAGTTTTAACATTTAGATAATAAAAAAAACAAGAAAAATATTTTGAGCATCACTTCACTTCATTTCATTTTATACAGAAGTTCCTCCAACCGTGATTTCATCAATTTTAATTGTGGGTTGCCCGACCCCGACCGGCACAGATTGACCATCTTTACCACATGTTCCAATTCCTGAATCAAGTGCCATATCATTTCCTACCATAGAGACTCGCGTTAGTACATCAGGCCCATTGCCAATGATTGTTGCACCCTTAACTGGTGTTATTACTTTACCATTTTTAATTTTATATGCCTGACTGGCATTGAAAACGAATTTCCCATTAGTAATATCAACTTGCCCACCACCAAATTGTACAGCGTAGAGTCCATTATCAACAGACGCAATAATCTCTTCTGGATTACGCTCGCCACCTAACATATAGGTATTTGTCATTCTTGGCATTGGTAGATGAGCATAAGATTCACGACGACCATTTCCAGTGGACTGAACACCCATTAATTTTGCATTGTGTTTATCTTGCATATAACCTTTCAATATTCCACGCTCAATGAGTGTAGTACATGATGTTGGCGTCCCTTCATCATCAATATTTAATGAGCCACGTCTATTTTCAATTGTTCCATCATCAACAACAGTGACATCGGCAGCGGCAACTCGTTCACCAATACGCCCTGAGAAAGCGGAAGTTTCTTTTCTATTAAAATCACCTTCAAGACCATGTCCAATTGCCTCATGCAGAAGAATACCCGGCCAGCCTGGTCCTAACACCACTGGCATCGAACCAGCGGGCGCAGCCTCGGCTTCAAGATTGATCAGCGCCTGTTCAAGTGCTTCATCAATGTAGGACATTGCCATATTTTCGTTTAAAAAATACTCATACCCAAACCGACCACCTCCCCCGGAACCACCTTTTTCAATACGGCCATTTTCTTCAACAATAATGTTAATATTCAACCGGACAAGAGGTCTGATATCTCCACACAACACTCCATCACTATTTGCAACTAAAATAGTCGACTGAGATCCTGTTAAACCAATTAGTACTTGTTTGATTCGTGGGTCTTTTTTTCGTGCCTCTTCATCTAATTTCTTTAAAAAATCCACCTTGTTTTCTGTTGGGATCGAATTGAGTGGATCTTTATCAGTGTATAAAACAGGCGAGTTCGCGCTAGCTAAAATTTTTTGTTCACCACTCTTTCCCTGTTTAGCAATTGAGCGTGCTGCTGTTGCAGCCTGCGTTAAAGCAGGCAATATAATTTCATCTGAGTAGGCAAAACCAGTTTTTTCTCCACTAATTGCGCGAATACCAACACCTTGATTGATACTATGAGAACCTTCTCTTACGATTTGATCCTCAAGCACCCAAGATTCAGCATGCGTTGACTGAAAATAAAGATCCGCTTGATCAATAGATGGTGACATTACTCGTCCTAGTGTGTTTTCTACATCATTAACACCAAGCCCTTTATTATCGAGAAAAATATTTTTAGCTACATCTAGTGCTTTACTCATTTATATTATAATCCAGCTTTCTATGTGTTAGTGTTGGGAAACTTTTTCTGAGACAAATTAATTTATCAATATCAATTTTAGCAACTGCTATTCCAGTCTCATTTTCTACTTCAGCTAGTACCTCACCCCAAGGATCAATAATCATACTATGCCCCCAAGTTTCACGGCCACTCGCATGTACTCCTCCTTGATTAGAAGCAATAAGATAACACAAGTTCTCAATCGCGCGAGTTTTTAATAAAGTCTTCCAATGTGCTTTACCAGTTGTTGCTGTAAATGCAGATGGTGCTGTAATGATTTGAACATTTTTATTATGCATTTTGCGGTACATCTCAGGAAACCTTAAGTCGTAGCAAACTGAGAGCCCAATATTTCCGATTTCTGTTTGCGCTACTACAATACTATCACCTGATTCAAAGGTTTTTGATTCTCTATAAGATTCTCCAATTTTATCATCTAGGATAACATCAAATAGATGTATTTTATCGTAACGTGCAATACATTCTCCATTAGGATTAAAAAGTAAATTTGTTGCAAATACTTTTTCGGGATTGTTGCTTTTTAATGGAATTGTGCCACCTAATAACCATATTTTATGTTTTTTTGATTGCTCACTAAGAAATAATTGAAGTGGCCCATTATTTAATGATTCGGCTATCGCTAATCGATCTTCATCCCGTTTTCCCATTAGTGGAAAATTTTCAGGTAAAGTAATCAGCTTAGCTTTTTTTATAGCAGCTTCTTCGATCAGTTTTTCAGATAGTTCGAGATTTTTACTAACGGTATCAGTCGACACCATTTGAATCGCAGCAGCATAGGTCATGGAATGATTATACTGAAATCTTAAAAAATCAGGTAGCTGAAAGACCTCTGTATCGTTGATACGCTATACCGTATAATCTGATTTTTTTCAGGCTTTTAGAGACATAAATTGAACGAAGAATTTGCACGAATTAACCGACTACCGCCATATGTATTCAATATCGTTAATGAGTTGAAGATGGAGGCTCGTCATCGTGGCGAGGATATTATCGATTTTGGTATGGGCAACCCCGATCAGCCTACGCCAAAGCATATTGTTGAAAAATTGGTTGAGGCATCACAACGCGACGATACTCATGGTTATTCTATTTCAAAGGGAATCCCGCGTTTACGACGCGCCATCTGTAATTGGTATAAAGCACGTTATGATGTAGACCTAGATCCAGAATCAGAGGCAATAGTAACTCTCGGGTCAAAAGAAGGGTTAGCACATTTGGCGATGGCAGTCGTTGATCGTGGCGATGCTGTACTTGTACCAAATCCGGCCTACCCAATTCATCCATTTGGTTTTGTTATCGCAGGCGCCGATGTCAGACATATACCAATAGGACCAGATGTCGATTTTTTTGAAGAACTTCAAAAATCAATACGTGATTCGTGGCCAAAACCGAAAATGCTGCTTATAAATTTTCCCAGTAATCCTACAACACAGTGCGTTGATTTAGATTTTTTTAGCAAAATTATTGATATCGCGAGAGAACACAAAATATGGGTAATACAGGATTTAGCTTATGCTGATATTGTTTTTGATGGATATAAAGCACCATCCATTTTACAGGTACCTGATGCAAAAGATATTGCTGTTGAATTTTTCTCAATGTCAAAAAGTTACAACATGCCTGGATGGCGTGTTGGGTTTATGGTTGGTAATCCGACATTAGTTAATGCGCTTTCACGCATTAAATCTTATTTAGATTATGGAACATTTACACCCATTCAAATTGCATCAATCACCGCGCTTGAAGATGATCAACAATGTGTTTCAGATATACGGGATATGTACTGTGGACGACGTGATGTCTTGTGCGATGGATTGAACTCTATGGGCTGGAATATAGACAAACCGAAGGGCACAATGTTTGTATGGGCACCTATACCTGAGCAATACAAGGCAATGGGTTCGCTTGAATTTTCAAAAAAGGTATTAATTGAAGCCAAGGTAGCGGTTTCTCCTGGCATTGGTTTCGGTAGTTATGGAGATAATTTTGTTCGATTCGCCTTGATTGAAAATGAACATCGTATACGTCAGGCATTACGTGCGATTCGATCGATGCTTAAAGAAGAAAATACAAAGGCTAATATTGCTGGTTAAAGATTAAGTAAGAGAATTTATATTATGCAACCTGTTAAAATAGGGCTTCTTGGTTTAGGAACTGTTGGCGGTGGCACGGTCAGTGTGCTCGCACGTAATGCAGATGAAATCGCAAGACGAGCAGGTCGTGATATTCAAATAACTTTTGCTGCGGCAAAAGAATATGATGCAGATGCTATTGTTGGTTTAAACAAGATTACAAATATTACAAACGATCCTTTTTTAGTTGTTGATAATCCCGATGTTGAAATTATTATTGAATTAATAGGCGGTTATTCGCCAGCAAAAGAATTGGTTTTAAAAGCGATCGAAAATGGTAAACATGTTATTACAGCAAATAAAGCGTTGATTGCTTTACATGGCAATGAGATTTTTGCATCTGCTCAGAAAAAAGGGGTGACTGTTGCATTTGAAGCAGCTGTTGCTGGAGGTATTCCTATTATTAAGGCTGTTCGCGAGGGCTTAGCTGCAAATCAAATCGAATGGATTGCCGGGATTATTAACGGTACTGGTAATTTTATATTGACGGAGATGCGGGACAAAGGACGTGATTTTAAAGATGTTCTTAAAGAGGCTCAGTCACTTGGTTATGCTGAAGCAGACCCAACCTTTGATATTGAGGGTATTGATGCCGCACATAAATTAACCATACTTGGCTCAATTGCATTTGGAATGCCTCTACAATTTGACAAAACCTATACTGAGGGTATAACAAAAATCGAAAAGCAAGATGTTCTATATGCAGAAGAATTGGGATATCGTATTAAACACCTTGGTATTTCACGTAAAGTTAAAAATGGAGTTGAACAACGTGTTCATCCCACTCTAATTCCGGAACGTCGTTTAATCGCTAATGTTGATGGCGTAATGAATGCTGTTTTGGTTAAAAGTGATGCTGTTGGACCAACACTTTATTACGGTGCTGGTGCTGGTTCTGAACCAACAGCCTCCGCCATTGTTGCAGATATTGTTGACGTTGTTCGTGCATTAACAACAGATCCTGAAAACCGGGTACCTCATCTAGCATTTCAGCCCGATGCATTATCGAATATTAATATCTTACCAATTGAAGAAACTGAAACAGCCTTTTATCTTCGTATGCACGTAATAGATAAACCGGGTGTTGTAGCTGGTGTAACAAAAATACTTGGCGATTCAAATATTAGTATAGAGGCAATTTTACAAAAAGAACCTATGGAAAATGAAAGCTGTATCCCTGTTATTTTTTTGACACAATGTATAAAAGAAAAAGAAATGAATAATGCTATTGCTAAAATTGAAAAATTAGATGCAATAAATGGAAAAGTAATACGAATTCGCATGGAAACATTTGGTTAGGATAATTAAATGAGTTCAAAGAAAATTTATACTGGATTAATAGAACACTATCGGGATCGACTACCCGTAAGTGAATCAACTCAAATTATTAGTTTGGGAGAAGGAAATACACCTTTAATTAAATTACATAATATTCCGTCATTACTTGATAAAGATGTTGATATTTATGTGAAGTACGAAGGATTAAATCCTACCTGTTCATTTAAAGACCGTGGTATGACTATGGCGGTTACCAAAGCAGTTGAGAACGGTGCGAAGGCAATTATTTGTGCCTCAACAGGAAATACGTCAGCATCTGCAGCAGCTTACGCAGCGCGAGCTGGCATTACTGCATTTATTGTAATTCCGGATGGTAAGATTGCGCAGGGAAAACTAGCACAGGCAATGATAGAAGGCGCTATTATTCTTCAAGTTAAGGGTAACTTTGATGATGGAATGCGACTTGTAAAGGAGGTTGCTGATGAGGCGCCAGTGACAATTGTTAATTCTATTAATCCATTTCGTTTACAAGGACAGAAAACTGCTGCTTTTGAAATTATAGAACAATTGGGTAGAGCGCCTGATTTCCATTGTCTTCCGGTAGGTAATGCTGGAAATATTACCGCCCATTGGCTTGGGTATAGCGAGTATGCTTGTGCTGATAGTAGTTTGTTTACAAATGCGTGTACTAGCAAAATCGGTAATCTTTCAAACGAGCAAATAGCTAAAACACGTCCGAAGATGCTGGGTTATCAGGCAAGCGGAGCCGCACCTTTTATTCAGGGCGATATGGTTGATAAGCCAGAGACAATTGCTACCGCAATTCGAATTGGCTATCCCCAATCATGGGATTATGCATGGACTGTTAATAAAGAATCGGGTGGATGGTTCGATAGATGTAGTGACAATGAAATATTAGCAACACAAAAAATGCTGGCCGAAAAAGAAGGCATATTTTGTGAACCCGCTTCAGCTGCCTCATTAGCTGGAGCATTACGTGATGTAGAATCTGGAAAAATTCCAAGTAATAGTTGCATTGTTTGTACACTGACAGGGCATGGGCTTAAGGATCCAGATATAGCCATCAATCAAAGTACAGCCCCAGTTGTTAAAGTCGAAGCTTCACTAACACAAGTTAAATCGGCTATATTAAATAATATGTAAGAATAAATTGATGCGACAATAAGTTATCGCATAATACAAATTATTAGTTGTGATGTTTCTTTCTAAAAGGATGCTCGCTAATGCGTAGCTTGACTATTTTTATACCTGGTTTATTTGGATCTGGTATTGCCTTCCCAGATGATTTACCTAATGCACCAGCTTTAAATTGGTTTTTAAAAAAAGGTTTCACAAAGTTACGCAAATTAAACTCATTCAGTTACGCGTTGTGTGATCTATTTGGTTTAAAGCAAAACGGACTGAATGATTTGCCGATTGCTTCAATATCACGTTTGATTGATAGTGATCAATATCCTGATGGAGTTTGGGTTCGAGTTGATCCAGTTCATGTGAGCACAAATGGAAATAGACTTAAGTTATCAGATAGCAGTCAATTCAACATAACACAACATGATGCACTTGAGTACGCAGCAGTAATTAATGGTTTATTAGAGTCCTATAATCTTCAATTAGAGGTTCCAAGCCCTTTCCGGTGGTATATCAAATTAAATGAAGGGATGGAATTAAGCACAACTCCTATTGATTCAGTTATCGGCCAAGATATTCTTCCTCATATGCCAAAGAAAAGTAACAACATTAATATAGAACAATTAATTAACGATATTCAAATGAGTTTGCATGATGTAGAAATTAATTTTAAGCGTGAAGAGGAAAAGAAATTACCGATCAACAGCGTGTGGTTTTGGGGTTGTGGTAAGTTACCCAGCATAATAGATAGAACTTGGTCATCGGTATATGGAGATGAAGTTATATCAGAAGGATTATCTATTATATCAGCAACACCTTTTAAGAAATTACCAGAAAAATTTGACGAAATAGAAGATATAAATTCAAATTTTTCTAATCTTTTTGTTATAGGTGAATTCGATAGATTTAGGAACTACCATAACTTCGATGAATGGGTAGAAATGCTGGTTCGATATGAGATAAATTGGTTTTCACCACTATCCGATGCCCTTGAGAGAAAAAATATTGATCAATTAATAATAGAGACTGATATAAATTCAATTTATATCAGTAAGTATAGTCGTTATTATTTCTGGAGAGACCAAAAAAGTTTTATTTCATAAAGAGGTTATGCGTGTTTAATAAAAAAATTGTTGAAAGACATGTATCAGTCGATGCTAATCTTCCAGATTCTATTCACCCTGTTTTGAAACGTATCTATGCTTCAAGAAATGTTAAATGTATTGACGATATAGATTATTCTCTTAGTTCTTTAGTTTCATTCGAAAAACTTAGCAGTATTAATAGCGCAGTTACTCTGTTGCAAGAAATGCTCAAACTAAAAAAAAGAATATTAGTTGTAGCAGACTTTGATACAGATGGAGCAACAAGTTGCGCTCTTGCAATACGTGGTTTAACAGCAATGGGTGCAAAGGATATTACATATATCGTTCCTAATCGATTTGAACATGGCTATGGCCTATCATGCGAAATTGTTAAGGTTGCATTGGAATACGAACCAGATTTAATTATCACGGTGGATAATGGAATATCTAGTGTAAATGGCGTTGAGTATGCAAGAAATCAAGGGGTCAGTGTATTGATAACAGACCATCATTTACCTGGCAACGAGCTACCAAATGCTAATGTAATTATAAATCCACAGCTTATTGATGATGAGTTTCCGAGCAAAAATTTAGCGGGCGTAGGTGTAATTTTTTATATTCTCCTTGCCTTGCGCTCAAAACTAAAAGAAATAGGTTGGTTTGAGAAAAATAATATTGTTTTTCCTAATCTTGCAAATTTTTTAGACTTGGTTGCTTTGGGCACAGTTGCCGATCTTGTTCCGTTAGACAAAAATAATAGAACAATGGTCGCGCATGGATTAAAACTTATGAGAAAAAATAAATCTAAGGTAGGTATTACAGCATTACTCAGGCAAGCAGGAAGGCAGTTAGAAAATTTAACAGCCTCAGATCTTGGTTATGCTGTTGCACCAAGACTTAATGCTGCAGGACGTTTAACTGACATGTCATTAGGCATTGAGTGTTTACTTACTGATAATGTTGAAGATGCAATTAAATTTGCTGAGAGACTAAATAAAATTAATTTAGAAAGACGTGTAATTCAAAATAACATGGAAAAGCAAGCACTATCAATTTTATCAGAATATGTTGAGAACGTCTCAGCAGAGGTTCCAGATGGTATTTGTATTTATAACAGTGATTGGCATCAAGGTGTGGTAGGCATACTAGCTTCTAAAATTAAAGATACATTTAATCGTCCTGTCGTTATCTTTGCAAAAGATGATGAGAAAGTTTTAAAAGGTTCAGCACGATCTATTAGCGGGCTTCATATTAAAGATGTTTTTGATGAAATTGCAAGACTGCATCCTGATTTAATACTAGCGTTTGGAGGTCATGCTATGGCAGCAGGCCTAACTATTAAAAAATCTAGATTTGTGGAATTCTCAAATGTATTTAATCAAATGGTTAAAAAAAATATATCAACGGAGGATATGGAAGACATTTGTTTAACTGATGGCGAGTTATCAAATAGTGATTTTTCAATGTCACTAGTTCAAGCTATAAGCGATGCTGGACCTTGGGGCCAATCATTTCCGGAGCCTCTATTTTTGGGGAAATTTAAGGTGCTCGATAGGTATATTGTTGGCAAAAATCATCTAAAGCTTAAACTTCAGTTGGTTAATGATAATACTACATTGGATGCTATTGCGTTTAATAAAAATGACAAGGATTGGCCGCCTAATCAAGACAACATTATTTCTACATATCGACTAGGAATAAATGATTTTCAAGGTCATCATCAAATTCAATTACTGATAGAACATATCGAACTACACTAATTTTTGATACTATATGGCTAGTTCTTATAGAATAAATATTAACAAAATTTCAAGGCTTCGAATTAAATGCTCGAAATAAATCCACTTCTCACAAAAATATCTGATATGAAGGCGCGCATAGAACTGCTTAGGGGGTACCTTTGAATACGATGAAAGATCTGAGCGTTTAGTAGAGGTATTAAGAGAGCTTGAGCAGCCTGATATATGGAACAATGCTGAATATGCTCAGAATCTAGGAAAAGAGCGTGCCTATCTCGAAAATATTGTTACAACAATAGATTCTCTGCAAGAATCTCTTTCTGAATCACTAGAATTATTAAAATTAGCTGAAGAAGAGGGCGATAGTGAAACTATTGAGGTGGTTCTTACTGATCTTGATAATAGCGAAAAGAAATTAAGTAACCTTGAATTTAGGCGTATGTTTTCTGGTGAGATGGATATCAATAATGCATTCGTCGATATCCAATCTGGTTCTGGTGGAACTGAAGCACAAGATTGGGCGGAAATGTTATTACGTATGTATTTACGATGGGGAGAAAAACATAACTTAAAGGTAGACTTATTAGAAGCATCCCCAGGGGAAGTCGCTGGAATAAAAAGTGCAACGATTCAATTTATAGGGGAGTATGCATATGGGTGGTTACGTACAGAAACCGGTGTGCATCGGCTAGTTAGAAAATCTCCTTTCGATTCAGGTAATCGTCGTCATACTTCTTTTGCTTCTGTTTTTGTATCACCAGAGATTGATGACAGTATTGAAATAGATTTAAATCCATCTGACATACGTGTAGACACATATAGGGCAAGTGGTGCTGGTGGGCAACATGTTAATAAAACAGATTCAGCAGTGAGATTAACTCATATTCCAAGTGGTATTGTTACTCAATGTCAAAGCGATCGTTCCCAACATAAAAATAAAGATCATGCTATGAAACAGTTGAGAGCTAAATTATATGAATTTGAAATGCAAAAATTGCATTCGGAGAAACAAGTGCTAGAAGATTCGAAGGCTGATATTGGATGGGGTAGTCAAATAAGATCGTATGTCCTTGATCAATCGCGCATTAAAGACTTGAGAACATCGATAGAAACAGGCAATACACAGGCTGTTCTGGATGGAGATTTGGATGCATTTATCGAAGCGAGTTTAAAAAGTGGACTATAATCTTCATATCATAGAATATAGCTTTTTTGTTACTATCTCTTTTTTGATAAATTATTTTTAATAAATTAATAGGATTATGACTACAGATAACGAAAATGATTTAATCTTACAACGTCGCCAAGATTTAAAAGAATTAAGAAATACTGGCGTTGCATATTCAAATCAATTTAAACGCGATTCATTTTCTTCTGATTTACATTCTAAATATGAGAATAAATCAAAAGAAGATCTTGAAAATACTCCGATTAAGGTTTCTATTGCTGGCAGAATGATGAGCAGAAGAATCATGGGAAAAGCTTCTTTTGCACATATTCAAGATATGTTTGGCCAAATTCAGTTATATGTTAGACGCGATGATTTACCAGACGGAATATATAACGATGGATTTAAAAAATGGGATATTGGTGACATTATTGGTGCTACCGGTACTCTTATGAAGACTAATAAAGGTGAGTTGAGTATCCATGTAAATTCTATTGAATTGCTGACTAAATCACTTAGACCGCTACCTGAAAAATATCATGGCTTAACAGACCAAGAACTTCGTTATCGTCAACGTTATGTTGATCTGATTATGAATGAGAAAACACGCAATACATTTAAAA
Source organism: uncultured Legionellales bacterium (assembly GCA_913046215.1). GTDB lineage: Bacteria > Pseudomonadota > Gammaproteobacteria > Eutrophobiales > Eutrophobiaceae > UBA11869. Next base: position 37,974 of record CAJWRJ010000004.1, on the reverse strand, counting down.
TAAGATCAAAGATCATAGATTTTATACGCTCATATTTAAAGAGTGAAAATTATATAGAAGTCGAAACACCCATGATGCATGTTATTCCAGGAGGAGCAACTGCTAGACCTTTTATCACTCATCATAATAGTTTAGATATGGAACTTTTTCTTCGTATCGCACCAGAATTATATTTGAAACGTTTGGTTGTTGGTGGAATCGAGAAAGTATTTGAAATAAACCGTAGTTTTAGAAACGAAGGATTGTCTCCTAGGCATAATCCAGAGTTTACAATGCTTGAATTTTATCAGGCCTATTCTGATTATGAAGATTTAATGAATTTAACTGAAAATATGATGCGTGAGTTGACTTTAAATCTTTTCAATACTCACGAAGTTACTTATCAAGAACAGGTTTATGATTTAGGAAAACCATTTGAGAGATTGTCATTATTTGAATCTATTTTGAAATATAATAAGACTATATCCGATGAAGATCTAAGGTCATTAGAAAAAATTCGCAGTATTGCTAAAGAATTAGATGTATTCATAGAGGATAGCTATGGATTAGGTAAAATTCAGGTAGAAATTTTTGAAAAAACGGTTGAATCGAAGTTATTATCACCAACTTTTATAACACAATTTCCTACTGAAGTTTCTCCATTAGCGAGAAAGAATAACGATGATCCTTTTGTTACTGATAGATTTGAGTTTTTTATTGCTGGTCGAGAAATCGCAAATGGTTTTTCTGAATTAAATGACCCAGAGGATCAAGCTGAACGATTTAGAAAACAGGTTGAAGATAAAGAAGCAGGAGATGATGAGGCCATGCACTTTGATGATGATTATATAAAAGCGCTTGAGTATGGTATGCCGCCAACAGCTGGAGAGGGCATTGGTATCGATAGATTAGTAATGTTTTTAACCGATTCAGCCTCAATACGAGATGTTATTTTGTTTCCCCATTTGAGACAGAAATAAAACATAGGGTATTTGAACAATCTAATTCGTAAAATGTCATATTTTTATAGTATTTATAAATTGTTGGAGATTTATTATGTTGAAAAAAAATAAAATTAATCCATACGTTGTTGCAATTGGGGCAGGTTTTACAATTAGTATAACGTTGAACCCTATTGCAAATGCCAGTGAAAATCCTTTTGAAATTAGAGGATTAGGTACCGGTTACATGCTTGCTGATGGTCACGAAGGTAAGTGCGGTGAAGGTAAGTGCGGTGAAGGTAAGTGCGGCAGTAAAAAAACCAACAAAGAAAAGAAGAAAGAGAAAAAGGATAACGAAGGCAAGTGCGGTGAAGGCAAGTGCGGTGAAGGCAAGTGCGGCAGTAAAAAGTCATAAATTAATGAAATGTCAAAATCATACTCTGTTCAGGGCGCAGGCCTTGGTTTACGTAAATCCTTTTTAAAACAACTCGATAATATATCTCACAAAATCGACTTTTTAGAAATTGCCCCAGAAAACTGGGTCGAAGTCGGAGGACGTGATGCTTACATTTTTCGTTCACTAACAGAGCAATTTCCATTCGTCTGTCACGGGCTTTCTCTAAATTTAGGTGGTATGGCGCCATTAGATGAAGAATTTCTTAAATGCATAAAAAAATTTATTGATACTCATAATATACAAATATACAGCGAACATTTAAGTTATTGTGCTGATGAGGGATATTTATATGATTTATTACCAATACCATTTACTGAGGAAGCAGTTAAATATGTCTCTTCACGAATTAAGAGAGCTCAAGAAATTATTGGTAAACGTATCGCAATAGAAAATGTTTCTTATTATGCTGCTCCAGGCCAAGAGTTAAAGGAAATCGAATTTATTAAATCAATTCTTGAAGAAGCAGACTGTGAGCTTTTAGTTGATATTAATAATATTTATGTAAATAGCATAAATCATAATTATGAAGCAGAAAGTTTTCTAAAAGCACTTCCAAAAGAACGAATTGCATATTCACATATAGCTGGTCATTACAATGAAGACATTGATCTTTTGGTTGATACGCACGGCGCTGATGTCATTGATCCAGTTTGGTCATTATTAGAAAAGGCATATCAGTATTTCGGTGTTTTCCCAACTCTACTTGAAAGAGACTTTAATATTCCAAAATTTGAAAAGTTATTAAAGGAAGTAGAGATGATTAAGTCAAAGCAGATTTTGAATGGATGGTAACTATAATTAGCGCATAAGAAAATGACAAAAAAATTTATAAAAGAAGTAGAAATATTTACACGACATATGAGAGACCCTCAAAATGCAGCATTACCCGATGGTATTGAGTCTAGAAGAATCTCTTTATATTCAGAACTTATTTTTAATAATATAGAAAATTTGATTTCGAAAAGTTTTCCAGTACTTCGAGATATAACTAGCGGTGATGATTGGAATATAATTATTCGTAATTTCATAAAAAATCATAAATCAAAGACACCATATTTCCCTAAAGCACCATTAGAATTTTTAAAATTTTTAGAAAAAAAACAGATTGGAATCAAAATTCCGAAATTTTATTTAGAGCTTGCCCACTACGAGTGGATCGAAATCTCTCTAGCTCAAGATATGAGGGAATTATGTTTTGATAATGTTGATAAAGATTCAAGTCTGCTTGATGGTATTCCTGTTGTTAGTCCACTAACAGAAGCACTTGTCTATAATTGGCCTGTACATAGAATAAGCAGTGATTTTTGCCCCAAAGTAAAGCCTAATGAACTAACTTATCTGGTTGTATATCGAGATATCTTTTTTGATATTGGTTTTATTGAGCTTAATAAAGTTACCGCAAGATTATTTCAAAAATTACAAACTAATATTAAGAAAACTACCAGGGATATTATTTTAAACGTAGCTCAAGAATTGAATCATCCAAACCCTGATGTCATTCTCAATGGGGGACAGGAAATTGTTCAAGAACTTAAAAATAGAAATGTAATTCTCGGAGTGAAAAAATAGTTAATTATTTTTTTTGGCTTGTAATTTTAGCCGTAAAGCATTCAACTTAATAAATCCATCTGCATGTTTTTGGTTATACATACCAGAATCATCTTCAAAAGTTACAATTTCTTCGTCAAACAAACTATCTGAATCAGATTTTCTTCCAGTTACATAGACATTGCCCTTAAAGAGTTTTAATCTCACAACTCCATTAACTCCTGTTTGTGTCCAATCAATAAGACTCTGTAGCGCCTCTCTTTCGGGACTCCACCAATATCCATTGTAAATAAGTTTTGCATAACGAGGCATTAATTCATCTTTAAGATGCGTTACTTCACGGTCAAGGGTCAGTGATTCCATAGCACGATGGGCTTTAAGTAGTACTGTGCCCCCAGGAGTTTCATAACAACCCCGTGATTTCATACCAACATATCGATTTTCAACAATATCGTTACGCCCAATACCATGTCTACCAGCAATAGTATTTAGATTCGAGAGTAAATTTGCTGGAGACAATTCTTTACCATTTAATTCAATTGGATCACCTTGTTTAAATTTAATTTCGATTGACTCCGATGAATTAGGTGCTTTCTCGGGCGCAACAGTCCAACGCCACATTGATTCTTCTGGTTCACTCCATGGATCCTCCAGCAGACCTCCTTCGTATGAAATATGAAGCATATTTGCATCCATCGAATACGGAGAACCAACTTTTTGTTTTCCTTCAATTGGTATCCCTTTATTTTCAGCATAAGCAAGTAGTTTCTCTCTGGAATTGAGATCCCACTCACGCCATGGAGCTATTATTCTAATTTTTGGATCTAGTGCATACGCACCTAGTTCAAATCTAACTTGATCATTACCTTTGCCGGTTGCTCCATGTGAAATTGCATCGGCATCAGTTTTTTTGGCAATATCAACTAGACGTTTTGCAATTAATGGTCTTGCAATTGATGTGCCTAATAAGTATTCACCTTCATAAATAGTATTCGCACGGAACATTGGAAAAACAAAATCTCTTACATATTCCTCTGTGAGGTCTTCAATAAAGATTTCACTTATACCCATTTCTTTAGCTTTAGCTCGGGCAGTCTCAACCTCTTCACCCTGACCGATATCAGCTGTGAATGTGACAATTTCACAATTGTAGACATCCTTTAACCAAGCAAGAATAACCGAGGTATCCAATCCACCTGAGTAGGCCAGTACAACTTTACTAATTTTCTTTGTATTCATTTTAGTGTCTGCATTAAAAAAAGTCGCTTATTCTATCGTTTGTTTGAAAACTATCAACATATATAAAGTAATTATCAATATTTTGCCATTTTTATTGAGAAATTAGATGTTTTACAGTAAAACTCAGCGTTTTGGTATATAGAGATCCGTTATTGTGCCCTCAAAAACTTCTGCTGCCATGGCATTGGTTTCAGATAAGGTGGGGTGTGGATGTATAGTTTGAGCTATGTCTTTTGCATTGCTATTCATTTCTATTGCTAGTACACATTCAGCAATTAAATCACCTGCATTTGTACCAACAATTGCAGCGCCAATAATTTTTTTTGATTGTTTATCAAATAAAATCTTAGTAATTCCCTCATCTCTAGCAAGTGCAAGTGATCGTCCGTTTGCTGCCCAAGGAAAAACCCCTTTTCCGTAGTCAATATTTTTTAGTTTAGCTTCTGTTTCAGTTAATCCAACCCAAGCAATCTCAGGATCTGTATATGCAACAGATGGGATGACTCTACTCTTAATATTTTTTTTACTTCCAGCAATGATTTCTGCTGCTAATTTTCCTTCATAAGTGGCTTTATGTGCAAGCATTGGAAGGCTAGTTACATCACCTATAGCATATATATTGGAAATATTAGTTTGCTGTTGATCATTAACTTTTATAAAACCATTCATGTCTACATTTATACCCGCATTTGCTGCATTAATTTTATTACCATTAGGAGATCTCCCAACAGCTACTAGAATAGAATCAAATTGATCTTTTTCAGGAGCATTTTTTCCTTCAAAAGTCACTACCAGTTTATTATTTTTGGATTCGACTGAAACTACTTTTGTTTTTAGATGGATATTTTCGTAAATTTTTTTAATTCTTTTAATTAAAGGCCTAACAATATCTTTATCACATTCAGAAATTAATGAATCCATAATTTCAACAATAGTTATTTTACTTCCTAGCGAGGCATAGATGGTTGCCATCTCAAGTCCAATAATACCGCCTCCGATTACCAGCATTCTTTTAGGAATTTCTTTTAAAAATAATGCATCAGTTGAATTCATAATACGTGAGTCATCTGGTAGATTAGGCAGTTTTGAGGGATGCGAACCCGTAGCAATAATTGCTGAATCAAATGTTACTCGTGAAATTTTACCATTGTTATTCACTTCAATTAAATTCGTCGATACAAATGACCCGTAGCCCTCGATAATTTCAATTTGTCTTTTTTTTGCCATTGTTTTTAAGCCAAAGCTAAGTTTAGTAATAATTGAGTTGACCCAACTGCGTACAGATTTAGAATCTGGATTGGTTCCTCCAAGAACTATGTTATGTTCTTTTAATTCCTCAATTTCAGCTATAACCTTACTTACATGGAGTAATGCCTTTGAGGGTATGCAGCCGGCATTTAAACAAACACCGCCCAAAGAAGGGTATTTCTCAATTAAAATAGTTTTTAGGCCTAGGTCAGATGCACGAAAAGCGGCTGTATAACCACCAGGGCCAGCACCCAAAACAACTACTTCTGCATGAATATCTTTAGTCATTACCTACCTTTTTTCATTTAAGACAATTTTAAAAAAAATCTTTAGTTCACTTGATATGATTATTATTACTTAATAGATGTTAGTTTAGTTTTGTATTTAGTTAAAGTAACGTTTGATATGATAGACTGAATTTTTTAGGATATTTAGTGTCAGAACAACTTTAAAACCCCTATTTCATTAAGGAAAAAAATGATGTCAATTATATTAGAACAGCATACTTCAGCACCAACAATTGATGTAATTGACAGTGTTGATAATTGGATTATTGTTTCTTCTAACAAAACTAAGAAAAATTTTAGTTATAAAGAAAAAATAATTAGTCGTTATAAGCAAATATCGCAGGATGAAAAATGTGGTATTCCAGTTTCTATTGATTTACCAAATAAGCATTCAAGTCACGTTAGTTTTACTATGCTTAGTTCTAGTAATACAAGTTTTGATCTTCTATCACTTTCAAGAAAGTTAATTTCATTGCACTCCGAATCGAGACCAAAAGAAATAGGAGTATTCGTAGCTGGTTTTAGTAAAAAAGAGTCTGAAAGAATCATAGAAGCAATAATCTCAGCTATTTTAGCAGTATGTGCAAAAATGCCTAATTTCAAAAGTAAAAAACAATCTAAAATACCTTTGTCGAAAATTATTCTTTGTGGCTTTAAAGCAAACCACAGATTTAGAAAAAGTTTTGCTATTGCAGAAGGTAATGCGCTAACTAGAAGTTTAAGCATGATGCCTTCAAATAAATTGACGCCGACGCACTATCTTAAAAAAATAAAAGAAATTGCAAAGGAAAATAAATGGAAATTAGAATTCTATAGTGAATCAACTTTAAGACAAAAGAAAGCTGGCGCATTTTTAGCTGTTTCTCAGGGAAGTCCTACGGCAGATTCAGGTATTGTACGATTAAGATACAAACCAAAACGCGCATCAAAGACAAAGAAGATTTTCCTAGTAGGTAAGGGTATCTGTTATGACACTGGGGGCACAAATTTAAAACCTGCTAACTATATGTTTGGTATGCATGAGGATATGCAAGGTAGTGCTGTTGCGCTAGGGACATTATTAGCACTTACTAAGCTTAATTATAATCGCCCTGTTGAATGTTGGATGGCCTTAGCTATGAACCATATTGGACCAAAAGCCTATAAGCCAAATGATATAGTTACGGCATCAGACGGGACAACTATTGAAGTCGTGCATACTGATGCAGAAGGAAGAATGGTATTGGCTGACACATTAGTCTTGGCATCAAAAGAAAAGCCCTCGTTAATAATCGACTATGCAACATTAACAGGGGCATGTATGTATTCAATTGGAACATCATATAGCGGTATTTTTACTAATGTAAATAAATGGCACCCAAACTTAATTAAAGCTGGCGAAGATAGCGGAGAACGTGTTTGGCCTTTTCCGTTAGATGAAGATTTTGATCAAATGATAAAAAGTGATATTGCCGATATTAAACAATGTTCTCAAGAAAGCGGTGTTGATCATATCTTAGCGTCGAGATTTTTACAGCGTTTTGTTAAGAATGATGTGCCTTGGATACATATGGATTTATCTAGCAGCAATAGGAAGGGTGGTTTAGGTCATATTCCTACTAATACAACAGGATTTGGTGTTCGTTATACAGTAGATTTACTATTAAAAAATTATCTAAAATAGATTTTATTAAATATTGAAATTAAAAGATAAAATTTATTCCAGCACTTCCACCAAGGTAGATAGCAGCTTGATCAGATAAACGCCCATTAAACTGCATATAGATTTTTCCGTATTTTCCTAAGTCATAGTCAAAACTAGTATTCATGCCTAAAGAATTTTCATTATAGCTACCACTATTAAAATCAACGATTACTGTGTTTAGTGAATGATCTTGATTTTTGCCATAAAAAACGGAGCGATGCTCAAATTCAGTGCTTGTTATGAATTGTATTTTATCATCTATCATTAGGGTAAGTTGTTTATTGAAATAAATGCTTGCTTGAGCAAGATTGCGTTCTTCCCATGAAAAGAACATGCTTTCACTGTAACTGGGGGTATGAGAAAAACTAAATGTTATCCCTAGCTCAGATTCTTGTTCATTAGTTACTGATTCGTTGACTCTTTGATTTAATATACGCGTAAAATTTACACCAGTAATTACTTCTGCGCTTTCATAATCGGCACTTACATCAGCTATACCAGTACTTACTATATTGGTAAGCACGTCTCTGCTGCTGTCATGCCAACTCCAACCAGCAACAGCGTAGCTACTTACTTTCCATTCATCGATTTTTGTAAAGTCATTAGTTCCAATACCAGCAAGAAAACTTTTTTTCGTAATATCGTGGTTTTCATCAAGTTTTAATTTATTACGTTCAACGGCTAAGATTAAATTTAACTTATCAGGTACTACCGGGTAAATAAAGTTCGTACCATAAGCATTATTTTCATAACCGAGAGTATTACGACCGCTGCTTCGAAATGATGTATAAGCAAAAGGTTCTATTTTTGGTTTATCTGAATCAGAGCCGTTAGTGTAATTTTTTAGTGATGTACGAAGATTGTATGCACGATACCCTAGTAATTCGTCGACAGTCTCTTGTGCACCCATACCAACTGATGTTGCTGAGCCCGCAACAATTCGATTGCCATCTAGGTCAGTTAATCCAAGTGTTCCCTCTGTTTTGTACATATAAGCACGTCCATAACCGTGCTGAATTCGAAGATTATTTCCCTCTTTACCATCTTTCACGCTTATTAAACCCACTAATATACTGTCATCTTTCAATGTTAACGTACCATTATTTTGTTGATATGAAATAGCAGCCGCATTAGTGTGATGACCAGGCTCTCCATTTATCGTTCGTCTAATTATTCCGCTATTATTTACAGTACCATTAGTACCTATATCTATGGCATGTAAAGATTGCGTAGCAGATGCTTCAGCATCTATGAGTGCGCCATGATTATTATTTACCGTCATATTCGTCGACTTATCCAAACGAATTACTGCTTCTTGTCTACCCGTTATTGAGCCAAAATTATTGACGGTTGGATTTGTGCAAGATGCGGTACATCTTATTGTGTTTCTCTTAGCAGTGATTAAGCCGCCAGAATTATTATTGATTGTTGCGTTTGTCGTTTGTTTAATATCAATAGCCTGTCCGTCATTTGATTGAATAGTTCCCGAGTTAGTGAGTGTAAAATTAGTGTTGAACTGCGCCTTGACTGTACCATCAAAACTTCCATCTTGTTTAATTATCGCGCCTGAATTATTAATAACAGTAACACCAGTTAATCCATTACTGGTGTTTGATCCAAAAGATTCAACAGAGGCATTATCATCACCATTGTTAATAGTAGCGTCATTAATTAAGGTGACGTTATTACCACCATCGCCAATTGTTTGCTGGTCTGTTGTATCACTATTTATTGTTACATCAGATGTGTGTGTATCTTCCCCAGCTAAGGAATGTTGAAAAAAAAACACAAGGCCAATGAAAGCGATGAAAAGATTTTTTTTTAGACTCATCCTTCCATTATAATCAATATCTTAGGTTAGAACTATATTTTAAAGTATTGATTAATATAGGATTTTTTTGATTAGTCCGTGTTTAAAATTTATAACTACTTTTTCTTTTCCTCTTCTCTTGCTAGCGTTTCAGCGATGATTTCATCAGCAACATTTTTAGGACAAGGGCTATAGTTTAGGAATTCCATTGAGAATTGACCTCTACCCGAGGTCATTGTTCGTAGTGTTCCAATATATCCAAACATTTCACTGAGCGGACATTCGGCTTTAACACGCACGCCAGTTGGATTCGCTTCTTGTGATTTAATTATACTACGACGTCGATTTAGATCTCCGATCACATCACCAACATTATCATCAGGGGTAAAAACATCAACTTTCATAATAGGCTCCATAAGCTGTGGTCCAGCTTTCGGCATAGACTGACGATATGCAGCTGCTGAAGCTAGTTCAAACGCAATAGCTGATGAGTCGACAGCATGAAAAGCACCATCAAATAATGTAACTTTGAAATCAAGACAGGGGTAGCCCGCTAAGACTCCTTTATCCATACTTTTTTGAAATCCACCTTCAACTGCTGGCCAAAATTCCTTTGGCACATTACCACCTGTAACTTTTGATTCAAAAACAAAACCACTACCAGGTTCACCTGGCTCAATCACATAATCAATTTTACCGTATTGACCCGAGCCACCAGATTGCTTTTTATGAGTATAGGTATCTTCAACGCGTTTTGTTACAGTTTCTCGATAGGCCACTTGAGGGCTACCAACTTCTACTTCTACGCCATGTGTCCTTTTTAAAATATCTACTTTAATATCAAGGTGTAGTTCACCCATTCCTTTTAGGATTGTTTCACCACTATCTTGGTCGGTTTCAACCCTAAAAGAAGGATCTTCTTTAATCATTTTTCCAATCGCAATACCTAGCTTTTCGGAGGCACCTTTATCAATTGGCGCGACAGCAATTGAAATAACTGGATCTGGGAAGACCATTGGCTCCAGAGTTGCCGGTTTATTAGGGTCGCACAAAGTATGACCAGTTTGTACATTCTTTAGACCAATCGCAGCAACAATGTCTCCCGCTTGTGCGACATCAAGTTCAATACGTTCATCGGCATGCATTTCAACAATACGTCCAATTCGTTCACTTTTTCCAGTAAATGTATTTAGAACTGTCATACCTTTTTCAATTTTTCCAGAATAAATTCTAATGAAAGTTAGTGCGCCATAACGGTCATCCATTATTTTGAAAGCTAATGCTCGCAATGGTTTATCAGGGTCGACAATTGCAAATTCTCCAGATTCATTTCCTTCCAAATCTACTTCTGGTTGAGGTTTAACCTCAGTTGGATTTGGTAAGTAATCTACAACAGCATCAAGAATCATTTGAACGCATTTATTTTTAAATGCTGAACCGCAGTATGTTGGAAAAAATGTAAGACTAATTGTTCCTTTACGTATACATGACTTAATCTCATCTATAGTAGGCTCTTCACCTTCTAAATATTTTTCCATAATAGCGTCATCTTGTTCAACTGCAGTTTCAATTAATTTTTCACGCCATTCTTCAATTTTTTCAGACATATCTGCTGGGGCATCTTCGATCTCATATTTTGCTGGATCGTTAGGGTCTTTCCATACCCATGCTTTACGAGTGAGAAGATCAACTGCACCAATAAAATCATCTTCAATTCCTATGGGTAGAGCCATAACAAGTGGATTTGCACCAAGCACATTTTCAATTTGATCAACTACGCGATAAAAATCAGCGCCTGTTCTATCAAGTTTATTAACAAAAATAATACGAGCAACTCCAGAATCATTAGCATAGCGCCAATTCGTCTCAGATTGTGGTTCAACTCCACCAGATCCGCAAAAAACACCAACCCCACCATCTAGAACTTTTAACGAACGATAGACCTCAATTGTAAAGTCAACATGTCCTGGAGTATCAATAATATTTAATCTATGATCATTCCAAAAACAACTAGTAGCAGCTGACTGAATTGTAATTCCTCGCTCTTGCTCTTGCTCCATAAAATCAGTCGTTGCCTCACCATCGTGCACCTCACCAGTTTTATGTATTTTTCCGGTTAATTTTAGTATGCGTTCAGATGTTGTTGTTTTTCCAGCATCAACATGAGCAAAGATTCCTATATTTCTATAATTTGTTAAGTCAGTCATTTTTCCACTCGTATAATTAATTTAGTCAATTGATATTTGTACGTTTACTAGTAAGAATTCATTTAGGCGGCGGAGTATAAACCAGAATCACCGAATATGTGAAATCGAATATGGCCTTAGTTGCCAAAATATCTCGAATACGACAAAAATCAGACAAAATCGAGACAAAATTAAAAAAAAACAACTCTACCTAGAATATCAAATACTTCGTATAATCATCACCATGCATGATATCCCCAACAGAATTGCCGACGTCCTACTTGAATTAGAGGCGAGTTTACGTACACATGGTAAGTGGGATGACTTGAAGCCTAAGGCAAGTGATTTAAAAAGCTCTATCCCATTTTGCATGGATACTCTTAAATTTGAACAATGGCTACAATGGATATTTCTGCCAACAATGAAGGATACGATTGAACAAACTAAGCCCTTACCATTAAAAAGTGCTATTTTTGAATATGCGGAAGAATGTCTACTTGAGAATGATCCATCAACACAGCAACTTTTATTCCAGCTCAAACGTTTTGATGACTTAATCAGTATACAAGCAAGCACCAATAGACATTAGCTTTTTTTTGAGAATATATAAAAAATTTATGAGCATTAAGCGTACTTTTTTTTCAATTATCTCTTTCATAATCCTATTTACTATTTCAGGGTGTAGTACTATGAAATACGAACCGGTACCTCTGGTTAAGTATGTTGATTTACAAAAATTCATGGGTGCATGGTATGTAATAGCTCACATACCCTCATTTCCTGAAAGAAATGCATTTAATGCGATTGAAAGGTATGAGTTAAATGATAACGGAACAATTGCAACAACTTTTACTTTTAATGACGGGAGTTTTGAAGGAAAGTTTAAAACACTTACACCAACGGGCTTTATAGTTGACGAAAAATCAAATGCAGTATGGGGCATGCAATTTATTTGGCCAATAAAGGCGGACTACCGTATTGCATATCTTGATAAAGAATATACACAAACAGTGATTGCTCGTGAAAAACGTGACTATGTTTGGGTGATGGCAAGAAAACCAGTAGTTAGTCCAGAAGAATATAGCAAGTTAATTGATTTTGTTGAGTCACTTGGATACGAAAAATCACTCATTAGAAAAGTACCGCAAGAGACTAACTAGCTCTTCTCAGAGTTAAATTTATCCTGGCAGCGCCAACTAAGGGGTGTACTCCTCTCTTGAGCGGGCGAACCCCATGAAAACGTAAACGATCAGGCCCTCCCCACACAACAACATCGCCATGTTTTAGCTCCTTTGCCATGACTTTTTCTTTTCGAGTTAAGCCGCCAAATAAAAAAATTATCGATACACCAAGAGAAACAGAGACTATAGGGTGTGTAAAATCATTCTCATCCTTATCTTGATGCAGCGACATACCTATTTTTTCGGTATAGCGATTAATCAGACAGGCATTCGACTCAAAATTATTATAGCCAGCATCATTTGCTGCTCTTTTAGCCAATGTTTTAAATACCTCCGGCATTTCAGGCCATGATTTGTTGGTTTTTGGATCAGTCTTATCGTACCGGTAGCCTGATTTATCAGAAATCCATCCGTATTTCCCACAATTTGTCATAGCAGCACGTATAAATCTACCACTTGGGGTTTGCATATTGCGAAAAGCACTTTGCTCAGCAACATGATTAACAGTATTTAGTAACTGACTATCTAAGTCATTAGCGTAGTGTCGAAGAATTAGGCTGTGATCAGAAAATTTATCAACGTTACTATTTTTCAAAACTTTCATACCTTTCATTAATCATAAATACCACTATTATATAACCTTTTAACGAAGGTAATGATGAATTGAATCAAATATTAAAATTTTCTATTCATAATTAATGTAAAAACCTAGACAAAATTAGGAAATAAGATAATTTACTTTACATTTATTAAAATATTCATCTAACATCGATCGATGTTAATACACAAAATCGACTATAATGAAGACACTAATCTCACATAAAATACAACTCCTTATAATACTTATGCTATTTTCATTTAGCCCAAGGGCAGAGTTATCACTGAACGATCTGGCTCCAGATTTTGAGCTTATGGACCAAAACGGTGACTTGCATAAATTGAGTGATTATAGAGGACAATGGTTAGTTCTTTATTTTTATCCAAAAGACGATACTCCTGGTTGCACAACCGAGGCATGTTCTTTTAGAGATGATATTTATAAGATTAGAGAGCTAAAAACTAAAATCGTTGGAATAAGTACAGATGATATTGAAAGCCATGAAAAATTTGCCAAAAAATACAGTCTTCCATTTCCATTATTGTCCGATAAAGATGCAATAGTAGCCAAATCATATGGTTCTGCAGTCAGGGTTGGTCCATTTAAAATGGCCAAGAGACATAGTTTCATTATTTCACCGACAGGCAAAATTGTTATGATATATAGAAGAGTAAACCCAGCTACCCATAGCAACGAAATAATAGATAAGTTAAAATTATTAACTTCTTCAAGTTAGAGATAATTAGTAGACATTGGCAAAATAAATTCATCGTTTAGTTGGTTATTATTATTTTGAGAAAAAATAAAAAATTTTTCAGATTTTTTCTTGATTGGCTTTTGAACATTGATGTTTCAAACGAAAGCTCATCAGGTGACGGTATTAATAGCTTCCGCTTAGCAGTTTTTATAGCATTTCATTTTGGTTGTTTTGCGGTCTTCTGGGTTGGATTTAGCTGGTTTGCTTTTATATTTGCAGTAATTCTTTATTTCATGAGAATGTTTTTTATCACTGCTTTTTATCATCGATACTTTTCACATAGGTCATATAAGACGAGTCGTGTAATTCAGTTCTTAATGGCAATAATGGGTTGTACTGCTGGACAGAGAGGTCCTATTTGGTGGTCAAGTCACCATAGAGAACATCATATTACGTCAGACACAATTGATGATCCTCATTCTCCAAGATTTGGATTTTTTAATAGTCATATGCTTTGGTTCCTTAAGACTAAAAACTTTAAAATACTTAAACATCGTGTAAAAGATTGGTTACGTTATCCCGAGTTAGTAATTTTAGAATATATTGACTGGATTCCATTTTTGTCATTTGGCGTTTTTTGTTATGTTATTGGCGAGTTGTCAATATTAAGTCATTATGGAGTTCAAACATCTGGTATACAACTATTTGTCTGGGGATTTATTGTATCAACAGTGATGCTTTATCATGGGACCTATACTATTAATTCATTAGCGCATCGTTTTGGTAAGAAAAGATATGAAACAAACGATGATAGTAAAAATAATTTCTTTTTAGCCTTATTAACCTTAGGCGAGGGCTGGCATAACAATCATCATAGATATCCTCGTTCGGCTAAACAGGGTTTTTTTTGGTGGGAAATTGACTTAACTTATTTTTTTTTAAAGTTTATGAAATTAATTTTTTTGATAAAAGATTTAGAACAAGTGCCGCCTAATATTGTTAGCCAAAAGCGCATCTAAATATACAGCTTCAAATATAGTCACTTTTCAACAACACTACTATTAAGTTTTACAAATAGGCAGGAATAATGAAAATCGCAATTATAGGGGCTGGTATCTCTGGACTCACAGCTGCCTACATTCTTAGTAAAAAATATTCAGTTACTCTTTATGAGGAAAATGATTATTTAGGTGGACATGCAAATACTTTTCAGGTTCCGGAAAAGTATAGATCGTTACCTATTGATACTGGGTTTATCGTATTTAATAATATTAATTATCCCAATTTATCTAAATTATTCTTAGAAAATAATGTAGAAATTGAAGATTCAGATATGAGTTTTAGTGTGCATAATGAAAAAACAGGATTAGAATATAACGCGTCATCACTATCAAAAATATTTTCTCAAAAGAAAAATATTTTTAATATTAATTTTCTATTAATGTTAAATGATATATTGAAATTTAATAAATTCTCGCCGATGATTCTTAATACTTCATATTCGGATAAAATCACAGTTAAAGAATTTATTGATATTAATAATTATAAAAGTGATTTTGTTGAAAACTATCTTGTTCCATTGGGCTCATCAATTTGGTCATGTCCAAAAGAAAAATTTATGGATTTTTCAATATTATTTGTGATCGAATTTTTATATAACCATTGTATGCTTACAGTAAATGAGAGACCAATTTGGCAAACGGTTAAAGGCGGCTCTAAGGAGTACGTCAAGAAAATGTTATTAAGTATGAATAATTTAGAAATTATAAAAAAATCTGTAAAGAAAGTTGTACGTAAAAAAAATGAAGTATTAGTCTATACAGATGTTAATAGAATGAATACTTTTGATGAAGTAATCTTAGCGTGTCACGCTAATCAGGCATTAAAATTAGTTGATAATTTATATCCTAAAGAGGAAGAAATCTTAAGCCCATTTAAATATGAGATAAACACAACTACTTTGCATACTGATAATTCGGTTTTACCAAGCAATAAAGCAATTTGGGCTAGCTGGAATTATCGCATTCCAGTAAATGATGAGAGAAAAGTAATGATTACATATTATATGAATAAATTACAAAATATAGATTCTAATAGAACATATTGTGTATCTTTAAATCTAAATTCAAAAATTAATCGAAAAAAAATCATAAAAGAATTCAAATATGAGCATCCAATATTCTTTCCTGGGATTTCTGAGTATCAAGCGCAACATAGATCGTTAATTAGAAATGATAGATTGTCCTACTGTGGTGCATATTGGGGTTATGGCTTTCATGAGGATGGCGTAAACAGTGCTCTTAGGGTATGCGAAGGTTATAATTTAGGGCTAATCTAATGCAAAGCGCAATATATAAAGGAGAAGTAAGTCATCATCGAAAACAGCCAAAAGAACATAGGTTTTCCTATAATATTTTCATGATGTATTTAGATTTAGAGGAGTTACCAAGTATATTCAATAATTTTTTATTCTGGTCATCAAAAAGATTTAATTTAGCTTGGTTTAATAGGAAAGATCATCATGGAAATCCAAAGAATTCACTTTCACTCTCTATTAAACAGCTAATTAAGAAGATGCACGGTGTCGATTTTAATGGACCAATAACTTTGTTAACACATCTTAGATATTTTGGTTATGTCATGAATCCTGTTAGTTTCTATTATTGTTGGGACGAACACTATGAAAACATTGATTACATAGTCGTTGAAATAAATAATACGCCATGGGGCGAGCAATACTCTTATGTACTAGATACAAAAGGTGAAAGCTTAAAATTCGATTTAGAGAAAAAGTTTCATGTATCTCCCTTTATGGGAATGCAGCAAGAATATATTTGGAAATTCAATAAACCTAATGATGAAATTACTGTCTTGATGAAAAGTTACGAAAATGATAAACACTTACTAACAGCTACACTTAAGCTTTGCAAAGAAAATATAACATCAAAAAGTCTTATGATAGTTCTGTTTAGTTATCCTTTCATTACAGTGAAAGTAATATTTGCTATCTATTGGCAGGCATTTAAACTTTGGTTTAAAGGCATACCATTTCATCCCCATCCTAAACATAAATTATAATTAATTTTGTATGAATATAAAAAAAATAATTAATCTAAAGATACGTAATAAATTAATAACTAAATTTAAACCATTTTCATATTACAAAATAAATTTTACTGATTTATGGGGTAATTGGATAATTGGTAATGGAGATAAATCTATAAATGTTAAAATTATAAATCCTGACTTTTATTTAATGTTATTCTCAAGCGGTAGTAATGGAATTGCCAATGCCTATATTAGAGGTTTTTGGGAATGTGACGATCTATATGAATTATTTAGAGGATTTGTTAAGAACATTAAGCTAATCGATACATTTGAAACCGGATCTCTAAAATTTGGCATTCTAAAAAATCGTCTAGTACATTTCTTTAGTAGTAATTCAAAATTGGGAAGTAAGAAAAATATTCAAGCACATTACGACCTTGGAAATGATTTTTTCAAACTATTCTTAGATGACACAATGACATATTCCTCTGCAATTTTCGAATCAAGGAATTCATCATTAAAAGAAGCGTCAATCAATAAACTCGATCTTATTTGCAAAAAGCTTAATTTGAATGAAACAGATCATGTTCTTGAAATTGGTGGTGGATGGGGAAGTTTTGCAATACATGCTGCTCAAAATTATGGTTGTGAAGTCACAACGACTACTATTTCTGAGGAGCAGTATCAATATATGAATCAACGTTTTTCTAAATTAAACTTAAATAAAAAAATCAATCTTCTAAATAAGGATTATCGTAGTTTGTCTGGTAATTACGATAAAATTGTTTCTATTGAAATGATCGAAGCGGTTGGGGATAAGTTTCTGGGTACATTTTTTTCTACTTGCTCAAAGCTTTTGAAATCTAAAGGACAAATGTTATTGCAGTCGATTACCATGCCAGATGATCGTTATCCGCAATATCTAAAAAATACCGATTTTATACAAACATATATCTTTCCTGGTAGTTGTATTCCTTCATTAGCTGCAATAAAGAATTCACTAAAAAAACATACGAATTTTACAATATATGATATTGAAGATATTGCACCGCATTATTCTAAAACTCTTTTATATTGGCTACAAAATTTCAATAAAAATGAATCTCAGATAAGAAAACTTGGATATGATGAAAATTTTTGTCGTTTATGGAAATATTATTTATCTTATTGTGCAGCTGGTTTTCAAGAACGTTATTTAGGTGATTTACAAATATTAATGAATAAATCGAACATTAGCACTTATTAAACCCTAAAAAAATAATGAATAGAAATAACATTATTAACTTTTTAGTTTTTCAAATAAATTGGGTAATTGCTGTTTTTAGTGCAGCAAAAGGCTATCCATGGCTAGGTCCTATATTTATTTTTGTTTGGGTGACTATTCATTTGTATATTAATAAATTATTTATTTGGGTTGAATTACCTATATTTTTTTTCAGTGGTTTGATTGGCTACTTAGTTGATTCATTGCTTCTACTTAATAATTTCATTGAATTCCCGACCCATGCTCAGCTTGGGCCATTATCACCATTGTGGATGGTCGCACTATGGGTCAGTTTTTCTACAACATTTCGTCATAGTATGAACTGGTTGAAACAAAAATATATTTTTGCAGTTTTTTTTGCATTTATTGGCGGACCATTGGCCTATTTTGCAGGTCAAAAAATTGGCGCTATTAATGGCATTAATGAAATATCTAGTATCATAGCCATTGGAATATCATGGGCGCTTGCTTTTCCGTTCATGCTATATGTGCTCAATTGTATAGAAAAAAAATATGGTAATAATTTATGTTAATTCAAATAACCAATTCTCTAATTTTTGCTTCATTAGTTATGTTTGTTGTATGGGCAATTCAGTATAAGACTGATAATGCTGGGTTTGTTGATGTCAGCTGGGCGTTTTGCACTGCTTTGATTGGTATTTATTTTGTTTACATGAATACCGAAATATTTATTTTAAGAAACTATATTGCTGCGATCATGATTGGGTTTTGGGGATTTCGTCTAGCATATTTTCTATTAAAACGTGTTTTAAAAGAAAATGAGGATAGGCGATATCATTATATGAAACAATATTGTGGTAAGTATGCTCAATTAGTTATGTTTATATTTTTTCAGCTTCAGGCTACTTGGGCAGTTTTATTTGCATTAACTATTCTAGCAGTAGTTAGTAATAAAAATATTAATTTACAGATAACAGATTATATCGCGATAATTGTATGGTGCATTTCAATTACAGGAGAATACTTTTCTGATAGACAACTTACCAAATTTCGTAAATCAAATGATAGCTCTAAGGTCTGTAATACTGGCTTATGGTATTATTCAAGACATCCAAATTATTTTTTTGAATGGCTTCACTGGTGGTCATATATTTTTTTAAGCATGGGCTCATCTTTGTGGTGGCTATCTTGGTTAATAATGTTCATCGTTTTAATTTTCTTGGTCAAAATTACTGGTATACCTTATACAGAGCAGAATGCCATTAGAACAAAAGGAGATTCCTACAAAGAATATCAGCGCACAACTAGTGCTTTTTTATTACTCCCTCCTAAGAAACCTAGTTTATGAGAAAGCTTGCTATAAAATTTGCTGAACTTGGAATACTTCCCGATTATCTTGTTAGAAAAGGGGTACGTATTTTTCTTAACCAGCGACTTAAAGAAATATGTATAAGTGATCCAGAACAGGCCGCATATATACAAAAAAGTTTTGTTAAAATGATGCAGTCATCAGAAATTGCTCCCTTACCCGCGATAGCAAACCAGCAACACTATGAGGTACCCACCACATTCTTTAAAGAAGTTTTAGGGAACAATTTAAAATATAGTTCATGTTACTGGAACGAAGAAGTAAACAATCTTGATGAAGCAGAAAGTCTAGCACTTTCAATTACTTGTCAACACGCAGATCTCCAGAATGGAATGGAAGTTCTAGAGCTTGGTTGCGGTTGGGGTTCTCTAACTTTGTGGATTGCTAGCCACTATCCTAATTCAAAAATTTTAGGAATTTCAAATTCTGCTAGTCAAAGAGACTATATTATATCGCAGGCAAAAAAAAGAAATTTGAATAATATAGAAATCGAAACAGTCGATATGAATAAATTTGAAACTAATAAAAAATATGATCGCATTGTATCAGTAGAAATGTTTGAGCATATGAGAAATTATCAGTTGTTGTATAAAAAAATTCATAGCTGGTTAAATCAAGAAGGAAAATTTTTCAAGCATATTTTTTGTCATCGACTTACACCCTATGAGTTTATTATTGATGATGATTCTGATTGGATGAGCCAATATTTTTTTACAGCAGGGATAATGCCATCTGATAATCTTCCTTATTATTTTCAGGAAAAACTTAAGCTAGATAATCATTGGCGTTGGTCAGGAACTCATTACCAAAAAACTTCAAATGAGTGGCTTTATAATATGGATTCAAAAAAAGAAATCATCTTACCTATAATTAAAGATACATACGGAGAACAAAATATCAGAATATGGTGGAATAGATGGCGTATTTTCTTTATGGCGTGTGCTGAATTATTCGGTTTTGATAATGGCAATCAATGGTGGGTTAGTCATTACTTGTTTAGCAAGCAGGACCAATAAAGGAATATAAATTTAAATGCAAAAAAAACAAAATCTTCCAAAAAAAATATGTCCCGTATGCAATAAATTTTTTTTATGGAGAAAAAAATGGGAAAGAGATTGGGACCATGTAATCTATTGTTCAAAAAGATGTCGAAAAAAATATGGCGAGATAATTAATGAATAAGATTAGGAGTCTCTGCATCGTTCTTGGAGATCAACTTAGTCATAATAGTCTAATTTGGTCTCACTTTGATTCAAAAAGCGACATAGTTTGGATGGGTGAAGTCATGTCTGAGTCATTAAAACCTCAATCTAGCATGCAAAGAACAGCGATTTTCTTCTCTGCAATGCGCCATTTCTGCGAAGAACTTAGACAAAAAAAAATAACAGTAGAATATATAGAAATTAATGATGGTAGGAAAGATTTTATTGCAGCTCTTGAAGAAACTATGGTCAATTACGACATAGAGTATTTTACATGTGTAATTCCTGGAGATTTTAGAGTTTATGAATTATTAAATAATTTTTTTAAAAAAAAAGAAAAAAAAATTAATTGGTTAGAAGAAATAAATTTTATAGCAAGAAAAAATGAATTTAATGATTGGATAAAAAAATATAAACAACCAAGAATGGAGTATTGGTATCGTTATATAAGAAAGTCCAGAAAAGTTTTACTTGAAGATAATGGTAAGCCTATTGGAGGTAAGTGGAATTTTGATCTTTCTAATCGAAAGTCCTTCAATAAGTCTGGTCCCCAATTAACAAGAGAGCCTCTTAAGTTTAAGCCTGATAAAATTACAAAAAAAGTAATATCGGATATAGAGAAAAAATTACCTAATTTACCGGGCCATGCATCAAAATTTTATTGGGCTGTTACTAGAGAACAAGCACTTAAAGTTTTGCAAGATTTCATCAAGTATCGTTTGAATTTATATGGCGACTACCAGGATGCTATGTGGACGGGAAAACCTTGGTTATATCATTCACTCATATCATCTTCTTTGAATCTTAAACTCCTCAATCCAGAAGAAGTTATAAAAGCAGTCGAGCAAGCCTATCATAAAAAGAAGATTCCTCTTAATGCTGCAGAGGGATTTATTCGTCAAATTATTGGTTGGAGAGAATATATTCACGGCCTCTACTGGCTTCATTCTGATATTTGGATGAGCAGAAATAATTTAAAGGCAAAACGCACATTGCCAGATTTCTATTGGACTGGTAAAACAAAAATGCAATGCATGAGTGAGTCAATAAATCAAGTTATTGAATATGGTTATGGTCATCATATTCAAAGGCTCATGGTCACTGGACTTTTTTCTTTATTGTATGGAGTAAAACCATCTGAAATTCATGAATGGTATTTGTCTATGTTTGTTGATGCAGTTGCATGGGTTGAAGTACCGAATACTATTGGAATGAGTCAATATGCTGATGGTGGTATCGTGGGCTCTAAACCATACATAGCGAGTGGGGCATATATAAATCGCATGTCTAACTATTGCAAAGGTTGTCACTATGATGCAAAAAGTGCGATAGGAGATAAAGCATGTCCTTTTACAACTCTTTACTGGCATTTCGTTTACAAAAACAAAAACTTGTTAAAAAATAATCCAAGACTAAGCATGCAGGTTAAAAATTGGGATAACAAAGAAAAGAATATACAAAATGAAATAATTGAACGTTCAAAAAAGATATTTAGTAATATTGAATTATATTAGTCTTTCATCTTAATGAGTGTATCTTTAGCAGAGCTAATTAGAAATGCCGTATCAATACCAACCGCTAATAAATTAAATCCTTTTTCTTTATAAGGTAATACGGCTTCAGCATTAATACCAAATATACCCATACTTATTGTTGCTGCTTGGCAAGCATCAATAATTCTTTCTATAGCAGATTGAACCACAGGATGATTTATTTCCCCAGGTTTGCCTAAGCTAGCAGATAGATCATAAGGCCCTATCAAAATCGCATCAACTCCCTCTACTGCAACTATCTTTTCGATATTTTTAGCTGCTTCGCTACTTTCAGCTTGTAATATAATTGCAGTTTCAGTGTTTGCATTTTTTAGATAGCGTTCAAATTCAATCCCATATTTATGTGCACGTCCAATACCAATTCCCCTCTCGCCAACTGGAGAATATTTACAATCAGCAATAATTCTCTTAGCTTGCACCTCATTATGTACTTGAGGAACAATTACACCTTCTGCTCCGATATCGAGTGCTTTTTTTATCCAGACTGTCTCATCAGATGGCACTCGTATTAAACATGGTATAGGCGAGGCTGCTTGTAACATTGTTTGTGCTTGTTGTGGATTAAATGCACCATGCTCCGCATCTATAAATAACCAGTCATAGCCGATATTAGCAAGTAATTCACAAACTTCAGGTGACGGTAAGCTAACTAATGTACCTATCAGAAGTTCATTTGTGCGTATACGCTCAGCAAAATTATTTTTTTCTTTCATAATCCATACCTTTTAAAATAAATACTTACAATTTAGTGTTCAACTGGCCCGTCGGCGCCAATTCCTGTTTGTGCACGAACAAATTGGTTATCAAAAGCCTTAATTTCTTTTTTTGCTTGTTCACTTTTATCTAAATATGAAACTATTATTATAGCGATAAATGCAATACTCATAGAAAATAATGCTGGATACTTGTAGGGAAAAATTGCATTTGCATTCCCAAGAATATCAACCCAAACAATAGGCCCAAATAAAACACATAATATCGCAGTTATTAATCCAGCCGCACCACCAAAAAAAGCACCTTTTGTTGTAAGCTTTGACCAGTACATAGAAAAAAATAGTATTGGAAAATTAACACTTGCTGCGATTGCAAAAGCGAGCCCTACCATATAGGCGACATTTTGTTTTTCAAATAATATGCCCAAAAGAATAGCTGCTAAACCTAGTATTACAGTACTGATTTTTGAAACCATCACCTCTTTTTTCTCTTGCGCCTTGCCGCTACAAAAAAGACTAGCATAAAGATCGTGTGAAATAGCAGAGGCACCTGCTAGAGTCAATCCGGATACTACTGCTAATATTGTTGCGAATGCTACTGCAGAAATAAAACCAAGAAATATGTCGCCTCCAACTGCTTTTGAGAGGTGGACAGCAGCCATATTATTGCCTCCAAGTATATTTCCAACATCATCAAGAAAAGAGCTATTATTTGTAAGTAGCACAATTGCACCAAACCCAATGACGAATGTGAGAATATAGAAATAACCAATAAAACTTGTTGCATAAAATACAGAACTTCGTGCTTGCTTAGCATTTTTTACCGTAAAAAAACGCATTAAGATGTGCGGTAAACCAGCTGTACCAAACATTAGCGCTAGCCCTAGCGATATAGCCGACACTGGATCACTTATCAAACCACCAGGCGACATAATTGATTCTCCTAAATGGTGACTTGAGATTGCTTCTTTAAATAATAAATTAAAAGAAAAATCAAATTCATTTAAAACTGCAAGAGCTAAAATAGTTGCACCAAATAACAATAATATTGCTTTGATTGTTTGAACCCAAGTGGTTGCTAACATACCTCCGAATGTGACATAACAAATCATTAATAATCCGACAATAGAGACAGCCATAGAGTATGGCAGACCAAATAAAATTTGTATTAATTTACCAGCTCCAACCATTTGAGCAATTAAATACAAGATTACAACTGCAAGTGTTCCGCAAGCAGCTAACGAACGTATTGGTAAGTTTTTTAAGCGAAATGATACTGCGTCTGTAAATGTATATTTGCCAAGATTTCTCAATCGCTCAGCTAATAAAAATAAAATAACAGGCCAACCGACTAAAAAACCAATTGAATAAATTAATCCATCAAACCCACTTGCAAAAACTAATCCTGAAATACCTAAGAAAGATGCTGCTGACATATAATCACCAGCTATTGCCAGACCATTTTGAAAACCACTAATGCTTCCGCCAGCTGTATAGAAATCACTTGCAGATCGTGTCTTTTTTGCTGCCCAATAAGTAATAGCAAGAGTTATTGATATAAAAATAAGAAACATAATCACGGCAGTGATATTTATATTGTTTGTGTTTGCATGCTGGTTATTACCAGCATAAATACTAAATGTAGTAAAAAGAGAAAGAATTAAGAAAAATCGCGTGTACATTTTAAAACTAAGGTTATTGTTCTAATTTTTTTATAATTTTATTATTTATAACATCGAATTTTTTATTAGCTATATAAATATATATACCAGTTAGAAAAATACTCAATAAAATTATAAGTAAACCTACAAAAATTCCAAGTGTTGTTGCATTATCTGGAGATATTTTTTGAGAGAATATATCTGGGTAAAAGGCAATAATCAGAATAAATGAAAAATAGGATAAAATTACAATCGAAGTAAGCGTCAAGCTAACTTTTTTACGTAGTTTCACGAGCTTCTGAAAATCAGGTTGTTTCTTTACTTGATTGTATACTTCTTGCATCGTTTATTTTAGATTTTTTAATCTTTTATTTCCGTCTTTCTTACTCTTATTACCAGATAGAATTTTTTCTGTAAACCAATCCTTATCATCTTCTATATTTATAATGTTGTTATTGGTGTTGATAATATTATTTATACACGAATCCATTATAATTTTACTCAAAAGCGAAATTTCCTTTTCATTCATTTGAGTTTCAGTATTTATGTTCTCTAGCACGCTAATTTTATGTTTGTTGCAGTCCTTTATCGTTATTTCTGCATATCCATTAACATATAGAAAACTTAATATATTCAAGAGTAGGATATTGATTATTTTTTTTATCATAATTTAATAAATTTCAATGTCATACGGTCACTCTCACCGATTTCGATATACTTATCCTTATCAGTTTCACCTAGACGAAGTGTAGGTGGTAATGTCCAGACACCCTTCGGATGATTTTTTGTATCTTTTTTATTTGCATTAATTTCAGATTTTTCTATGAGTTCAAACCCATATTTTTCGGCTATATTGATTATAAACTTTTCTGACACATAGCCGTTTTTTGCGCTTTCATCCGGGTTATCATCTTTTTCTCCTCGATGTTGTACCACACCTAGGATACCTCCTTTTTTTAGAACACGATGAAATGCTTGATAGATATTTTTAGTATTACCACTTCTTATCCAGTTATGATTGTTTCTAAAAGTTAAGATCATATCTTGTGAATTCGAATCAATTTCTTTGAGGAATGAGTTCTCATTATTAAAAATAATGAAATTCACTTTCTTGTAGACCTCAGTGTTTTTACCAAGATGCTCCATAAGTTTAGTATGAGATTTACGAAGATAGTCATTGGGATGATTCTCTCCAAAACCAGCAATTGTTAATTGCCCACTACTTTTAAGTACAGGTGCAAGTATCTCAGTATACCAACCACGACCAGGCAATATTTCAAGTACTGACATGTGTAATTCAATACCAAAAAATAACAATGTTTCTTTTGGGTGACGATAGATATCTCGTGCTTTATTTTCTTTTGTTCTGTGTTCACCTTCTATAGCTTCATTGATTAATATTTCAGTACTATTATCCATTGCATAGCTATTCGTGATTAATGCTGAAAAAGCAATGAGAGAAAAGATTTGCATACGTAAGAAATTCATTTATTTTTCCTTATAGTTTTTATGAGTTTTAAGTTAATTTTTATAATCGTATACCTAATTCTATCCATGAGTAAATTAATAAATTATAATATTTTATATAAACAGTCTAATTTCTTTATCAATTTATGGGTAAATATAAAAAAATACAAGTTTCTGTAAAAACTTTGAAAAACCCTCTACATTTTTTTGCATTGGGTTTTGGTACTGGTCTTTTGACAAAGGCGCCTGGAACCATGGGAACACTTGTTGGTGTATTGATATATATTCTCTTGCCTTCCAATAATTTGATCCTTTATTTTGCAATTATTATCTCTTTTTTTATCTTTGGTATTTTTTGTTGTGATTATACTGGAAAGTATTTAGATAATCATGATCACCCTTCGATAGTTTGGGACGAAATCGTTGGTTATTTAGTTACCATGGTTATGGTTCCTAGAGATTGGATATGGATATTGTTAGGTTTCGTACTTTTCAGGGCTTTCGATATTATAAAGCCTTGGCCTATATCGCTTGTTGATAGAAAAATTCAAAATGGTTTAGGTACAATGCTGGATGATTTTGTTGCCGGAATTTTTTCATTAATAGTTATTCATGTAATTATCAACTTAATAGAATTTATTTAGAAGCTGAATAAAATGTCATATACAAAAGCCATATTATTTTTTTCACTATTTCTATCTATATTTTCAATAAATGCTGATGTCTATCGATATATAGATAAAGATGGACGTATCATTTTTACTGATAAACCTGAGCATAAAGGGTATAAAAAATTAGTAAGGACTTGGAAAGGTTGGGTGGAACAAAAAAAACCAGAGAATTTTGATTGGCTAGGCCATCAAAAAAAATACGATGCAATGATTAGGAGTGTGGCAAAGACTTATAATCTTTCTCATGCATTATTACATGCGATAATTACTGTTGAGTCATGGTATGACCCAAATGCAGTATCAACTGCTGGTGCAGTTGGTCTAATGCAACTAATGCCTGAGACCGGAAAACGTTATGGTGTAATCAATCGCCGCAATGTAAAACAAAACATTAATGGAGGCTCACGTTATTTTAGTGACTTATTAAACATGTTTAATAATGATATAAAATTAGCATTAGCAGCATACAATGCAGGCGAGAATGCTGTTAAAAAATACCAGAATAAAGTTCCACCGTATAAAGAAACAAAAAATTATATAAAAAAGGTTATGAAGTATTATAAAAGGTATCAGCGAACGATGACTTGATTATTCATCTGTCACACACCCTTCAGATGCGGTTTTTACATTTTTAATATATTTATAAAGTGTTCCTCGATTAGCTTTATATGGAGGCATTTTCCATTTTGCTTTTCTGTTGTTGAATTCTTCACTATTTAATTCAAATTCAATTTTATTTTCTTTAGCATCAATTGTTACAATGTCTCCGTTTTTAATAAAAGCAATCGGTCCTCCTTCTTGAGCTTCGGGTACTACATGACCAATAATGAATCCATGAGAACCTCCAGAAAACCTTCCATCAGTTATCATAGCAACATCATTACCTAAACCCGCACCAATAATCGCGGATGTTGGCGTTAACATTTCTGGCATTCCTGGACCGCCTTTGGGCCCTTCATATCGAATTATAATAACGTCTCCTTTTTTTATTTCTTTGTTTTCTAATGAAGTTAACATGGCCTCTTCAGAATCATAAACTTTTGCTGGTCCGGAAAAAGTTTCGCCTTCTTTACCAGTAATTTTTGCAACCGAACCACCAGGCGCAAGGTTTCCTTTTAGAATTCGTATATGACCACTTGATTTAAGGGGTTTGTTAAGTGGCGAAATTATTTTTTGGTCATTACTTAATTTTGGCACATCCAGAAGATTTTCTTTTATTGTTTTTCCCGTTACAGTAAGACAATCTCCATACAATAAATCATTGTCGAGTAAGAACTTCATGACAGCTGGCGTACCACCAATTTTATGAAGATCTTCCATAACATACTGTCCACTTGGTTTTAAATCTGCAAGATACGGAATACGATTGCTGACAGATTGAAAATCATCGATTGTTAAATCAATATTAACAGAACGTGCCATTGCTAATAAATGCAAGACAGCATTAGTTGAACCCCCCAGCGCTGTGACTAGAACCATAGCGTTTTCAAATGCATCACGGGTCATGATTTCTCTTGGTTTTATATCTTCTTTCAATAGATATTTAATAGCTTTTCCCGCTTCAAAGCACTCGTTTAATTTTTTTTCATCAACTGCAGGAGTGGAAGAGCTGTATGGAAGCGACATACCCATTGCTTCGATAGCAGATGCCATAGTATTTGCTGTGTACATGCCACCACACGCGCCAGCACCCGGACAAGATTTTTTTATAATCTCCTTTCTTTTTTGATCATCTATATTTCCAGAAATAAATTCACCGTAGCTCTGAAAAGCGGAAATAATATCGATTTTATTATTCTCGTAATAACCTGGTTTTATAGTTCCCCCGTATATCATCAGAGATGGACGATTTAATCTTCCCATTGCTATTAAACAACCCGGCATATTTTTGTCACACCCCGGAATGGAAATGTTAGCGTCATACCACTGAGCAGACATTACAGTTTCAATTGAGTCTGCAATTAAGTCGCGTGATTGAAGGGAAAAACTCATTCCCTC
Organism: uncultured Legionellales bacterium; assembly: GCA_913046215.1. GTDB lineage: Bacteria > Pseudomonadota > Gammaproteobacteria > Eutrophobiales > Eutrophobiaceae > UBA11869. The sequence continues at coordinate 9,212 of CAJWRJ010000004.1, read as the reverse complement.
TGTTCCCATTGAAATACCATCACTAACACCAACAGTATTAAATCTCATGCCAACGAGACCGGCATCTATAACGCCTTCCTTAACTTTTTCTGCTAGTGCAAGAAGATGCATGTTACAAGTGTTTCCTTCATACCAGATACTCGATATACCCACTTGCGCTTTAGACATATCCTCTTCTTTCATGCCCGTACCATATAGCATTGCTTGAGAAGCGCCTTGCGATTTTGGTTCAGTTATTCGAGAGCTAAACTTGTTTAATTTTTTGGTCATAATAATTTCGTGAATTTATTATATATACTGGAACCCAGTAGCTATCTAGTAGGATTTGATTATCTATGAAGAGTGCTCCAGTTCTTTTTCCATTACTTCTACTTTGATTGAATCGTTTTCTACTGATGCTAAAACATGCCCACCATTCATGAGTTTTCCAAATAAAAGTTCCTCTGCAAGCGGACGTTTGATATTTTTTTGAATTAAACGCGACATCGGTCTAGCACCCATTATTCTGTCATAACCTTTGTTAGCCAACCATTCACGAGCATTTTCTGTAATTTCAATCGTTACTTTTTTGTCCTCAAGTTGAGCTTCAAGTTCAATAATGAATTTATCAACTACATTAGAAATAGTTTTTTTATCAAGTGGGTTGAAATGAATGATTGCATCAAGTCGATTACGAAACTCAGGATTAAAAAACTTTTTAATGCTTTCAGCAGCGTCACTTGTATGATCTTGCGATGTAAAGCCGACCGACGCTCTGCTAATTCTTTCAGCACCTGCATTTGTTGTCATAACTATGATCACATTACGAAAATCAGTTTTACGACCGTTAGCATCAGTTAGTGTGCCATGATCAAATATTTGAAGCATTAAATTGAAAATATCAGGATTAGCCTTCTCTATTTCATCGAGTAATAATACACAATGTGGCTTTTTATTAATTGCATCAGTAAGGAGACCGCCTTGATCAAACCCGACATATCCTGGTGGTGCACCAATCAATCTTGATACTGTGTGTCTTTCCATATATTCAGACATATCAAAACGAACCAATTCTATACCTAAATGCATCGCAAGTTGTTTTGTAACCTCAGTTTTTCCTACACCTGTAGGTCCAGCAAATAGAAAATTTCCAATTGGTTTTTGTGTACTAGCTAATCCTGAGCGAGACATTTTTATAGTATTACTAAGCATATCGATTGCCTCATCTTGACCAAAAACAACCATTTTTAAATTACGTTCAAGATTCTTAATTGTATCTTTATCACTGCTGGTAACTGTTTTTGCCGGTATACGTGCAATTTTTGCAACAATATTTTCAATATCATTTACGCCTATAGTTTTTTTTCTTTTAGATTCAGGAAGTAATTTTTGCGCTGCACCTGCCTCATCGATAACATCAATAGCTTTATCTGGCAATTGTCTGTCATTTATATAACGTTCTGTAAGCTCAACGGCAGTTTTTAGTGCTTGGCGTGTATATTTTATTTTATGATGTTCCTCAAATTTTTGTTTTAATCCTTCAAGAATTTTAATAGTTTCATCGATTGTAGGTTCAGAAACGTCAATTTTTTGGAATCGTCTTGTTAAAGCATGATCTTTCTCGAAAATGCCTCTGTATTCCTGATATGTCGTCGATCCAATGCATTTTAATTCGCCAGAAGCAAGAACAGGTTTAATTATATTTGAAGCATCCATCACACCACCAGATGCTGCACCAGCTCCTATAATGGTATGTATCTCATCAATAAATAAAATCAGATTTGGTTGTTTTTTTAATTCTGCAATAACATTTTTCAATCGTTTTTCAAAATCCCCTCTGTATTTTGTGCCTGCGAGTAGCGCACTTAAATCAAGCGAGAAAATAACACTATCCATTAAAACATCGGGCACTTCCCCATCAACAATTAGTTTTGCTAGGCCTTCGGCAATTGCAGTTTTACCTACTCCTGCTTCACCAACATATAAAGGATTATTTTTTCTTCGACGACAAAGAACTTGGATTGTTCTTTGAACTTCAACCTTCCTTCCAATTAAAGGATCTATTTTTCCTTCAATAGCTTTCTCATTGAGATTAACAGCAAAACTATTAAGCAAATTATCAGGTTTATCATTTTGGTTAGACTCTATCTCCGTTTCATCAAAATCTATATCCATATCATTCTCTTTACTATCTATATTAGCAATGCCATGAGAAATATAATTTGTTATATCTAATTTTGAGATATTTTGTTGATTTAAGAAATAAACCGCATGCGAATCACGCTCACCAAATATTGCTACTAGAACATTTGCTCCACTTACTTCTTCTTTACCAGATGATTGAACATTGAAAACAGCACGCTGTAAGACTCTCTGAAATCCAATTGTTGGCTGAGTATCTCGTTCATCGATATTGTCAACAATAATGGAATTGTCTTGAATGAATTTGATCAAATTATCATGCAGGCTATTTAGATTAGCACCACATGCGTTTAGAACAGATGCAGCAGAGTTATTATTTAATAATGCAAACAGCAAGTGCTCTATCGTCATAAATTCATGACGCTGTTCTCTAGCTTCAGTGAATAAATTATTTAGCGTTTGCTCTAATTCTTTATTTAACATTTGTTTATTTTTATGCTTTTTCCATGGTACAAAGAAGAGGGTGTTGGTTTTCTCGCGAGTAATCATTCACAAGAGAAACTTTGGTTTCTGCAATTTCGTGTGTAAATAGTCCGCAAACCCCTTTACCACTTGTATGTACTTCTAACATGATACGCGTAGCATCTTCTTTTTTTATCGAAAAGAAAAATTCTAAAATATGAACAACAAATTCCATTGGTGTAAAATCATCATTGATTAATACAACCTTGTAGAGTGGCGGACGTCTAAGCTTTGGTTTAGCCTCTTTAATTGCTAAATCAGCGTCACTGTATTCGTTAAGTTTTTCTGACATTATCTTTAATTTTAATCTACTTTATATGTATGTTATCGAGTTATTTTTTCAAATTTTACATAATTATGTATTCAAGATCCGTAAGATACATATAATTATTACCAAAGATACAAAGAATTGCTAATAGGCTTTATTTGTATGTAATTTATGTGTTTTTTGGAAATTTGGGCGGATCATTAAGAAAATTTTACACCATATTTCAATTAAATTTAGAACGAACAGTTCACAGACATTCAAACTAATGGCATGATATGCGGCCTTTTTATTATCGAGTCGGTTAAAAAATAATAATTAATAACATAACTAGCTGATTATAATAAGAATATTAATATACGGAGGAAGTATTTGTAATGAGCAAAGACAGTGAAATCAAAAAACTCGAGCAAGATTGGTCAGAAAATCCTCGCTGGAAGGGCGTAAAACGCGATTATACTGCTGCTGATGTTGTGAGACTTCGTGGTTCGGTTCAGATAGAGCACACCTTGGCACGTCGTGGGGCAGAGAAACTGTGGAAACTTGTTAATGAAGAAGATTATATTAATTGTTTGGGCGCTGTCACAGGCGGTCAGGCAGTACAGCAAGTCAAGGGTGGAATAAAAGCTATTTACTTATCTGGTTGGCAAGTTGCCGCAGACGGAAATACGTCCGAGACAATGTATCCAGATCAATCATTGTATGCAGTAGATTCAGTACCTACTATGGTCACTCGGATAAATAATGCATTTAAGCGTGCAGATGAAATACAAAGTTCTAGAGGTAGTGGTAACGTTGATTTTTTTGCACCAATTGTTGCCGATGCTGAAGCTGGCTTTGGCGGTGTTTTAAATGCTTTTGAATTAATGAAAAACATGATTGAGGCGGGTGCTTCCGGCGTACATTTTGAAGATCAATTAGCATCAGTAAAAAAATGCGGACATATGGGCGGCAAGGTACTTGTTCCGTCACAAGAGGCAGTTCAAAAATTAACTGCGGCACGATTAGCCGCTGATACAATGGGTGTTCCAACAATTGTTCTTGCCAGAACAGATGCAAACGCTGCTGCATTATTAACCTCTGACGTAGATCCATACGATAAAGACTTTATAACCGGAGAAAGAAGTTCTGAGGGATTTTATATAACAAAAGCAGGTATAGATCAGGCTATTTCACGTGGTCTGGCGTATGCTCCGTATGCTGATTTATTGTGGTGTGAAACAGCGGTACCAGATATGGATGAAGCTAAAAAATTCGCTGAGGCGATAAAAAAAGAATATCCCGATCAGTTGCTAGCATACAATTGTTCTCCTTCATTTAATTGGAAGAAGAATCTAAGTGACTCTGACATTGCAAAATTTCAAAAAGAGCTTGGCGCAATGGGATATAAATACCAGTTTATTACATTAGCCGGTATTCATAACATGTGGTACAACATGTTTGAATTAACCCATGATTATGTACGTCGTGGCATGACAGCATATATTGAAAAAGTACAAGAACCAGAATTTGCAGCATCAGAGCGTGGTTATACGTTCGCTAGTCATCAACAAGAAGTTGGTGCCGGTTATTTTGATGATGTAACAACTGTTATACAGGGAGGAAAGTCTTCAGTTACAGCATTAACTGGTTCGACAGAAGAAGAGCAGTTTGACGATACAGCATCAAAATAAGCTCTTTTATCATTTTTTTCCAAAAAACCCGGAAGCTAATTTTCTTTCGGGTTTTTTTATTCAAGGAAATAGAAGTTTAAGTATTGTATAAGTAAATTATCGAATTAAATGGTGGCTCGGGCTGGGCTCCTCGCAACACCATATTGTGAATCCCGTCAGGCCCGAGAGGGAGCAGCGGCAGCAGTTGACGTGTGTGCCGGGGTAAGAACGGTTCGGGCCACCTCCTTATAACTTGATTTTTTGGCAATATTTGCCGAGAACAATTCCTCATGTATTATGATGAACCCACAATACAATTTTTAAGATAAATTAAATTATAATGAGTTATCAGGTATTAGCACGTAAATGGCGACCAAAGATCTTTGATGACATGGTTGGTCAATCGCATGTTTTAAAAGCGCTATCTAATGCGTTGGATCAAGATCGTCTTCATCACGCTTATTTATTTACTGGCACAAGGGGAGTAGGTAAAACTACTTTAGCCAGAATTTTTGCAAAATGTCTTAATTGTGAGAAGGGTGTGAGTTCAAAACCATGCGGTGAATGCAATGCGTGCACGTCTCTTGATCAGGGAAGGTTTATTGATTTAATTGAAGTTGATGCAGCTTCACGCTCAAAAGTCGATGAAACAAGAGATTTAATGGAGAATGTCCAATACGCACCAACAAGCGGAAGATATAAGGTGTATTTAATTGACGAAATACACATGTTTTCTGGGCATAGTTTTAATGCATTGTTAAAAACTCTTGAGGAACCTCCTCCGCATGTAAAATTTTTACTTGCAACTACAGAACATAAAAAAGTCCCTATCACAATATTATCTCGTTGTTTGCAATTTAATTTAAACCATTTAACAGTTGAACAAATTATTGAACAGATAGAAAAAATTCTTGTTGCAGAAAATATAAAATACGACAAAAAATCAGTAGAACTAATTTCAATATGTGCAGCCGGAAGTGTAAGAGATGCTCTGAGTTTATTGGATCAGGCAATATCTTTTGGTAATGGCGCATTAAAAGAAGATCAAGTCCGTACGTTAATGGGCATGGTAGAAAATGAGGATATAAATGGATTATTACAGTCTCTAGTTAATTCAAACCCAGATGCAATGTTAGATGTCATAGAAAAGATTTCATCTAAAAATCCTGATTACAATAATTTATTGTCCGAATTATTAAGATCGTTACACAAAATAGCCATACTTCAAATTCTACCTGAGGATTCAAGCCATATAAGAAAAACCGACGAAACGCTACTAGAGTTTGCAAATGCCATGACAAAAGAAGAGGCCCAGCTTTATTATCAGATTGGAATGATGGGACGCAAAGATTTTTATTTATCACCAGATCCAAAGACTGGACTAGAAATGATTATGATACGTATGTTGGCATTTAATCCCTCAGGAAACGATTTAGAAATTAAAAAAAAACAAATAATTCAAACAACTAAGAATGTTGATGTAATTAATAAAGAGAAACCTGTTGAGAGTAATTCTCAAGATCAATCCAAAGGGTCTGATGGAGATGATCCAAATAGCACATGGGAAGACATTATAAATGAAATGGAACTTGTTGGTTTCGTTGAAGTACTGGCTCGAAATTGTATTTTACAATCTCAAGATAATGAAAAAGTTAAATTATTGTTGTCTCCAGACTCTGAGAATTTGTTAACCCCAGAATTAAACGAAAAGCTTGAAGAGGCTATAAAGAAAAGATTTGGTAATAAGGTAAAACTTATTATTGCAATTGAAGAGTCTAATCATGAAACGCCATTTGATGTCGCTACAAGACTCAAAAAAGAATCAAAAAATATTGCCAAAGAGTCAGTTAAAAATGATCCGCTAGTAAAAAATTTACAAGATACTTTCGATGCAACAATAGATAAAGTACGACCCCAATAGATGTATCGATAAAATATATGAGGTAAGAATATGAAAGGCGGTATTGGTAATATAATGAAGCAGGCACAAGAAATGCAGGCTAATATTGAAAAAGTAAAAAAAGAAGTCGCTGGATCAGAGGTTACTGGTCAGTCAGGAGCAGGAATGATAAAAGTAATGATGAGCGGGAACCATCATGTCAATCGAGTTGAGATCGACTCAGAGTTATTGAAAGATGATAAAGAAGTGGTTGAAGATTTAATTACTGTTGCAATTAATGATGCAAATAGACTCATTGAAGAATTAACAAAGGAAAAAATGTCAAAAATTACCGAAGGAATGGGATTGCCTCCTGGCATGAAACTTCCTTTTTAATAATTTAATTAATTATGATAGAGCAATCTTTACTAGAAAAATTAGTCGAGGCATTACGATGCATGCCAGGCGTCGGAAGAAAATCTGCTCAACGAATTGCTCATTATTTACTTCAACGTGATCGCGATGGTGCTAAGCATCTTTCGTTGCTTATGACTGATGCCATGGAAAAGATTGGTAATTGTAAACGTTGCAGAAATTTTACAGAAAACGAGCTTTGTCATATTTGTTTGGATAAAAAAAGGGATAAAAGTATTATTTGTGTTGTTGAAAGCCCGTCAGATGTCGATGCAATTGAAGAAGCAAATTTTAGAGGTGTCTATTTTGTTTTACTTGGACATTTGTCACCGTTAGATGGAATTGGTCCAGATGATATAGGACTTAATCAGCTTGAAACTTTATTAAATGATAAAGAATTAAAAGAGGTAATACTTGCCACAAATACGACAGTAGAGGGCGAGGCTACAGCTCATTTTATTAGTGAGATGGTAAAAAAGAATGGACTAGAAGTAACACGCATTGCACATGGCGTTCCAATGGGAGGTGAACTTGAGTTTGTAAATAGCATGACAATTGTTCATGCTCTTGATGATAGAAAAACGATCTAGTACTTATTATTTTTCCATATCAAATTTATAAAATTCGTTGTTGAGATAAGCAGTCACATCTTCAATTTCTTCGTCGAACCACATCAGTTCGGCCATTATTTCGCATTGCACTACTCTTTCATGAAGTTGTTTAAAATTGTTAACCATTCTCTTTTCACGAACATATTTTGATTCATTATGACAACGAAGACAATTTTCATCATGTAGTAACTTACCGTTAGCTACGTCAACAGCATACGAGGGTATTATAAAAATAGTGCTTAATATGTATAAAAAAAATAGTCTCAATATTTTTTTCATGCAAACTTATTTTTTAAATGTTCGATTCTGATTGGTGCCGGAGGATGAGAATCATGAAATGCCGAATAAAGTGGATCCGGTGTTAAAGTATTTGCATTTTCACGATACAGATTAACAAGTGCAGAGATTAAATTTTCTGTTTGAGCCTGACCAGCTGCGAAATCATCTGCTTCAAATTCGTGTTGACGAGAGATAAAAGAGAAAAATGGTTGAAGAAAGAAAGTAAATGCAGGTGATGCAATAAGAAATAATAATAATGCAATATAGGTCGATGCTTGAGTAACACCTAAACCATTAAAAAACCATGCTTGGTTGATCAGCCAGCCTAGTATTCCTAGACCAATAAAAAATATTATTGCTAAGAGTAATATTCTCTTTCGAATATGGTTACATTTAAAATGACCAAGTTCATGTGCGAGAACCGCCTCAATTTCATCGTAACTTAGCTCATCAATCAGTGTATCAAAGAATACAATTCTTTTATTTGCACCAAGTCCAGTAAAGTAAGCGTTTCCATGAGTGGATCTTGTTGACCCATCCATTATAAAAATACCATTACTTTTAAATCCGTTTCTTGTAAGTAAATTTTCGATGCGTGTTTTCAGTTCATCATTTTCTAATTCTCTAAATTTATTAAAAAATGGTGCTATGAATGCTGGATACGCCCACATCATTAATAAACTAAAACTTAACCAAGTAAGCCAAACATAAACCCACCAATAGTCACCGCTACTTTTCATTATCCATAGCACAAGCAATATAAGGGGGGTACCTATCACTAGACCCATCAGCGTACTTTTCAAGAGATCTTGGAAAAATATTTTTGTCGTCATTTTATTAAAGCCAAAAGATTGCTCTAATTTGAAAATTTTAAAAAGAGATATCGGTAAATCAAGAATCGCCATGATTGCGAAAACACTTAATATCATAATGGTGCCCGTGATGATTTCTGACATTTCATATGCACGCCACAAATTATCGAGCAATTCAAGCCCCCCACCAATTGTCCATAGTACAATGATGATAGAACCCACTATTAGCTCGACTAGTCCCAATTTGACTTTAGCTCTGGTGTAATCAGCCGCCTTTTGATGCGCTTCTATAGAAATTTTATCGCTGAACGCATCTGGCACATTACTACGATTTTTAAGGATGCAGCTGGAGTGCTTGTAGACAAGCAGCCATTGGACCAAAATACCCGCAAAAAGGCTTATTAAGAATATATATGTAAAAAGGTTCACGCTTGATCATCTCCTGTACTAATTTAAGCTATATAGTATGTCATTTATCGTGTTCATCGTAACTAAATAAAGGTTAAAATAATTATCTAAATAATAAAAGTAGATACAAAATGGCGCAATCAGAAAAAAATCTAATCTGGGTTGATTTAGAAATGACTGGTCTGAATACAGATAATGATTTCATTATTGAAATCGCAACAATCATTACTGACCCTCAATTAAATATCC
>CAJWRJ010000003.1 GCA_913046215.1 uncultured Legionellales bacterium | reverse complement strand
AATCATGATGATCGTATAGCAATGCAAACATTTTCTTATTCAGTAATTTACCTTATGCTTTTATTCGCATTTTTATTGGTAGATCACTATATACCATTAATTGCTAGTAATTTATAAGAAATTAATATTAATCTTAAATTTTATTAGAATTACTTATTGATAGAATTTCTTAGCTTTTTGATTGCCGAGCTTTCAATTTGTCTAACTCTTTCTGCAGAAATATTATGAATTGCAGCCAGGTCATGTAAAGTGGCTTTTTTTTCATTCAACCAACGTTTGGAAACAATATCTTTACTTCTGTCATCTAGTAATGAAAGCGCACTTTGTAGATTCTCATGCTCATTAGATACGTTCTGTTCATTTTCTAATAATTCTTCGGGACTACAATCATCGTTTTGTAAATACTGAGATGGTTGATAAGTAATAGAGTCATCATCAAGATCGGTCTCGAATGCAGCATCGTAATTACTCATACGTTTTTCCATCTCTATAACATCGGCAGGCTTAACTCCAAGATCTTTTGCAACTTCATTAATCTCTTTTTGGTTTAGCCATCCCAGTCTTTTTTTTGAGGAACGTAAATTAAAAAATAATTTACGTTGAGCCTTTGTTGTCGCTATTTTTACGACACGCCAGTTTTTTAGAATAAACTCATGAATTTCTGCTCGAATCCAATGTACTGCAAATGAAACTAAGCGGACACCAACATCGGGATTAAAACGTTTCACCGCTTTCATTAATCCAATGTTGCCCTCTTGAATGAGATCTGCTTGTTGTAGCCCATAACCATTATAACCACGAGCAATTTTTACAACAAAACGAAGATGAGACATAATCAATTGACGCGCGGCGTCTATATCGCCTTCATTTTGTAAAAGCCTTGCCAGATTTTGTTCTTCATCTAGGGATAGAATAGGCACTTGATTGACAGAATGGATGTAGCAATCGATTGACCCAACAGGCAAAGCGCACTGTATATTTGGTAATTTCTTTATCATGATTTATCTGTTAAACCGATTTGGTTATTTGCATATACATATTTTAGCACTCATAGAGAAAGAGTGCTAATTTTATTAATATCTCAATTAGATTAACTAGATAAGGTATTGATAAATATATAGATTAACCAGGCTCAATTGAGCGTAAATGCCTCTTTACAGCGATCCACGAGCCTAAAATACCTAAAAAAATTCCAACTGCTAGCAGAGTTAAGGTATCCGTGAGTCCAAGTCCGACAAGTTTGAAATTAGCGTCATAAAGATATGAAAGCTTTTTTACTGGGTCACCTAAAATTGAGATTGATATTAGAACTAAAAACCAAGCAATGAGCCCACCAAAAATACCATACCAAAAACCACTGTATAAAAATGGTCTTTGTATAAAGCTATCACTTCCTCCAAATAATTTTGTTATTTCTATCTCGTCACGGTGATTATAGATCGATAAACGAATTGTATTACCTATTATTAGTAGAACTGATGCTACCAACAATGCTGATAATATTAAAACGACGAGTTTTATAATTTCAATTATTTTTGTTAAACGATTTATCCATTTGTTATCGTATTGTATATTTTCTATTTCTGGCATTATTTTTAACTCTTCAACAAGATCTGCTATCTGAGAATTTTCATTATTTTTGAATTTTGGTTTTATTAATATTAAGTTTGGGAATGGATTTTCATCGAGGGAGTCTAAAACATTATCAAATCCAGAGAGTTTTTTATATTCACTAAGAGCTTCATCTCTTCTTATAAGTATTATTTTTTTTATATCTTCATGATTTGATAATTTGTCGGCAAGAGCCTCTGCTTTTATTTCATTTACATCCATTTTCAAGAATAAATTTAATTCAATAGTATTATCTAAATTAGAGGACACAACTTTTATATTATCAAGAAAGACAATAAATCCAGTTGGAAATGCAAGCGCGATTCCTATAACCATAGTAGTTAAGATATTATTAGCGGGATTCTTTACGTATTGACCCAGGCTATAGAAAAAAGCTTGGCCATGCCGTTTAACCCAGATGTTAATATAATTCTTCAATTATTTATTTTTCTAAATATGATAAATATTAAATATCAACAGTACGCCCCTTATTTAAAACAATAATTCTTTTATGCATATGTTTAATCATGTCGAGCTCATGACTTGCAATCATAACCGTAACCCCAACTTGATTAAATTGTTCGAATAATTTCATCATTTCCCAAGAAAGAGCTGGGTCAAGATTCCCAGTTGGCTCATCTGCCAATAGAATAGTAGGACGATGGACTACTGCTCTGGCAAATCCAATACGCTGGCATTCACCGCTGGATAATTCCATTGGGTAGTTATTTATTTTTGATAGTAGTCCAACTTTGTCTAATGAGGCTTGCACGCGTCTTTTAATATCCTGGTGCGTATTCCCAGCTATTACTAACGGCAAAGCGACATTATCAAATATGGTGCGATCATTGAGCAACTTGTGGTCCTGAAAGATGAAACCAATATTTCTTCTGAATTTGGCTACACGCTTGTTTCTAATTCGCTCCAAATTTTGACCTTTTACAATAATTTGACCTCTTGTATGTCGATCTACTAGATTAATTAATCTTAGCAATGTACTTTTGCCTGCTCCAGAGTGTCCGCTGATATAGACCATTTCTCCTTTATCAATATTAAGATCAATATTTTGTAAGGCTTTGTTGCCCCTAGGGTATACCATTGAAACATTTGTAAATTGGATCATAAATTATCACATACATACGGCTTCAATGAAGTCGATTGCATTAAAAGGACATAGATCATCAATCTGTTCTCCCATACCTAGAAATCGTATAGGTATTTTTAATTCATTTACAAGACTAAAAACAATACCGCCTTTTGCGGTACCATCAAGCTTTGTGAGGACTATACCGTCGATACCGATAGCTTCATTAAACTCTTTTGCCTGAGTAATTGCATTTTGTCCTGTACTAGCGTCTAAAACTAACATTGTTTCCTTACTTATTTTATCTTTGAACTTATTACTAATTTTATTGATTTTTTTTATCTCTTCCATAAGATTTTTTTTATTATGTAGACGTCCCGCAGTATCAGCAATTAATATGTCCGTATTTTGTGTGCATGCCGATTCAATAGCATCATAAACTACAGCGCCTGGGTCAGAGCCAGTACCATGCGAAATTACTTTTACTTTATTTCGTTCTCCCCAAATTTTTAATTGATCAAAAGCAGCAGCGCGAAAAGTATCGCCAGCAGCCAAAACAACACTTTTTTGCATAGATTGGAAGTATTTTGTCAGTTTTCCGATGGTAGTCGTTTTCCCAACGCCGTTAGCACCAACAACAAGGATGAGGTGTGGTTTATCATTACCTTCAGAAATTATTGATGACCCCTCAATTGATTCAAATAACGGCATAAGAACTTTTTTTAATTTTTCTTTAGGGCTTGTGCAGTCGGTTTGTGTTTTAAGTTCAGCTGTTAATGCTTCTATGATCAGGTCAGTTGTCTTGACTCCGGTGTCGGCAAGTAAAAGTCTATCCTCAAGTTCATTAATAATGCTATTATCAACTTGAGAATTTGTTTTAAATAGCGTGCCAAAAATACGATCTCTTGTTGCTTTTAGCGTGTTTGCAAGTGTTATCATTTTGGTTCTCTAAATTTTGTTACTTTTTTAATTAAAACAGCCTCTTGAAAATTAAGATCGTTCGGCACGTGATAGCTAATTATAGAGTATTCTGCTATCAAGTAATATTGAACTTAATAATACCTATATATTCTAAATTGCGTAAATAATACATAAACTATCAATTAATAATTATGAAATATCATTGTTATAGTATGAAAATCCTAACTTTAGTATTAGCAATAGTGCTGCCTATTAGTACGTTAGCAAGGGTTCATGAGTATGAGCTCGATAACGGATTGAAACTTTTGGTTAAGCCAGATAATCGTGCACCAGTTGTTGTTTCACAAGTTTGGTATAAAGTCGGAAGTAGTTATGAGTATGACGGAATAACGGGAATATCTCATTTATTAGAACATATGATGTTTAAGGGAACTGAAAAATATGCGCCTGGTGAATTTTCACGAATAATTTCAGAGAATGGCGGTAGGGATAACGCATTTACTGGGCCAGATTACACTAGTTACTACCAAACATTAGAAAAATCTAGGTTAGCGATTAGCTTTGAGTTGGAAGCTGATAGGATGAGATATTTAAAATTATTAGACGAAGAATTTTTGAGAGAAGTTGAAGTTGTAAAAGAAGAAAGACGTTGGCGAACAGAGGATAACCCACAATCTTTTCTATATGAGTCCGCAAAAGCAGCAGCCTTTCAAACGAGTCCGTACCGCTTTCCCGTTGTTGGTTGGATGCATGATATAGATAACATGACAATTAATGATCTTAATTTATGGTACAAAAAATGGTACGCACCAAATAATGCAACGGTAGTCGTTGTTGGGGATGTCGATCCTAATGATGTATATGCGCTTGCGTATAAATATTTCGGTCCGTTACCTGCAGGTGAAAAAATACAGCTTGATAATAAAAAAGAGGTTCCTCAGCGAGGCACGAAAAGAATTACTGTCAAACGACCAGCAGAATTACCCAGCATCATGATGGCATACAAGACACCAGTAATAAGTTTGGACAATGAGAACCAAGATTACAATTGGGAGCCATATGCATTGGAAGTATTGGCAGGAATATTAGATGGTGGTAACAGCGCAAGAATAGCAAGTCGGTTAATAAGAGGAAGTGAAGTTGCCGCAGGAGCAGGTGCAAGTTATCAAATTGCTTCTAGATTGGATAATCTGTTTACACTATCCGGAACTCCAGCTGCAGGCAAATCAATACAAGAACTAGAGGTTGCTTTTAGAAATGAGATATTGGATTTACAAACTAATTTAGTTGGTGATGAGGAACTGCAGCGTGTAAAGGCACAAGTTATTTCTGCTGATGTTTATGAAAAGGACTCGGTTTTTTATCAAGCGATGATCATTGGTGTGTTAGAAACAATTGGGTTATCTTGGAAATTAGCTGACAAATATGTTGATAGAATTAGTGCAGTTACAAGCGACCAAGTTTTGACCGTTGCTAAAAAATACCTAATTGATGATAGATTGACTGTGGCCGATTTATATCCGCTTTCCATTCAAGATGAAGGTGCTAGAAAGACAAAATCTAATAGTGGTGATAGTCGTGCACGTTAAGGCTATTTTATTTTCTATTTTCTTTTATGCTAATTCTCTTGTGGCATCGCCAGAAATTGAATACTGGAATACGTCAAATGGCACCGAAGTTTACTATGTGCACGCACCTCAGCTACCAATGGTCGATATACAAATTATATTCGATGCAGGTAGCATTAGAGATGATGGTCAGCTAGGGATTGCAATGTTATCTAATAGTTTATTAGCCGAAGGCGCTGATGGATTGGATGCAGATATGATAAGCAAGGGTTTTGAATCATTAGGTGCGATTTATTCATCTGATGTAGGCTATGATTCTGCATCTTTACATCTACGTTCATTGGTTAAAAAAGAACTATTGTCGAACGCGATTATAAATTTCAAAAAAGTTATATCAAAACCGGATTTTCCTCAGGATGCTATTGAGCGCATCCGCTCCCAAATGTTAATTGGTATAAAAGCAAAACAGCAATCACCTAGTACGATAGCAAAAACAGCTTTCATGTCTGCACTATATCAATCTCACCCGTATGCCAAACCTAGTGAAGGGACAGAGTCTACTATTAAAGCTATTAAGCGTGACGATATCATTTCATTTTATAAAAAATACTATAATGCAAAAAATGCAATGATTGCTATTGTAGGAGCAATTGATCGTAGTGATGCTAAAATTATTGCTGAAGATATAACGAGTGTAATACAAGATGGTAAAAAAGCAGGTAAGCTGCCAACTGTTGAAAATCTAGAAGATGGACAGAACATTTTTATTGAATATCCTTCAGCTCAAACCCATATTCTTGTTGGACAACCCGGTGTAAAGAGGGGTGATTCAGACTATTTTCCATTGTATGTAGGTAACCATATTTTAGGTGGTGGGGGCATGGTATCTAGATTGTTTTCAGAAATTAGAGAAAAGCGCGGTTTGTCATACAGCGCATACAGTTACTTTTCACCAATGCTATTTAAAGGACCTTTTATTGCTGGGCTTCAAACAAAAACAGAGCAGGCTGATGAAGCTACATCTGTCCTATTAGACAATATAAGAAATTATGTTGAAAAGGGTCCCACAGAAGAAGAGCTAATTGCTGCTAAAAAAAATATTACAGGCGGGTATCCGTTGAGGATAGATAGTAATAGTAAAATACTAAATTACGTTGTTGTTATTGGTTATTATAAATTACCGTTCGATTATCTTGAGACTTTTAATTCAAATGTTGATGCGGTAACAGTAGATAGTATAAAAGATGCATTTAAAAGACGCTTAATTCCAGATAAACTTGTTTTGGTGAAAGTTGGTACACCACAAAATCAAATAAAAACAGAATAATAAGGTTTGAGCAGTTTAGGAAAGATTCGTATTATTGGTGGCAAATGGCGCGGTAGGAAAATAGATGTAGTTAATGCCGATGGTCTAAGGCCAAGCCCAGATCGAACTAGAGAAACATTATTCAACTGGCTGCAAGGAAAGATTAAGGGCGCTAGATGCCTAGATCTATTTGCTGGCTCAGGTATTCTCGGGTTTGAGGCACTGTCACGCGGCGCGTCAGAAGTTTTAACGGTGGAATTAAATACAATCATTGCAGGCTCTTTAAGAAAGACCTCAAAAATCCTTCAATCTGATGCTCACAAAATCGTGTGTCAAGACGCCCTAAGTATAGCGGAAGAAAACCTTGGAAATTTCGATCTTATTTTTCTTGATCCTCCATTTAATCATGGCTATGTAGAAAAATGTTGCCAAATGATTATTGAAAATTCATTATTGAAATCTGATGGCGTTATCTATATTGAATCAGAAAAGAACTTAAAAATACCATCAAGCTTTATAATAAATAAGATAGTCCAAACGGGACAAGTTCAGTCAGTTTTAGCAAAGATGCATAAGGAAACATAAATAATGAAAATAGCAATTTTTCCAGGAACATTTAATCCTCTTACTTATGGTCATATCAATATAGCACAACGTGCAAGCAGTCTGTTTGATGAGGTAATTATTGCGATTGCAAAAAAGGAGAATGAAGAATTATTATTAACCACAAAAGAAAGACTTTCTATTTCGGAAGATATATTTTCTGAAGAAAAAAATATTACACCAATTGTTTTTAGCGGATTAGTAACAGATTTGGCTCGTGAAAAATCATCATATTTTATCATTCGAGGAGTGCGTACAATAATAGATTTTGATTATGAGTCTGTAATGGCGGATATGAATAAAAAGTTATACCCTGAAATTGAAACAGTCTTCCTAATGCCAGATGAAAAGTTCAAAAATATTTCATCAAGCCTTGTACGGGAGATAGCGATGCTAGGAGGGGATATTAGTTCTTTTGTTCCGCCAAGCGTAAAATTAGCGCTAGAAAGAAAGTTATAAAATAATTTATGATTCATTTATTCGTGAAACATTTACTATTGATTTTTTTTTATGTCTTTTCAACAAATCTATATGCAGATAGCAACAATCAATTTTCAGTAGCTACAGCTCATGAAATAGCAACTCGTACAGGGTTAGAAATACTTAAAAAAGGCGGCAATGCATTCGATGCAGCTGCAGCAATTACCGCATCACTTGCAGTAGTTGAGCCATATGGATCTGGTTTAGGTGGTGGCGGATTTTGGTTGCTCCATCGTAATTTAGATAACAAACAAGTGTTCATTGATGGACGAGAAACAGCTCCTTTGCGTAGTAAGAAAAATATGTACCTAGATAAAAATGGAAACGTGATTAAGGGTCTCTCGCTAAATGGACCAATGGCTGCAGGGATACCGGGAATTGTTGCAGGCATTGATCATATAGTAAAACACTATGGTACTTTAAAATTACATGATATTTTAGAGCCAGCTATTCAACAGGCAAAAACCGGATTTATCGTCACGCCTCGCTATCAAAAATTAATACAATATCGAGAGAACATAATTCGCAAATATGCCATTACTTCTAACATTTTTCTTAAAGAAAATAAAATCCCCGCGATTGGCGATATTATTATTCAAAGTGATTTAGCAAACACATTAACAATGATTGCCAGAGATGGAAGTAGAAGTTTTTATCATGGAAATTTTGCTCAGGAAATGGTTAATAGTGTTCAAGAAAATGGCGGAATATGGGAAATCTATGATTTGGAGAACTACAAGATTGTAGAACGCAAGCCAATCGTACTAAATTATAATGGAATTAAAATTATATCAGCGCCTCCTCCATCATCAGGCGGGATTGTTTTAGGGCAAGCTTTGAATATTTTGGAGAAATTTGATCTAGAAAAACATGATAAAGTAACTCAAAAACATATCATTATAGAGGCGATGAAACGTGCTTATCGAGACCGTGCTGCCTATCTTGGCGATTCTGATTTTGTTAAGGTTCCTGTTAGTAGATTGTTAGATAAAAATTATGCAGAGGGGTTGGCGCTGACAATTGATATTAATTCAGCAACACCAAATAGTAAATTAGGAAGTATAAAAACTACAAATCAAATAGGTGTTAACACAACACATTTTTCAATATTAGATGCTGATGGTAATAGAGTATCAGCTACTTTAAGTATTAATTTGCCGTTTGGGTCGGGGTTTGTTCCAGAAGGAACCGGAGTTTTACTTAATAATGAAATGGATGATTTTACAATTAAACCTTTTACACCAAATACCTATGGACTGATAGGTTACCAAGCCAATACTATTTATTCTGGAAAACGCCCATTGTCGAGTATGACGCCAACTTTTATAGAATCAAATGATCGCATTGGTATTCTGGGGACACCTGGCGGCAGTCGAATAATTAGTATGGTTTTATTAGCAGTTTTAGATTTTGAAAGAGGTAAACTACCCGAATCCTGGGTTAGTATTCCTCGATATCATCATCAATATATGCCAGATATAGTGCAATATGAAAAAGGTGGCTTATCAATTAAAGAAAAAAAAGAATTGGCATTAAAAGGACATAAGCTAAAGGAAATAAATCGTAAATATGGGAATATGCAGGCAATAATGTATTGGAAAAGCAAAAATATCAATTTTGTTGCTAGCGATCCTAGGGGCGAGGGAGCTGCAGAAACTATTAATTCATATTAGTGCTAAACAATATTCAAGTTTGACATGATGTGCAGTAAAAAGTTGATCTCTGATTTTGCTTTATTTTCCTTATTTTTGTTTTACATACATCGCATGATTGGCCTGATCTGTTATAAACTTTAAGTTCATTAGAGAAGTAACCTGGTTTTCCATCACTATTAACAAAATCACGTATCGTTGTTCCACCTTTTTTTATGGCTTTTGATAATATGGTTTTCATAGAGAAAACCAGCTTTTCGTATCGCAGTTTGGATATTTTACTGGCTTTATGTTTTGGATTAATTTTTGATAGAAACAGGGCTTCGTTTGCGTATATATTTCCTATACCAACCACAATACAATGATTCATTATAAGAGCTTTAATAGAACACGATCTTTTTCTAGACATTTTATATAAATAATCGTAATTAAATTCATTACTAAGAGGCTCAGGACCTAGATGTGAAATTAATTTATGTGTTAATGGGTCATGATTCGTCCATAAAATGCACCCAAATCTTCTTGGATCATTATATCTAAGAATATATTCCTCAAAAATAAAATCAACATGGTCATGTTTCATGAAAGGCTGATTAAATTCCGTGATGCGTAAACTTCCAGACATTCCAAGATGCATAATCAAGCAGCCATTTCTTGTCTCAAATAGAAGATATTTTGCACGTCTTTTCAATTTTACTATTTGATTATTTTTAAGGTGCTTTATAATTTCATATGGTATAGGCCACCTAAGTTTGTCATTTCTAATAATTACATTTTTTATTATTTTACCAGTAACAAAAGCTGAAATACCTTTTCTCGTTGTTTCTACTTCTGGCAGTTCAGGCATTATAAATTAGTTTTCTGACATTACATCATTATCTATGAAAAAAGCAGGACTTGTTGTTAATTGAGGGTAGATGAAATCGTCAATCATGTATACGCTATCATCAAACAAAACATAGCGTTTTTGATCTATGGGATTCGTTACTCCAAAATAAAATTTATTATTATTTAAATTTAATAAAACTTTTGGGTTTTTAAGATCAAATTGAACAAGATTGACTTTATTTATATCATATTTTTTATAAAATTTGATTTCTAATATTTCTAGAATAGATTTAATTCTTTCTTGGTTGGCTATTTTATTATATGGAGAATTCATAACCCACTTTTTATTTTGTTTTTTAAAGATAAGGTCTTTTTTATTTTTAACCTCAATTATAATCTCATTTATAGAATTTAAGTTTATATCAGTTAGCGATTTTTCTTCTTCGACTTCTATTTTTTTTGTGAATATATTTATCGATAATAAAATAATAAAGATAAAAAGAAAAATATTGATCCAAAATCTTATTTTCATGTTACTGTTTCTTTCTTCTTAAATTAATTAGAATCCCATATACAGTCATGGATATTGGTATTAGAAATAGAAAAAATATCCCCATAATACCTAATGTATAAAATGGCATTTTTAAATGGGCATCTATAACTATTTTCGATGGGATACTAATAAAGTCATCATTGTTGCTTAGCCAATTAATTATTCTTATGCCTAACTCTCCATTTCCATTATTCAAAAAATAAGCATTTGATAAAAAGTCTCCATCGCCCACGACTATAATGCGTTGTTGTTTTTTTTGTGGTTCATTATTTTCTTGTTCATTAATTTTTCTTTCTAAGCTTACACCCAATACTAAAGGACCTTGTTTTTCTGTGTCATTATTAAGTTCTATCTCCCCCTCTAATTTTCCTAACTCATTCCACGTATGTTTCCCTGTGTTTAATATTGATTTTACTGACCAAGTATCTGATTTTAATGGATTTATTGCTCCAGCTACTGGAAAAAGAGTTACAAGATCAAAGTCATCAGTAATGACATGTTTCGCATACAAGCTTTTTGTTACAAATGTAATGGTGGGGTCTTGTATTCCAATTTCTCTGCCAACTGTGTCTATTATTACCCCATTCATAAATTCTATTGATAACTTTTTTGTCAGCGCATCGAGGTTATACGATGAATTCGGTTCGTGCAGCCAAAGTAAATTACCACCTTTGTCTACATAATTAATAATTTTATTTACTTCGGTATCATCGTAATTAGTCATTGGGCTAGCAATGACGAGCACTTTAGTATTATCTGGGATTGTTGTGATTTCTAATAGATTAATCGGCTGTATTTTGTATCCTTGTTTTATAATATTGCTTACCCAGCCACTTATATCATGATTTCCTGTACTCAAAGCACTCCTCTCATTATGTCCTTCAACTAATGCAATCCATGTTTCCTGATTGTTTAGAAGTCTCCTTAAGGTATTAGCAAATACTTGTTCATTATCTGTTTTTAAATGCTCTGTTCTTCCTTTGTATCGAACTAATATCTCACCATTAACTGTAATACCTAAGTTGCGAGCTTCATCAGGCGACGTATCTGGATCAACAAAACTTAAAGAGATATTTGGCTTGTATTTTTGGTATTTAGCAATAAATTTTTTTATTGAAGATCTTAGAAATGGAGTATTTCTAGCATATGAAATGACATCAATTTTTTCTGGCATTTTTTCTAAGAGGTCAATACTCGTACTTGATAAAGTATTTCTACCAGATGCTGTCCAATCATATATGACCGGATTTTTATAATTTAACCAAGATAATAAAACCAAAGAAATGACTAATAAAAAAAGCGTCACAACACTATTTATTTTTATAGATATTTTTTTATTATTATCTAACATAACAAGCTTATTTATATACCCTCTCTATATCCAGCCTCCAAATACATAGGCAAATAAAAAACACACTTAATGTAATGTAATAAAAAAGATCAATTGTATTAAATATACCATTCAAGAAATTATCATAATGTTTATCTAGTGATAAATAGGTAAATATCTCCGCGGTTCTTTCCGAAGAATTTGATGCAGCAATCTTTATAAGTAATAGTAAAAATAAAATACCATAGGTATTAACTGCAGCTATGACAGGCGAAGTTGTAAGAGAAGAAAAAAATAATCCAATTGCTACAAGTGTTGTTGCAAGTAAGCATAAGCCTATAATTGAGGAAAGAATTTGTCCTAGATCAAGTGTTGCGCCAAATAGTAAGGATGCTGGCATCAATGTGATCATAGCAATAATTAAAATATAGAAAATTACGATTCCAAAGAATTTTCCTAATACTAGCTCAGTTATGCTGATTGGAGAGGAAAATAATAATTTTATTGTTCCTAACTGGCGCTCTTCTGCAAATAGCCTCATTGTTAATAAGGGCGATATTACAAGGATAATATATGCTGCAAACCCATACATGGTTGATACTACATTATTAGTTAGACCAGAAGCTACAGAATCTGGCTGTAAATATGTCATTAACGGCATGTAGAAAAAGATCGCTACTAAAAATTGGACAACAGAAAAAATAATCCAGGCAAGAGGAGACTTGAAGAGACGTCGCAATTCATTACCAGAAATTAAGATTATGTTATTACTCATTTATTTTTTTATTATTTTCCGTTAAGTGCAAGAAAGTTTTTTCAAGTGAATTTTTATTTGATAGCAAATCTTTTAGATGTTGATCCAAGACAATATTGCCTTTATTTATAATTAATACACGATCACATATAGTTTCAACTTCAGAAAGTATGTGGGTAGATAGTATTATGCTATGATTTTTACTTAATTCATGCATTAGCTCCCTAATTTCTAAGATTTGTTTTGGGTCAAGTCCCGAAGTTGGTTCGTCAAGAATAATTATCGATGGTGTATGTACTATTGCTTGTGCCAGTCCAACACGCTGTTTGTACCCTTTTGAGAGATTATTTATTAAGCGTAGACCTAAATTTTCTAGTCCACAACGCTCCTTACAAATATCAATTTTTTCTTTGAGATTTATTTTTTTTATGCCTCTTAACTTAGCTGCATAAAGCAAGTATTCATCAATGGTTAGATCATAATAAAGTGGTAATTGTTCAGGCAGGAAACCAATATTTTTTTTAGCAAGTTTAGGAGAGTCTTGTATATCATATCCAGCTATCGAGACAGAGCCACTATTAGCAGATAATACTCCAGAAATAATTTGCATTGTTGTAGATTTACCTGCCCCATTGGGCCCCAACAAGCCAAGGATTTCACCACGATTGATATCGAAGCTAATATCTTTTATTGCGCAAACCTTTCCATAAAAACGTGTAAGTTGATTAACAGATACAAGTGGTTTATTTTCAATCATCGCGCATTTTAAAAAATAGCGCTTAACCGCGCTATTTTATTTTTGATTCTTTATAGATGACATGTTTACGCACAACTGGGTCAAATTTTTTGATCTCCATTTTATCGGGCATCGTGCGTTTATTTTTTGTAGTAGTGTAGTAGTGTCCTGTTTTCGCAGAAGATACAAGTTTAATTTTATCTCGCATTGGTGATTACCTCAGACTATTTTATCACGTGAACGAATATCAGATAAAACGGCGTCAATACCTTTTTTATCAATAATTCGTAAACCTTTTTTACTTACAAGAAGTCTGACCCAGCGACTCTCGCTTTCAATCCAAAAGCGCCTAGATTGCAAATTAGGCAAAAAACGACGTTTTGTTTTATTGTTAGCATGAGACACATTGTTCCCAGCCATGGGCTTTTTACCAGTTACTTGACAAATTCTTGACATTTCTAATTCTCAATTTTTGAAAGTAAAACGAGCGCGGATTGTACATCGATTAAACTCTGAATCCAAGTGTTTGCATATGGTTGTGGGCTTTTGATAATTCATTGGCATCAAAAAATATATTAGCTATAAAACACATACTACTTGAACCAATAATTCAGGTAAAATCAAAATACTATGCGTAGATTAGTAAACAAGAGGATTGTAATAGGGATCACAGGAGGCATTTCGGCTTATAAATCAGCTTTTTTGGTTCGTATTTTGAGAAAAAATGGGGCAGATGTTCGTGTCGTTATGACTAAAAATGCATGCGAATTTGTTACTCCTTTGACTTTTCAAGCATTATCCTCAAGACCAGTACATACAGAATTACTGGATTTAGATGCTGAGGCGGCAATGAGCCACATTGAATTAGCAAAATGGGCGGATCTCATAATCATAGCTCCAACTAGTGCCAATTTTCTTGCTAGATATGCTCATGGTTTTGCCGAGGATTTATTAAGCACTTTGTGTTTAGCGGCAGATAGTCCAGTTATGCTCGCACCAGCAATGAATCAGAACATGTGGCTTAATAAAGCAACACAGGAGAACTTAAACAAAATAAAACAATGGGGGATTAAGGTTATTGCCCCGTCCGAAGGCGAACAAGCGTGCGGAGACGATGGACCTGGACGTATGGCTGAGCCCGAAGAGATAGCGAAATTTGCGGCTGATATATTCCGCACAAATATTTTAACTGGATCTAGATTATTAGTTACTGCTGGACCGACACGTGAGGCAATTGATCCAATTAGATTTTTGAGTAATGGTAGTTCAGGACGTATGGGTTATGCGATCGCTTCGGCAGCTGTAGAAGCAGGTGCAGAAGTTACTCTTATTTCTGGACCAGTCAATATCGAGGCTGTTGGTATAGAGAAAATTATTCGTGTCACATCGGCAGAGGAAATGTGCTCATCTGTAATGAAAAAAATTAATACCACAGACATATTTATTTCAGCTGCCGCTGTTTCAGACTATACTTTTCAAAATATTTCTAAGAAAAAAATAAAAAAAATAGAAGATACTTGTCAGCTAATTTTACATAAAACACCAGATATTTTAGCTAAGGTAGCTGCTTTGAATAATGCTCCATTCACTGTTGGATTTGCCGCAGAAACTGAAAATCTAGAAATGAATGCAAAAGAAAAATTAGATTTAAAGAACCTGAATATGATTGCCGCAAATAAAGTAGGTAAGCAAATAGGCATAGATTCAGAAGACAATGAATTAACTGTTTTTTGGGGCAGTGGTCAGGAGAAATTACCATTAAATTCGAAAAATAAATTAGCAAGAAAGCTAATAGAATTGATTGCTTTTCAATATAATGAAGAAAATTCAAATAAAACTCATTGATAAGCGTTTGGGTAAAGATTTCCCAATGCCCCATTATGCAACAGAAGGTTCAGCCGGGTTAGATTTGTGTGCTTGCACGAAGAAAACCATAGAAATAAACTCGAATGAAACGATTCTAATATCTGCTGGGTTTGCAATTTATATCGCTGATAAATCGTATGCAGCAATGTTATTGCCTCGTTCTGGTATTGGTCATAAGAATGGTATAGTTTTAGGCAATCTAACAGGATTGATTGATTCAGATTATCAGGGTGAAATTTTTATTTCATGTTGGAATAGAAGCGACCGTAAATTTACAGTAAACCCTGGCGACAGAATTGCACAAATGATAATTGTACCTGTTGAGCAACCAAGTTTTGAGTTTGTTGATTCATTTAAGGAGACTTCGAGAGGTTCTAGTGGTTTTGGCCATACAGGTGTTTCTTGATAAATGAAAATTACGCATCAGCCTCCATCTTTTGATCCTGTTATTTTCAGAGCATATGACATTCGTGGAATTTTCGGGGAACAATTAACTAGCGAGATTGTATTCGAAATCGCGAAGGCTATTGGAACGATGGCTGATAAGGAGCATCAGAAAGAATTTATCGTTGGGCACGATGGAAGAGTCTCAAGTCCCGAATTAAATAAAGCTCTTATAGAGGGATTAATAAGTACTGGAAGAGATGTCATCGATATAGGCATAGTGCCAACACCAGTTACATATTTCGCCAGTCACCATTTTGCTGCAAATAATTGTGTCATGGTTACAGGTAGTCATAATGCTGCAGAATACAATGGTTTAAAAACTGTGATCGGGGGTAATTCTTTATTTGGCGAGCGTATTAATTCGCTTAAAAAGCAAATATTGTCTGGGGAATATACGGTTGGTGAAGGCTCATTAAAAAATGCAGATGTATCAAAGGATTATATTGATCGTATAGTAAGTGATATAAATATACCGAAAAACCCATCTCTTAAAATTGTTGTCGATTGTGGAAATGGTTCCGTTGGTAATATTGCCACCGAACTTTTTAAAGCACTTAACTGTGAAACTATAATAATGTATTCTGAAATCGACGGAAATTTTCCTAATCACCACCCTGATCCTAGTCAACCTGAAAATTTAGAAGATCTTATAAATAGAGTTAAGAAAGAAAACGCAGATATTGGTTTCGCTTTTGATGGCGATGGAGATAGGCTTGGTGTTGTCGATGCCAAAGGAAAAATTATATGGCCTGACCTACAATTGATGTTGTTGGCAAAAGATATTTTGATGCGAAATAAAGGAGCTCATATAATATTTGATGTTAAATGTAGCAGATACCTTAAAAGAGAAATAGATCTTTGTGATGGCAGGGCGCTAATGTGGAAAACTGGGCACTCATATATTAAACAAAAGATGAATGAAGTAAATGCACCTTTAGCAGGAGAAATGAGTGGCCATATTTTTTTTAAAGAACGCTGGTATGGCTTTGATGATGCATTATATGCAGCTACTAGGTTTATTGAAATTTTTACAAATAATAGTAAAAAACCAACTGAATTATTTCAGGAACTACCTTATGGAATTAGTACCCCTGAATTAAGAATGCCACTTAAAGAAGATGACCATATAAAATTTATGAAAGAATTTTCAAAAAATATTTCTACTATAAATGCCGATATTATAAATATTGATGGCATAAGGGCGGAGTATGAAGATGGATGGGGGTTAGTAAGACCTTCAAATACATCTCCTTTTATAATTTTTAGATTTGAGGGAGACGATAACTCAGCACTTGATCGCATAAAAAGAGACTTTCGTAATATAATTGAAGCTGTAGATAACAATCTTAATGCACCATTTTAAATTATTTGAATATATTTTTAATTTGAATTAATGATAAAAAAGAATAAAAAACCAAGTTATATTGCCGAAGTCTTAACAGAGGCATTGCCATATATTAAACGTTTTAGAGGTAAGTCCATTGTTATAAAATATGGTGGCAACGCCATGTCTGATGAATCTTTAAAGTCGGGTTTTGCACGCGATGTTGTTTTAATGAAACTAGTCGGCATGAACCCAATAGTTGTTCATGGAGGCGGCCCACAAATTGGAGCTACACTAGAAAAGCTTGGAAAAAAAAGTAGTTTTGTGGACGGGATGCGTGTTACTGATCGCGAAACAATGAGTATTGTTGAGACTGTTCTTGCAGGGGAGATAAATCAAGAGATAGTCAGCCTTATTAATAGTTTCGGAGGAAATGCTGTTGGTTTAAGTGGGAAAGATGAAAAATTAATTATCGCAAGAAAGATGGTGCTTAAAAAAAATAATACAAAACTTGGTACTTCCGAAATAATTGATATTGGTTATGTTGGAGATATTGAAACTGTAGATAAGTCAGCAGTTAATGCACTAGCACAAAACGATACCATACCAGTGATCGCTCCTATTGGTGTGGATGAGTCTGGCCAGACATACAACATCAATGCTGACTTAGTCGCAGGTAAAATCGCGCAAGCAATAGGCGCGGAAAAACTCATCATGCTTACAAACACACAAGGTCTACTAGATGAAAATGGCGAGGTGTTAACTGGGGTATCTATTGAAGAGGTTGATATTCTTATAAAAAAAGGAATTATTAAAGGCGGGATGCTACCAAAGATACGATCTGCATTAAATGCTGTTCAAGGTAAAGTCGAGACTTCTCATATTATTGATGGACGTGTCAAACATGCTGTGCTTCTTGAAATCCTGACTGATGAAGGAGTCGGAACATTGATTCACAGAAAGAAAATAAAAGATAAATTTTCGTAGCTATGACTGTTAAATTAGATAGACGCGAACAGATACTAACAGTACTAGCAAATGAACTAGAAAAAAACCTTGGATCACCAATTACTACATCTAGTTTAGCAAACGCAGTTGGTTTTTCTGAGGCCGCTTTATATCGTCATTTTGCTAGTAAATCCAAAATGTTTGAATCCCTAATTGATTTTGCAGAAAATTCAATATTTAGTTCAATTAATAGCATTTTGACACAAGATAAAGACCCAATAGCACGATGCAGGAAAATTATTTTTTTAATTTTCACATTTTCAGAGAGAAATCCTGGAGTAACACGTTTACTTATTAGTGATGTGCTTCTAGGCGAAAATAAGAAATTACGTTTTCAGACAACGCATTTTTTTGAGCGTCTTGAAACTCAAATAAAACAAATATTACGCGAAGCTAATCTTAGTAATGACGGCCCTAGACCCATTAGTGATATTGATGCTGTTACGAATCAAATATTGTCGTATATCGAGGGGAAACTAGGGAAATTTGTAAGGAGTGAATTTAAAAAAAAACCCATCGAGCATTTAGATGCTCAGTGGGAAGTAATGAAGAATGGATTTTTTAGATAGTTACTAATAATTCTTTAGTTTTTTGAATCTTTTAATATATCCTATATATAGATTTTTTATTTCCTCTTGCTCATTAATTTTTTTCTGTATGAAATTTTCATTTAGTGAAATTTCATCTTGAAGATTTTTTATTTTTTTTGATTCTTTCGAATCATCATTTTCTGACAGTTGTTCATTGAGTTGATATTGTAGTTTTGAAACACGCTTCTTTGTTAGCTTTATTGTTGATTGAATTGCATTGATTTTTTCATCACGTGCTATTTCTATTTCGTTCACATTTGTGTATGTTTCAAGTAACATTTTGTCATAAGCTTTCTGATTTTTTTTCTTTTCGTTCCTTTTTTTAATATTTTCAGCTTGTTTTTTAGCTTCTTCTAGTTCTGCTTTAGTTTTAACTTTTTCTTTTTCCTCTCTCACAAGACCAGATTTATCTAATTCTTTATATCCTTGTTGAGTATATTCAGGAGGAATTTTGTCTCCACATTCTCTATTGCCTTCATTGTTGGTCCAACATTTAATTCTAGCAGCAGCATTATTAGTAAGTACAATCGCGATAAATAGTAAAAAAATTTTTAGATTTAGATTTTTCATAGTTATTAAAGTATTTTATTAATTAATTTTATTATAATATGACTTTTATTTTGAAGTCATGTAGAAATTTCACCATATTTTTTTCGATACGCCTTAATCGCTCCTAGGTGCTTTTTAAATTTATTACTTTCACTTATATAAGAAATAATATCATCTAAATTCACTATGCTCATGATTTTAATTCCGTACCTATTTTGTGCTTCTTGAATTGCAGATAATTCGCCCTCGCCTCGTTCTTGTCTATTCACCGCAACAATTGCTCCTGCAACCGTACCTCCTTCGGATTCTATTATATCAACCGAATCTTTAATTGAAGTTCCTGCAGAGATAACATCATCAATAATCATAATTCTATTTTTAATTTTAGCCCCAAATGTTATGCCGCCCTCACCATGATCCTTTATTTCTTTACGATTAAAACAAAACGGATAATTACAGTTAAATATTTCGTGGAAAGTAATCGATATAGCAGATGCTAAAGGTATACCTTTATAAGCAGGCCCATATAACATATCAAATTTAATATTAGAATATCGAATGGCTTCGGCAAAGAATCTACCAAGCTTTGCTAGACTTTCCCCATCATTAAAAGTACCAGTATTAAAGAAATAGGGACTAACTCTGCCAGATTTAAGTTCATATTCTCCAAAGGATAATGCTTTTTTTTCTATAGCCAAATCTATAAAATTCTTTTGATAATCTTCCATTCGTGCCTCATAACTTAAAAAATAAAATTTAAGATGATCGTGTATGATACAGTGCAAAATAAACAGAGGATAGTTTCAATGAGGATAATTTCTGTAAATGTTAATGGTATACGCGCAGCCCATAGAAAAGATTTTTTTAAGTGGCTAAAAAAACAGAATGCAGATGTAGTCTGTATACAAGAGACGAAAGCACAGATTGAACAGTTATCCGAGCAAATAACTAGACTTGAAGGGTATTATTCATACTTTAACGACGCAATTAAAAAAGGGTATAGCGGTGTTGCTTTGTATAGTCGCAAAGAACCAGACAAAATAATTGACAAGTTGGGGTGGAAAGAAGCCGATGATGAAGGACGTTTTTTACAGGCTAATTTTGATAAATTAAGCATTATTTCGCTATATCTTCCTTCTGGGTCATCTGGCGAAGAACGTCAGACAATAAAATTTAATTTTCTTGATCGTTTTATACCTGTATTAAAAAAAATACGGCGTCAAAAAAGAGAATATATTATCTGTGGTGATTGGAATATCGTACATAAGGAAATTGATATTAAAAACTGGAAAGGCAATCAGAAAAATTCAGGATGTTTGCCAGAAGAACGGGCATGGATGGATAATTTATTTGATAAGATAGGAATGATCGATGCTTTTCGTGTTGTAAACCAGCAGGCAGAACAGTATACATGGTGGTCGAACAGAGGGCAGGCATGGGCTAAAAATATTGGTTGGCGTATTGATTATCAAGTGGTAACGCCAGGATTAAAAAATAAAATTAAGGGCGCTTCTATATATAAGGACGAACGTTTTTCTGATCATGCTCCTTTAATAATTGATTACGACTGGACAATAACCTAATTACTAGTCTTTTCTTAGAGGGTTTAAAAAAGATCTTTTATTATTCGCATTTGAAACGATAAATTGCTACTTCCCCTAACAAATTTGGAAAAATGTTCATTCCAAAGCTAAATTGGTGAGCACGGTCGACTGTTGCTCTTTCGATAGTTTTAATATTCTTTTTTATACATAGATCTTCGAAGTCATCTAATGAACAGAGGTGAATATTTGGCGTATTATACCATTCATAAGGCAGTGTTTTAGATTTTGGCATATGCCCACCAAGTGCTAATTGTAAACGACACCTCCAATGAGCCATATTTGGAAAGGTTACTATTGCCTCATTTCCAACACGCGTCATTTCAGTTAATAGTTTTTCAGGATAATAAATCGCTTGCAGTGTCTGTGTCATTATTACGTAGTCAAATATTTTATTATCAAATTGAGAAAGTCCAGCATCAAGATCTGTCTGTATTACGTTCACCCCTTTCTCAATACATTTAACAATATTATTTTCGTCAATTTCAATACCATAGCCAGAAACATCTTTGTTTGTTTGTAAATTTGATAGTAATGCACCATCACCACATCCTAGATCAAGGACACGCGCACCTTTTTTAATCCATTTAGCGATTAATGTTTGGTCAGTTCTTAATTCCATTAGTTATTAATCTCCATAGCTATGCGGTTAAGAGCACTTTTCATAGCCTTATGATAAACTGGAATTTCTTTTAAGAATGAGTCATGTCCTTCTTTTGATTGAATTTCGATATAGCTAACCTTTTTATTTTTTTCGAGCAACGCTCCCACGATTTCTACCGAGCGTGTAGGCGAAAAACGCCAATCACTGCTAAATGAAATAATTAAAAATTCGGCCTTAGCAGGAGACATTGCCTCGGCTAAGTTGCCATCAGTTTCAGCGGCAGGATCAAAATAATCTAATACCTTAGTTATTAATAGGTAGCTATTTGCATCAAATCTATCAACGAATGAACGCCCTTGATATCTTAAATAACTTTCAATCTGAAACTCGACATCGTAGCCGAACTTTATTTCTCCGTCCCTAAGTTGACGTCCAAATTTTTCATCAAGAGCATCATCAGACAAATATGTAATGTGCCCCAGCATTCTTGCCTGCATTAAACCATGAGTAGGTTTGCTATCATTTTTATAATAATAACCATCATTAAAATCACGGTCGGAACGAATAACTTGTCTTGCGACTTCGTTAAAAGCAATATTTTGAGTTGATAACTTTGGAGCAGCAGCAATAACAAAAGTATGTTTTAGCCTGTTAGGGTACGTAATTGACCATTCCATACACTGCATACCACCTAAGCTCCCACCAATAATTACCGCCCATGTTTCAATACCAAGATGATCTGCCAACATTGCTTGAGTTTTAACCCAGTCTTTAACCGTTACTAAAGGAAAATTTGGCCCATAAAGTTCTCCAGTATCTGGATTGCTCGCTAGTGGGCCAGTTGAGCCTCCGCAACCACCGATATTATTTGGGCAAACAACAAAGAATTTATTAGTATCAATTACTTTATTTGGACCAATTGCATTGTCCCACCATCCAGGTTTTTTATCTTCAGGTGTATGATACCCAGCAACATGATGATCTCCACTTAGAGCATGACATATCAATATAGCATTTGAGCATTCAGCATTTAATTCACCATAGGTTTCATAAACAAGATCAAAGCCATTTAGACTACTTCCCGAAGCCAGCAATAATTTTTCCTCAAAGTGAACTTTACTTGGTTTAACAAGGCCTACACTATTTTTTGGCAATGAACTTTGCATTTTATTTTAGTATTTAAATAAATTATTTATATGAGTTAAGAAGATAATCTATAGCCTATATCCATCAAAGGCGAAATAATTAGAATCATTAAAAGCTGTATAATAACAAGAACAAGTAATGGCGAAAAATCAAGACTTCCTCCAAACCTAGTTATTTTTCTAGCCGGTCTTAATATTGGTTCCGTTAGTTGTTGCATAATTGTTGTAACGGGGCTATATACACTAGGATTTATCCAACTGATAATAACCTGAATAATTATAGTAAACATATATATATAAAGTACCATTTCTAATAAATTGGCTACAGTCAGAATAACTAGACCATCAATGGCTAGTAATCCACCTTTCATAATTACTTGAATAATCGTTAGTTTTGTTGATTGAATGAGTAATAATGCGATAACAGAAGACCAATCAATGCCAAGATAACCAGGCATCACTCTCCTTAATGGGACAAGAAGAGGATTTGTAAGTTTCATGATTACTTCTGATAAGGGGTTGTATGAATTAGTTTTTACTTTTGCTAAAAGGTAACGTAACAATAATGCTAAAATTACAATATCAAAAGAAAGCTGTACTAAAAAAACTACTGCTTGTATTAAGTAGTTACTGCTCATATTTAATCTTCGAATGATTTAGACAACTCTATGGACCGTTCTTTAGCAGCATCCATGGCATTACGAAATAGCTCATCAAGTCTTCCTTGTACGAAAACATTTATAGCTTTTTCTGTCGTTCCCCCAGCTGATGTAACCTGCTGGCGTAGTTCTTTTGGCTCAGTTTTTGACAGCACTGCCATTTTTGCAGCACCAAGTGCAGTTTCCACTGTTAGTAATCTCGCATCTTCTTTGTTTAAACCCATTTCTACCGCATTATTTTCCATTATTTCCATCAAATAAAAGAAATAAGCAGGGCCACTGCCAGAGAGAGCGGTTACAGAATCCATATGATTTTCATCATCAAGCCAAACAGTTACTCCAACTGATTTCATTATATATTCAGCAATTTTTTTATCTTCGTTTGTTGCATGCTCATTTGCATATAAAGCGCTAGCACCTGCTTGAACTACCATTGTTATGTTTGGCATTACTCTCACAATTGAGGTAGGCCTATCAATCCAATTTTCTATCGATTCAATTTTTATACCTGCTGCAACAGAAAGTAGTAATTTATTTTCAATTTTAGGTATTTCAAAAATTTTTTTAATAGCTATTTGCATATTTTCAGGTTTGACAGCGAATATAATTACATCTGCCTTTTTTGCAGCATC
Source organism: uncultured Legionellales bacterium (assembly GCA_913046215.1). GTDB lineage: Bacteria > Pseudomonadota > Gammaproteobacteria > Eutrophobiales > Eutrophobiaceae > UBA11869. The sequence goes on along the minus strand of CAJWRJ010000003.1, from coordinate 68,015 downwards.
TTGATTATTTTTGAATACAGTGATGCCGTATTTTTTAGCAGTTAGTTTTTTTTGGGTTTCATCTGGATCCGAAGCAACTATCTTTTTTGAATCGACACCGTTGGCAATTAGCCCGCCGATCATACTATTTGCAATGTTCCCGCTGCCAATGAATGCGATTGTTAGGTTTTTCATAGTATTCTAAATTTTTTCTTAAATAGTAGGAGGAAGTATAGCTGTGTGAGAAAAAAATATCAGGCAATACCCATAAAGATGACTATTTTCATTGTATGCGAGGACCAAAAATTGCTGTACCTATACGGACAAAAGTTGCGCCTTCAGCAATAGCCGCATTCATATCAATAGTAGTTCCCATTGAGAGAGTATCTAATTTGACATGATTTTTATTTAGTTTATGAAATACTTTATTCAATTGTCTAAATGACTCTCTTTGTGAATCAAAATTTTCATTAATTTCTGGTAAAGACATTAATCCTCTTACTTTTAAGCGCTTGAACTCATCAAGCGCGTCAATAAAATTTTCTAACTCATTAATTAAAAGACCAGATTTTGTGGATTCTTTACTGGTGTTAACCTGAACGCATACGTTCAAAGGAGGAAGGTTATCTGGTCGCATTTCATTCAAGCGTCTAGCTATTTTTAATCTATCCAGTGTGTGCACCCAACTAAAATACCTGGCAATCTGATTTGTTTTATTCGACTGTATGGGGCCTATAAAGTGCCAAATTAGATCTGAATGATTTATGGCTTTTATTTTTTCTACTGCTTCTTGGCAATAATTTTCACCGAAATGGCGTTGATTTTCGTTTATTGCATCTGTTATCTCATTAATTTCCCTTGTTTTTGTGACAGCAATTAAGCATACAGAATTATTTCTTCGACCAAATTGTTTTTCAGCTTCTTCAATTTTGTTACGTATTTTCGTTAGATTAATATCGATTTTCATAAAATTTGGGTCATTTTAGTGCCAGATGCTATTAACACTAGGCTGGTATTGCAGTAACCTATGGTATATAAAAATAGGTAAAACTGATAATAAATTAAAGAGTTCTAGGGAGGGGTTTTAATGGATATAGGCGATCTTTTGAGGAAAGGCGTTGAGTTAGGTTGCTCGGATCTTCACTTATCAGCAGGAATGCCGCCGTTGATGCGAATAGACGGTGATATGACAAGAGTCAAGGCTCCAGATTTGGAACATAAAAACGTTTATAGCATGGTGTATGACATCATGAACGATAAGCAAAGGAAAGATTTTGAGGAATTTCTTGAGTGCGACTTTTCTTTTGAAATTCCAAATGTAGCCCGCTTTCGTGTTAACGCCTTCAACCAGAATCGCGGTGCTGCGGCAGTCTTTAGAACGATTCCTTCCGAGATACTTTCACTAGAAACACTAAATGCACCAAAGATTTTTAAAGAAATTTCTGATTATCCAAGAGGCGTTGTTTTAGTTACCGGCCCAACTGGCTCTGGTAAATCAACCACACTTGCTGCCATGGTTGATCATAAAAATAACACCGAAAAAGGACATATCCTAACCGTCGAAGATCCAATTGAATTTGTTCATCAAAGTAAAAAGTGTTTAATTAATCAACGTGAAGTCCATAGAGATACTCTTGGTTTTAATGAAGCGTTACGCTCAGCATTACGTGAGGATCCCGATGTAATACTTGTCGGTGAAATGCGTGATTTAGAAACCATTCGTTTAGCATTGTCTGCCGCTGAAACAGGGCACCTTGTTTTCGGGACTTTACATACTAGTTCCGCAGCAAAAACAATCGATCGTGTTGTCGATGTGTTTCCAGCCGATGAAAAAGAAATGGTAAGAGCAATGTTGTCGGAATCATTAAAGGCTGTTATTTCTCAGACTTTATTAAAAAAACAAGGAGGAGGTCGTGTCGCTGCGCATGAGATCATGATTGGAACCCCAGCTATTCGTAATTTAATAAGAGAAAATAAAATTGCTCAAATGTATTCAGCAATTCAGACTGGGCAAGCATTTGGTATGCAAACGTTAGATCAGGATTTACAGCGATTGGTGCAAAGCAATGTTGTTACAAAAGAAGAGGCTGCCTCGAAGGCTGCTAACAAAGATAATGTTTAAAATAAAAAAGTTATTTTGATTAGGAGTGTCAATAATGGATAGAGATAGAGCGATGAAGTTCATGCGTGATCTTCTAAAGGCACTAGTTGAGAAAGATGGATCAGATTTATTTATAACTGTTGGTTTCCCCCCAGCAATGAAGATTCATGGAAAAGTCACTCCAGTTTCAAAAACAAAACTTACAGCAGATAATGCAAAAGCATTATGCCAGTCATTAATGAATGACAAGCAATTAAAAGAGTATGAAGCAACAAAAGAATGTAATTTCGCGGTTGCTCCAGAGGGCATCGGGCGTTTTCGTGCTAACGCATTTGTTCAGCAAGGCCATAGCGGATTAGTTTTGCGTGTTATTGAAACAGACGTTCCAAATATAGATAAGTTAAAGTTACCCGAAGTTCTTAAAGATATTGTTATGACTAAGAATGGTTTAGTTATTATGGTCGGTGGCACTGGTTCAGGTAAATCAACGTCTCTAGCCGCAATGATTGATCACAGAAACGATAATACTTATGGGCATATAATAACAATTGAAGATCCAATCGAATATGTTCACCCACACAAAAAGAGCATTATTATGCAGCGTGAAGTCGGTGTTGACACTGATGATTGGGAAATAGCTCTAAAAAATACATTACGTCAAGCGCCAGACGTTATTTTGCTTGGAGAAATTCGCGATCGTGAAACTATGGAGTTCGCAATTGCCTTCGCTGAAACGGGACATTTAGCAATGGCAACATTACATGCGAATAGTGCTAACCAAGCACTTGATAGAATAATTAACTTTTTTCCTGAGGAGAGGAAGTCTCAACTTCTTATGGATCTTTCATTAAATCTAAAGTCGGTTATTTCACAGCGGCTATTAAAAACACCAGACGGTAAAGGTAGAGTTGCTGCAATAGAAATTTTGTTAAATTCTCCATTGATTTCAGATTTGATCCTAAAAGGTGATGTTCATGAAATTAAAACTATTATGGCCAAGTCAAATGAACTCGGCATGAAGACATTTGATCAAGCATTATTTGATTTATATGAAGCTGATAAGATTTCCTATGAAGATGCACTTCGTTCTGCAGATTCAATGAATGAATTACGATTACGAATTAAACTTGAGGGAAAAGCAGCAAAAGGTAGTGATTCTAAGGCGGGTCTTGAGCATATAAGTTTACATGATGATGAAGAGGAAGAAGCAGGAAGAGTTCGCTAGATGACATAATATCGGAACTAAATATATGAATCACCTTACCCCACATCTTGAATTAATGATTGAAAAAGAAGCATCAGATCTTTTTTTAACAGCCAATTCACCAGTTAAAATCAAAATAGATGGGAAAATTATCTCTGTAGGAAAGAAAGTATTATCGCCTGATATAACAAAAAAAATTGCACAAAGTATAATGAATAAGGAACAGCAAAAAATATTTAACAAAACTATGGAATGTGATTTTGCAATAGCTTTAAAGGATTCAGATCGCTTTCGTGTAAATGTTTTTAATCAGCGCGGTCAAGTAAGCATGGTATTCCGCCGAATCCAAAGTAAGATTCCAACGATAGAGGAGTTGGGCTTCCCTGAAATTCTTTCCGAAATGAGTTTGTTGAAACGCGGTTTGATATTAATGGTCGGAGCCACTGGTTCTGGTAAATCAACAACATTAGCTTCAATGATTGATCATCGAAATCGTAATTCTTCAGATCATATATTAACTATTGAAGACCCAATTGAATTTAGTCATGAAAATATAAAATCAATTATTAATCAGCGCGAAGTTGGCGTAGATACAAAATCATACGCAAATGCTTTAAAGGCGTCACTTAGAGAAGCACCCGATGTTATATTAGTAGGAGAAATTAGAAATAGAGAAACAATGGAAGCAGCGCTCGAGTTGAGTAATACAGGTCATCTTACGTTATCAACTCTCCATGCAAATAATGCGGGGCAGGCAATTGAGAGAGTTATTAATATGTTCCCTCAAGAAATGCACAAACAATTGTTAATGGATATGTCGCTTAATATCAGAGGGGTTATATCTCAAAGGTTAATTAGAACAAAAGACAGTAAAAGGTGTGCTGCTCTAGAAATATTGGTTATGACACCACACATTCAAGATTTAATACTAAAAGGTGATATTGAGGAAATAAGAATTGCTATGGAGGAAAGCGGTAAAAAAGGAATGCAGACTTTTGATGCCGCACTACATAATTTATACAAGGAAGGTAAAATTGAACTAGAAGAGGCATTAAATAACGCAAGTTCTAGAACAAATCTCGAAGCTAAAATTAATTTTGGTTAGATTCTTTACTTATTTTTTTAGCTATTAAACTGGACAACATTTTTTGCCTCGAAAACCGGGCCATCAACACATACACGTTTCATTTGATCGCCGCTATCCGTTTTAATCAAAACCGTACATCCAGCACACCCTCCAACTGCACACGCCATATATTCCTCTAGGGATACCTGGCAGTTTATATCATATTTTTTTGCTAGATCACTCACAGCTTTAAGCATCAGAGTGGGGCCGCATGAAAATATTTCAACTTCTTTAAGCTGATCTTTATTAAGTTTATTTAACCATACTTCAGCAAGCTGAGTTACATACCCATTATAACATCCTGCAAAATCACTGAGACTCGTAAGTCTGGATGGTATGCCCCAATCATCTAGCAGAGGCATGGCTGCAATGACACCATCGGGTATTTCTTTTAGCATTATTTTTGATGGTTTAGTTTTAAATGGGAACCTAATCTCGGAACCCATAAGGACAAAAGGATACAAATCTTTTGTAGTATTTTTTATATGTTCCGCTAGAAAAATCATTGGTGGAATCCCAACCCCTCCTCCAATTAGTAACGGTCTTTTTTTATAAGCTTTCATTTTAAATGATTGGCCGATGGGGCCTATAATGTCTATTTCATCATCTTTCTTCTTTTGCGATAATGCATTTGTACCGTCACCCTCAATTTTATAAAGTATTTCAATTAATTCTTTTGATGGGTCACTTCGCATAATTGACATTGGTCGGCGCATATAAATACTTGTATCGCATTGCATATGAACAAAGTGCCCTGGTTTGGCATTCCTTGATGTATTGGGAGCTCTCAATGTCATATGAAATTGATTATCTTCATAAATATCTTGAGATATGAGTTGAGCTTGCTCTACATACAGTGTGTTACGAGTATTTGGATGAGTCATCATTAATCCGAATTAAAAACTAATTTACCACCAAGAATTGTATGGGTCACTTTCCCATCTAATTCCCAACCACCAAAAGGTGTATTTTTACCAGCACTCAATAAATTACTTTTATTTATATCTGTATTCTTATTTGGATCAAAAATACAAATATCAGCATCACCATTTTCTTTAAGCATTCCTTTTTCAATTCCTAATATACTTGCAGGTTTTGAAGTAACTAATGAAATAGATTCTTTTAATGATAGTTCGGATCCTAGTTTTTTAATATGCATGATTAAGGGGAGTATATGTTCAATTGTTGAGGCACCTGGTTGGGTTAAACTAAATGGGGCAGATTTAGCATTTGCATCAACAGGCTGATGATTTGAGCAAACTGCTGAAATTGTACCATCAACAAGCCCTTCAACTAGTCTAACGCGATCGCTCTCGTCTCTTAATGGAGGTCGCAAATGACAGTTGCTATCATAATCGGCAATATCCATATCTGTTAAGTGCAAGTTGCAAATAGGCACATCAGCTGTTATTTGTGCTCCATTTTTTTTAGCTTCTCTAATTAATTCAACACTACGTCCCGAAGATAAGCGACAAAAATGGGCACGCACATTTGTCTGTTCAATTAGTAATAAAACTTTACTAATAGCTATCGTCTCAGCAGTTTCGGGTATGGCGGGTAATCCAAGCCTTGTGCTAATTGCTCCTTCATGTACAACACCATTATTTTTTATCTTTTTATCTTCTGCAAAAATAAATACGGTTAAATCACAGCTCTTGGCATATTCAAATGATCGTCTTAATACTTCTGTATTTTCAATTGCGATGTCTCCATTGCTAACACCAACACAACCAGCAGCTTTTAGTAAAAACATTTCTGCAAGCTCCTCTCCTCTAAGTTTTTGTGTTAGAGCACCAAGCGGAAAAATATTTGTTTGACTAAACTGACTAGCACGTCGATTTATAAATTCCACAGCAGCCGGTGTATCAATAATTGGATATATATCAGGCGGCACACAAATTGATGTAACGCCACTGCTATTTGCAGCTCTTAGTTCATCTTTGATAGTTCCGTTATTTTTTGATCCGATTTCACCCAGTCTTGCACAAATATCAACTAAACCAGGCAGGACTATCTTGTCTTTTGCATTTATATCTATATCCGACTTGAATCCTGAGGGTTTTTTATTAAGTGATACTATTTTTGCATCATCAATAAATACATTGATTTTGTCATCAATGTTATTAGACGGGCACAGTACTCTTCCATTTTTAATACTTATGCGCATTAGCTTTTAACTTCTCCGTCTTCACTTGTCCGCCCCATAACCATTGACATAATAGCCATTCGTATTGCAATACCATGACTAACTTGTTGCAGAATTACTGAATGTTCTCCATCTGCAACATTAGAATCGATTTCTACACCTCTATTTATTGGCCCGGGGTGCATGACAATCACATTTGGTTTTGCATTTTTTAGTCTTTTACTTGTTAGACCATATCTTTGAAAATACTCATTCTCAGTTGGTAGTAAGGCGCCTTTCATACGTTCACGTTGTAGTCTTAACATAATAACTACATCTATATTTTCTAATCCTTTATCCATATCATGATAGACATGGACACCTAATTTTTCGATATCTTTTGGAATTAAAGTATGTGGTCCAATTATTCTTACTTCATTAACTCCAAGCATATTTAAGGCATGTATATCAGAGCGAGCAACACGTGAATGTAAAACATCGCCGACGATTGCAACGCTTAATTTTGTAAAATCTTTTTTATGCTGTCTAATAGTAAACATATCAAGCATTGCTTGAGTGGGGTGTTCGTGTCTCCCGTCTCCTGCATTTATTACACTAATATGTGAAGCGACTTGTGATGTAATATAGTGTGCTGCTCCGCTATTGGCATGTCTGACAACAAACATATCGCAGTGCATTGCCTCGAGGGTGTGGAGTGTATCACTGAGTATCTCCCCTTTGCTTGTTGCCATTGTGGAAATATTCAAGTTCAATATGTCGGCCGATAGTCGTTTAGCAGCAAGCTCGAAAGTAGTCCTTGTTCTCGTGCTCGGCTCGAAGAATAGATTAGCTATGGTTTTCCCTCGAAGTAAGGGTATTTTTTTAATAGGTCTTTCCCCAACTGTTGCAAATGATTCTGCATAGTCAAGGATTGTCTGAAGTAACGGTTTGTTGAGTCCCTCAATAGAGAGAAAATGCTTTAAATTGCCAGTTTTGTCGAGTTGAATATTGTTTCCAGTCATCCAGTTTTCTTTATTTCCAGCGCCATGGGCTCTGGGCCGGAGAGTTTAACATGTTCCCCTTCTTTAAGTGTAATTTTTTTCCCAATTATGTCTGCTTTAATTGGTAATTCTGTGCCACTACGCTCTATGAGTATAGCTAGAGTTATACTAGCGGGCCGACCAAAATCGAAAATCTCATTCATGGCCGCTCGTATCGTTCGGCCAGTGTGTAGTACGTCATCAACCAATATTACATGTCTATCATCTAAATTTGTTGATAATTTACTTGGTTTGACTTCTGGGTGAACACCAATTTTACTGAAATCATCACGATAAAAAGCAATATTTAATTCACTAAGAGGATCTTTGTAGTTCAGTTTCATATGTAATTGCGTAGCTACCCATACTCCGCCCCGCTGAATTCCGATCATTAGAGGATTTTTGTATTGTAGATTTTTACAATGGTTTTGAATACCATTGGCCATATCATTAATCAATAAATGTATATCGGTTTTTTTATCCATAAACAATATATGCTAGTTTTCCTTATTACTGTCATTTTGTCGACATTTATGACCCGTATTTTCACGAAACCACGTTTCAAGAATTAGTTTAGCCGAAGTTGGGTCTAATTTTCGCGTAGATTTTAATTCTCGTCTTGCCTCATATGAAGAAAGTTGCTCATTAACTAGATCAACTGGAGTGTTATACCGATGCTGCAATTGTCTACTGAATTTCTCTGCTAATTCTGTCATTTTTTGTCTAGCACCATCTAGAGTGAACGGGTGTCCAACAACGAATTTATCTGGCTTCCATTCAGAAATAAGTTTACCGATTGCATCCCAATCTGGTTTTTTATTGCGTACAATTATAGTTTCTAATGCTGTAGCAGTCGATGTAATTGTTTGTCCAACAGCTACACCTATTCTTTTTTCACCATAGTCGAAGCAAAGCAATGTTTTATTATTCATAAATTAATATATTATTATTTTAGTTATTAACTATCTAAAGCTTCTATTATTTATAAATTGCCATGTGCGTATTATGTGTAAAACATCAACTTCATTTTCTATATACTTTGGAAATTTAGAAAAAGGAGCAGCTAACTCAACAATTTTTATTGCTGCATCATCTAAAATTTTTTCACCAGAAGACTTCCTTAAGGTAATTTCATTTATTGTGCCATCTTTATTTAGAGCAACATCAAGCCTCAAACTTCCCGACAAACTTAGCTTTTTAGCTTCTTCTGGGTAATTTAAATTACCTATTCTCTCAACCTTTCTTCGCCATGCATCCATATAAGCAGCATATTCAAATTCCTTTGTATTTGCTGAAATCCATTTCTCTCGAGGCTTTTTTGTCCTCTCAATCACTTCACGTCTGACCTGATTATCTGAGGAGGCAATCTCAAAACTATTAGTCAGTAGTTCATCAGATGAGGGTATAGTAGGTGGCGTTGATACTCTCTTTGGTATTTTTTTCTTAATTTCAGGCTCGTCAAATTTTTCATACACAACATCAGGCTCCTGCTTCTCAGAAACGATATCCGCAACTTCATTTTCTACTTGTTTAATTGCTAATACTTCCATGCTTTCTTCATTTACATCAAGTATTTCTGGAATTTCAGTTACACTCATTTCTTTATCATGAGGTTGAAGAAGCTCGTCTTTTATTATAGGTCGGTCGATTACTTGCTGAGTCGAATCAGAAAAACTTGGTGCGACTGATGTCGCCGGGGTTTCAACTTCTTCAAATACACCTCCACCTTCAAGATTTTTTTGTGCAAGGACATCGCTATCCTTATCTACGGTTTTAGTTTCTTGCTTAACTAAAATAATATCCATTGTATTAAAACGCATATTTGGCCTGTCTTCTTTGGTAAAGGTTACGCCAAAAACAATAAGAGCATGAATCAATAGAGCAATACATAATGTAAGTCCTAGGCGATCATACGGTGTTGGTTTAGTTTGTTGCAGAACAGACATTTATATAATTTCTTTTGTTTTTTTCTCTATAACATTCATTAATTTATCAGCAATTTTTATATTATATATGTTATCTAGTTCTTTTATACATGTCGGGCTCGTTACATTAATTTCTGTTAGATAATCTCCTATTATATCTATACCAACAAAAGTCAGTCCCATTTTTTTTAATTCTGGCCCAACTATATTGCATATAAAATTATCACGCTCAGTTAATCCAATTCCTTTTGCAGTTGCTCCCTGAACTAAGTTACCTTTTTGATTAATAGGTGACGGTATTCTTGCTAGCGCGTATGGAATGGGCTTACCATCAATTAGTAGAATACGTTTATCTCCTAAACTGATTTCAGGAATAAATTTTTGACCCATAACACACTCATTTCCATTTTTTGTTATCAATTTCAACACAGCTTTAATATCTTTATTTGTTTTTTTTATATGATGTATGCCGGCACCACCCATGCTATCTAATGGTTTTATAATTACATCATTTTGTTTTTGAATAAATTCAAATAGAAATTTAATATTTTTACTAACTATTGTTGGTGGTATGCATGCAGGAAAGTATGTGATAAAGAATTTTTCATTTACGGTTCTTAATGATTCAGGATTATTTACAACATATACACCAAGTTTTTGTGCATGTTCGAGTATGTAAGTCGAGTATATATATTCAAGATTAAAAGGCGGGTCTTTTCTCATTAATATAACATCAAGTGATGATATTTCATCAATATATTCCTTATCCAATTTGAACCATTTTTTTGGATTTTCTTTCACCTCTAAAAATTGCATGCGTGCTTTCGGTATTTCATTATCCATATAGAGATCATCGGACTCCATATAGTGAATACTCCAGCCACGTTTTTGTGCAGCTAATAGCATTGCAAAAGAGCTATCTTTCTTGATATCAATTTCGTTAATAGGGTCCATAATGATGCCCAATTTCATAAAACACCTTTCTCAATAATTTTCTATGTGTATCATTATAAATCCGTATTTAACTGAATGACATGTTTTTGAATAAACTATACATATTGTGAAAAAAATAAAAATAGCAACCAGAAGAAGCCCTCTAGCTATATGGCAGGCTGAATATGTTAAGAAGGAATTGATAAGGAATCATTCCGATATAGAGATTCAAATAGTGAGAATACAAACAGAAGGGGATCGTTTTCTCGACGCACCCTTATTTGATATTGGCGGTAAAGGCCTTTTCATTAAAGAATTAGAAGAAGCGTTATTATCAAAAAATGCTGATATAGCTGTGCACTCAATGAAAGATGTCATCGTGGAACTACCTAAAGGCCTCGAGATAAGCGTTATTATGAAACGGGAAGATAGCCGTGATGTGTTGATATCTAATCAATATAACTCAATTGCCGAAATACCAGATAATAGTACTGTTGGAACATCCAGTTTGCGCAGACAATCTCAGCTAAAGCAAGTAAATTCAAACATATTATTTGAAGATTTACGTGGTAATGTTGAAACAAGAATAGGTAAATTGGATGATGGTAAATATGATGCGATTATACTTGCAGCAGCAGGTATTATTAGACTTGGTTTGGCTGAGCGAATTACCGAATTTATATCTTTTTCACATGTACTGCCTGCTGTTGGTCAAGGCGCTATTGGAATCGAATGTCGTACTAATGATGAGACTACACAACAGCTAATTGCTCCTCTTAATGATAAAGATACTTCTTTATGTGTATTAACTGAACGCGCTTTTAGTCGTCGTCTAAATGGAGGATGTCAATTACCCATCGCATCGCATGCAGTAATTGAAAATAATCAAATAAAAGTTGATGGCTTAGTTGCAAGATTAGATGGAAGCAAAGTTATTAGACTACAAAAGATAGGTGAGTTAGAGGATGCGGACAAAATTGGGTCTTCATTAGCAGAGGCATTACTTGATAATGGCGCAGATGCTATTCTAAAAGATTACTTAAAGTAAAAATCATCATGATGACACTAAATAAGAAGCGTATATTAATAACAAGACCAACAGAGCAGGCCGACACTCTATCCCAGTTAATTTCAAGTAATGACGGAGTAAGCATACAACTTCCAACAATTCAAATACGACCCTTAGAAAAAACCAAAGAACTATTAAAAGATATTAATGATTTGAAGTTGAGTGATTTTATAATATTTGTAAGTCGTAACGCAGTAAAAGTAGCATTCGATAATTTTTTGAACAATATTGAAATTTTCAGCAGCATAAAAATTGTTGCTCTTGGTCCTGGAACAATGCGCGAGTTAGCTGCAAGAGGTTTTAAAGATATTATTTATTCAAATCAGGCCGATACCGAAGGTTTATTAATGCTAAAAGAAATACAAGATAAAAGAATCAGTGGTAAAAAAGTTTCAATTGTTCGTGGTGTAGGTGGCCGTGAATTATTAGCAAGAAATTTAAAGGAAAGAGGTGCGAATGTTAAATATATTGATATTTATAAAAGGTCATTACCTCACTACGACCAGACTGAATTAGATGAAGTTTGGTGCAAAAAAAAACCAGATATAATACTAGTAACAAGCATTGATATTTTAGATAATTTAATGATTTTATTTAAGAATTACAAAAATGAACTATTAGATACACCCCTTGTAGTCATATCTGACAGAGTTTCCAAGTACGCAAAAAAAAATGGTTTTATTTCAAAAATCTGTATTGTTAAAGAAAAAGAAGATAGCGGTATTTTTCAATGCCTGCTTGAAATCGCTGGAGAATAACGGCATGAGTGAAGCAAAAGATAAAATGAACCTAAGCTCCCCCTATTCAAAAAAGCAATTATTATTAAAATTATTTTTACCTCTATTTGTTTCACTGGGCTTAATAATATTTGCAGCATATTTTTTAGTTGTTAAAAACTATATTAGCAATAACAAAGAATTAGAGAAAAAAATAATTGAATTGAATAATGTTGTAAGCAATATAGAAAATTCTATAAACAAAAATCAGTCAAATTTTTTAGATATACAAAATAAACTAAAAGAATACCAGTCTCAAAATGATGTTCTTTCAGATTTAGTTGCGCAACCTATCAAGGATCAATTTGATATCAATATTGATTATGCATTATTAGAAATTGAATATTTACTAACAATTGCTAATCATAATTTATTGCTGGTGGGCGATTATCAAAAAATTCTATTAATACTCTCGACAATTGAGAATCGGCTTAATAGCGTTGATATGGAAGATGCAAATAAAGTAAAACAGGATCTTAGAAAGCAAATAAATATTCTCAAATCAAATAAACTGATCGATAGAGGCAGAATATTTACATTGTTATCTAATTTATCAAGCCGTATTGATTATCTACCCTTAAAAAATATTTTTCAAAATAACAATAATAAAATTTATACAGAGCATAAACAGGAAAAAGTACAATCTGAAAGATTGCTAGATCTTATTTTAGAGGAGCTTAAAAATCTAGTCGTTATTTCACATAGTGAAAAGCAAAATAAAAATAATTTATCAAACAATGAAATATCTCTTATAAAATTAAAAATAAAACTTGAATTAGCTAATGCAAAATTTTTTCTATTAAATATTTCTAGTGAAAATTTCAATAAATCAATTCACGCTATCAATAGCTACTTAAAGGATTATTATGACCTATCAAACCAAGAAACTCTAAATTTTTATGATGAGTTATCGGGCATATCGGAGTTTGAGATATTTTTGCCAAATATTGATGTTATGTCACTAATTGAATCTGTGCGTGCAATAATACGTTATCAAATTCAACGTAACCAAAAAGAAATTACCGAATAGTAGTTATTATGAAATATTTATTGTTAATGATATTAATGCTATTCATTGCAATAGCAGTTGGCTCTTCTCTTGTAGAGGATACGGGCTATGTTCTACTATCAATTTCAGGCTGGAAACTTGAAACTAGTCTTGTTTTATTCTCTATTTTTCTTTTTTTAGTTTTTCTTATAGCGTATTTTTTTATTCGAAGTTTCATACGAACCTGGCGTCTACCAGCTGATCTAAGAGCGTGGAAAACAAAAAAGAATCAGTCTTTAATCGAGAAGTTTATTGGCGAAGGCCTAATTAACATGATAGAGGGTAATTGGGAAAAAGCAGAAAAAATATTTCAAAAGACTGCGGCTTTGAGTAAAGATCCATACATTATATATCTTCAAGCTGCAAAAGCGGCCCAGAAAATGAGAGCATATGACAAGCAAAATGAATACTTACAATCTGCTCGATCCAATAATCCAAATGCAATTCTTACTGTCGAATTAATACAAGCGAAGTTGCGACTAGAAGAAAATCAAGTTATACAGGCAATTACTATATTAAAAAAATTATTAGAGGAATGGCCAAAACAAAATCATATTAAAGAGCTACTTATAGAAGCATATATATTAACTAGTAATTGGCAGGCTTTATTAGAATTATTATCATCAATTGAAAAAAATAAGTATTTTACAAATGATTCAATCATAAATAAAAAAATTAAAGCATATATAGGCTTATTAAATGAAGCTGGGCATCAAATCGATAGAAAAAAATTAGATAATATATGGGACAGTATTCCTCGTAAATTGAAACAGAAGGTTAATTTAGTAGAGGCTTATGTTATTGAGAGACTTAAGCTAGGAGAAACATCTGATTGTGAAGTTTTACTAAGAGAAACAATAAAGCAAGTTTGGGATAGAAAATTAGTTCGCTTGTATGGGTCCATTACCTCCCTTGATTCAGATAAACAATTGGAAACTGCAGAGTCTTGGTTGAAAAAATATGGTAGCGATCCAGTATTATTTTTAACTCTTGGCAAGATTTCAATACGTAATAGTTTATGGAGTAAAGCAAAAGAATATTTACAGAAAAGTAATAATTTAGCAGAAAGCCCAGATGTATACTTTGAGTTAGCAAACTTATATCGTAATCAAGGTGATTATAAGCAGTCAGTGATTTATTTTGAGAAGGGCATAGATTTAAAAGAAAGTATCCAATAGTTTTATTTCAATATTTAATCGTTTGCAAATTCAAATGAATCTGAAAATAAGTTCTCTTTTTTTAGATGATTTTCTGGAAATGTTTCCATGATTGCATTTATCATTGGTGGTGGGCCGCATGCATAAACATCGTGATCTGATAAATCATGATAATCTTCTAGTACAGCTTCATGTACATAACCAGTTTTTCCTGACCAGTCGAATTTTTTTTCGGACTTTGAGAGAACTGGGGTATAGGTTATATGAGGAAATTTTTTTACCCACTCAATAACTATGTTATCTAGATAAAGATCATTTTTTAAACGTGCTCCCCAATAAAAATGTATTGTTCTGGGATCATTTATTTTAAGCGCATGCTCAATGATACTCTTAATAGGTGCAAAGCCAGTCCCCCCAGCTATCATAATGATAGGACGTTCTGAATTATGTAATGTAAATTGACCCAGCGGACCTTCAATTTTCATAAGTGTATTATTTTTAAGTTCGTTGAAGGCGTATTCAGAGAAAATTCCACCATCATAATAACGAACATGAAGTTCTAAGGTTTGATCTTGATGCGGTGGATTAGCAAGAGAAAAAGAACGACGTTTTCCTTCTGGCAAAATGAAGTCAATATATTGACCAGGTAGAAATTGGAGACTCTCAGTTTTTGGTAGTTCAAGAATAATACGCAAAACAGATTCATTGAGTTTTTCGTATGATTTAACTCGACAGGGAAATTGTTTTATTTCCATAGCATCATTTTTTTCAAGACTTCTTGTATTAATTTCAATATCACTAGCGGCTTTAGCTTGGCATAAAAAAATATTATTACCATCGGAATTTGTTTGTGAATAATGTATAGGATTTCCATTATCGTAAAAGAAACTTCCAGATTTAATTTCTGCAATACATGATCCGCATTCACCGTTACGACATCCATATGGTAGATTAATTCCTTGTTTTAGTGCAGCCTCTAGAATACTTTCTTTTTCATGCACTTCAAAAGAAATATCTTGTTTAAAAATTTTTACTACAAATGACATGAATAAAACTATTATTTTGGGATGCTACGTTTACTATTGAGCCATCGCAATAAAGGCGCCCATTGCTCCCGATCATAGTAAGTTTTAGAAGGAGGTAACTCAAAAATACTTAAACCCTGTTCCGAAGCGCGAATATAATTTTGGCTTGCACGTAACATAGTCATGAAAGGTAATTTTTTACCATTTGGTAATCTGATATTATTCAAATAATTTTCCAATTTTGCAGCGATCAATGTGTCCTCTCTCACACGATTAGCAATAGTAGCTATTTTTATTTTATTATTAATAGAACCTCTAAATGAAAATAATTCATTAAGAAAACGTTCAGCAGCTCGGATATCTATTGGCGATGCGATAATTGGCATTACTAAGCTTTGGGCTTTTCTCAGGTATTTTTTTAATCTTTTATCTTCCATTGCAGCGGGCGTATCAATTATTAAAATTTCTGTGTTTCTTGGTATTTTCAAGCGATCATGTTCGACCGCGATTCCGTTTATTGCACTATATTTATCTGGTCTTGCCGATAACCAGTCATCACTAGAACCTTGAGGATCACAATCTGCTAGAGTCACTCTCTTTCCTTTAATCGAAAAATAGGCAGCTATATTTGTAGCAATCGTACTTTTGCCACAACCACCTTTTGGGTTTAAAACAACAATTGTTCGCATATATCTATATTCTCTTTATTTAGTTAGAATTTTTTTTATCAAGCAGATTTTGTATCACTGGTGTTAGTATTAATTGCATGGCAAAAACTTTTTTTCCAGCTGGTACAACTATTGTATCAGGACTAGACATGATTGACCCTTCCAACATTTCTAATAAATAACGGAAATTGACTTTTATCTTTTCTAAATTACGAATATGTAGCACACTGAAGCTTTCATCATTTGTTGGTATATAATGAGTAGCAAAAGGATTTGATGTATCTATGGTTGGAACTCTTTGAAAATTGATATCAGTTAATGAGAATTGTGGTGTTATGTAATGCACATAATCATGCATACGGCTTAATATAAGTTTGGTTGCATCCTCTGTTGTGTATCCTCGAACCGCCTGATCCCGATGTATTTTTTGCATCCACTCTAGGTTGATAATTGGTGTAACACCAATGAGTAAATCTACATGTTTAGCAATATTTATTTCTTTTGTTACTAATCCACCATGCAGGCCTTCATAGAAAAGTAAATCTGTATTTTCTTCCAATGACTCCCATTCAGTTAGGGTCCCAGGAGCGCTACCATGCTCAGAGGCTTCTTTTTCATCGTGGATATAAAAGCGTCTTCTACCTGTTCCATTTGCACCATACTCTCTAAATACATTTTCCAAATCTTCAAAAAGATTTCCTTCTGGGCCGAAATGTGTGAGATTTTCGCCATTTTTTTCAGCTTCGATAGATAATTCATCCATCTCAACACGGTTATACCGGTGGAAACAATCTCCTTCGATAATAGCCGGTTTAATCCCGTTTTTTCGAAAAATATACATAAAAGCACTTTTTGCTAGACTTGTGCCAGCACCAGACGAGCCTGTTATTGCAATGATAGGGTGTTTTTCAGACATTTCTGTTAATCCATTATCGGTCAGTTTTTTTAAAATAATATTATTGTGACAGTTTCTATGTATAGATTGCACAATTTGATGACCACGGGCATTATAAGCCATATGTTACCTCAAAACCATAAGGTAAAATATTGATTTTAAAAAGGAAAAAGTTTTAGCATAGTGATTAGCAAAGATATTATTTTGTATAAGCGACTTTTGAGTCATGTGCTCCCTTATTGGAAACGTTTTTTATTATCAATAGTAAGCATGATAGTTTTAGCTGCTACGGATCCAGCAATACCCGCGCTGATGCAGCCAATGCTTGATGGGGCATTTGTTGAGAAAGATCCTGATGTAATCGCAATAATTCCAATACTATTTATTCTTTTATTTGCAGTTCGAGGTATGGCTTCATACATCAGCGGCATCTCATTACATTGGGTTGCTAACAAAGTAATCATGGATTTAAGACAAGCCATGTTTGAACAGCTAGTAAATTATCCAACAGTTTTTTTTGATAATAATCGTTCGGGTAATTTAATGTCGCGTTTTACATATGATGTGACTCAAATAAAAGAAGCCTCTACAAATGCACTATCAACATTAGTGCGCGATACGTTATCTGTAATTGGTTTATTGGGCTGGATGTTTTATATAGATTGGGCTTTGGCAACTATTTGTCTTGCTGGAGCACCATTGATTGGTATTGTTATTTCAATAATACGTAAACGATTAAGAAAAATGAGTTCAAATGTTCAAAAAACAATGGCTGATATACATCATGTTTTAGGTGAGTGCTTTGATGCTCAAAAAGTAATTAAGCTTTATGGAGGACAAAAAGTAGAAAAGGAGCGTTTTTTCGAAACTGCTAACGCACACCGGCACTTCTCGATGAAATTTGCTATGGCAGCAACTGCAAGTAGCCCCGCAGTTCAAATGATTACAGCGATTATTTTAGCAGTGATTATTTATGTTGGTATAGAGTTAGCAACATCAGGAGATTTAACTGTTGGTGATTTTGTATCTTTCTTTGCTGCAATTGCGATGTTGTTAGGACCTTTGAAAAGACTTGCATCAATAAATGAGCATATACAGAAAGGATTAGCAGCATGTGAGAGTGTGTTTACATTGCTTGATATGCAGATTGAATCACAACACGGCAATAAAGAATTATCAAATCCAAAAGGTAAAATTGATTTTCGTGATGTATCTTATCGTTATGCTGGCTCTGATTTGGATGCCTTAAAGTCGATTACATTGACTATTAATCCTGGAGAAACAGTAGCACTGGTTGGAGAATCAGGTAGCGGTAAAACTACATTAGCTAATTTACTCCCTAAATTTTATGAGCCTAAAGAGGGTAAAATATTTTATGATGATTTTGATATATCTGAATTAACTTTAAACTCTTTGCGTAAGAACATTGCCTATGTAAGTCAGGATGTTGTGTTATTCAATGATACGGTTAGAAACAACATCGCTTATGGAGAGTTAAAAGATGCCTCTATTGATCACATTTCCGAGGCTGCTGAAGCTGCTTGTGCTACAGAATTTATTAATAAAATGCCAAAAGGAATGGATACAATTATTGGTGAAGATGGCAGCCATCTTTCTGGTGGACAAAGACAACGTTTGGCCATTGCTAGGGCCTTATTGAAAAATGCAAGATTACTTATTCTTGATGAGGCAACTTCTTCGTTAGATTCCCATTCAGAGCATCACATTCAGACGGCATTTGAAAATGTTAGAAAAGGACGAACATGTTTAATAATTGCACATAGACTCTCAACTATTGAGAATGCTGATCGTATAATTGTTCTTGATAATGGGCGTATTGTTGAAGAAGGTGCCCACGAAGGGTTATTAGAAAAAAATAATTACTATTCTAAACTATATAAATTACAGTTCTACGATCAAAAAAAATAAATAAAAAACTTACTAATTATTTGTAGTATGAATTGTTTATTTACCAGCAATAACCATTTTATCAATCATTACAGAACCCGTTAAAATATTTCCACGTTTATCAACATCATTGCCTATACAAATAATATTTTTGTACATATCAATTAGATTTCCAGCAATTGTTATTTCTTCTACTGGGTAAGAAATTTCTCCATTTTCTATCCAAAAACCAGCAGCTCCTCTTGAGTAGTCACCCGTAATTTGGTTGACACCAAACCCAATCATATCTGTTATAAGTAATCCTTTATTCATATCTTTAATCATTTCGCAAAGTTTACTTTTCCCAGGTTCAATAATGAGATTATGCACTCCACCAGCATTACCCGTTGGCTCAAGCCCTAGTTTTCTAGCTGAATATCCACTTAACACATAATCTTTAAGCACACCTTGTTTTACAAGATGCCGCTTTTTTGTAGCAACACCATCATTATCAAATGGCGCACTTCCAAGCGCTTTTTTTAGATGCGGGTTTTCACTAATATTTATATGGCTAGCAAAAACTTGCTCTCCTTTTTTGTCGAGTAAAAAACTTGCACGTCGGTATAAACTTGAGCCGGATATAGCAGTAATAAAAGCAGAAAATAAGCCAGAGGCAACCGGAGCTTCAAAAATTACAGGTATTTGTGATGTGCCTATTTTACGTGCACCTAATCTACTAACAGTTCTTTTAGCTGCTTTTTTACTGATATGTTTTACAGATTCTAAATCCTTAAAGTCGCAGGCTTTTGAGTACCACCCATCTCGTTGCATTCCACTTCTATCCTCTGCAATAACTGTACAATCTATTACGTGATTAGACCAAAGCCATCCATTTATGAAGTCATTTGTATTTCCATATACATTTACACCAGAGTATGTACTTACAATTGAACCATCTGAATTCGAAACACGATCATCAGAAGCAAACGCATTTTTTTCACATTCAATAGCTAATTCAATAGCTTCTTGAGCGGATATTGAAGATGGGTGATATAAATCTAGATCGGGGCAATTTTTTGCCATAAATTTTTTTTCAACAAGCCCCGCGTGTTTATCATAACTTGAATGTTTAGCAATACTAAAAGCTGCTTCAACAGTGTTTTGTAATGCAATTTCACTTAAATCTGAGCTGCTTGCACTTCCTTTTTTCCCGTCGATGTATATAGTGATACTTAGACCTTTTTCACGCTCATATTCGAGCTTATCAATTTTACCTTTCCTTACATTAGCGGAGATGCCAATTCCAGTGCCTATGTCAACCTCAGCATCTGTTGCACCTATCTTTTTTGATTTTGATAATACAGAATTAATTATATTTTCAAGATTTTTTTGATTGTCAAGCAATGAAGAACCCTTTCTAACCGTATTTAATTATTTAAAATTATAAAAACTAAGTATTTTGTCATTTCCCCTTATTGTGGCAGCAATAATTCAATAGTGCGACACATTTCAGTACAATTAGTTTATGGATGTATCCCATATACTTGATTCATTAAATGAGAACCAACGTGATGCAGTCGGCGCCCCTTGTTGTAATCTACTAATTTTGGCAGGCGCTGGTAGCGGAAAAACACGTGTTTTAGTACATCGTATTGCTTGGTATATCGCAACCGGCGAGGCGAGCCCACATAGTATTCTAGCTGTAACATTCACTAACAAAGCAGCTGCTGAGATGCGTTCTAGAATTGAAAAACTTTTAGGACAATCCACCCGAGGTATGTGGGTAGGCACATTTCATTCTCTTTGTCACCGCTTGTTAAGATCGCATTGGCAAGATGCTAATTTACACGAAAATTTTCAAATATTAGATAATGAAGACCAATATAGAACAATCAGAAGAACGATACGCGCAATGATGCTTGATGATTCTCAATACCCGCCAAAAGAGGTGCAGTGGTATATTAATTCACAAAAAGACAAGGGATTAAGACCTGATGATATTAAAGATGATGATCCAACAGTAATGGAAATGGCAAGGATTTATAAGACCTATCAAGAAACTTGTGATCGTTCCGGCGCTGTGGATTTTGCCGAGCTTCTATTAAGAACATATGAGCTATTTGAGAGTAACGAAATAATACGTAAATACTATCAGCAAAGATTCAAACATATTTTAGTCGATGAGTTTCAAGATACAAATGAATTACAGTATAAGTGGTTAGGCTTATTGATAAGCAATGATAATACTTTATTTGCTGTTGGTGATGATGATCAATCAATATATAGTTGGCGAGGCGCGTGTGTTGAAAATATGCAAGCATTTAAGAGAGATTTTGAAAATACAAAACTACTAAAGCTCGAGCAAAATTATCGATCAACCACAACCATACTCAAAGCAGCTAATAAACTTATAGGCAATAATAGCTCCCGATTGGGTAAAAATCTTTGGTCAGATGGCGAAGATGGCGATCCTATTGATGTTTATATGGCTAGCAACGATATAGACGAGGCAAATTATGTAGTAAGCCAAATTAAAAAGTCACAAGAGCATGATATGAATTTTCGTGAACATGCTATTTTATATCGAGTTACTGCACAGTCTCGCGTTTTAGAAGAGTCCTTGTTGCGAGAAAAAATTCCGTACCGAGTATTTGGTAGCCTACGTTTTTATGAGCGAATGGAAATAAAAGATGCTCTTGCATATATACGCTTAGCTTTTTATCAGGATGATGATGTTTCATTCGAACGCATTATCAATACACCAGCACGCGGCATAGGAAATAAAACAATTAATGAATTACGATCAATTGCAAAAACAAATAATTGTTCTCTATGGAGGTCCATATTACATATTATTGAGAATAAGCTTCTAAGCGCACGTGCTATAAATGCATTAGAGGAATTAATTAAATTAATTAAGAAAATATCCGCAATAAAAGAAGGTTATACAATTGATGAGCAAGTTGATCAAATAATAAAACTCAGTGGTCTTATTGAACATTTTAAAAAAGAAAAAGGCGAAAAAGGGCTTGCAAGAATTGAAAATCTTGAGGAACTTGTTAAAGCTGCATCTGAATTTCAATTAGACGATGAGGAAGAATCAGATGGCATAAGCCCTATGCAGGCATTCCTTGCTCATGCAGCACTAGAGTCTGGAGAAACACAATCTGGCGATCAAACAGATTGTGTTCATTTGATGACTTTGCATTCCGCAAAGGGTCTTGAATTCCCATCCATTTATCTCGTAGGCATGGAAGAAGGATTATTCCCACATCAAAGAAGTAGTGGCGATTTAAAACAGTTAGAAGAGGAGAGAAGACTTTGTTATGTTGGTATGACAAGAGCGAAAAAAGCATTAGTATTGACATATACGCAATTTCGTCGATTACATGGATCAGACTATTATCCAAGACCCTCTAGATTTATTAATGAAATACCTTCGGAATTACTATGTGAAATAAGATTAGGTGGTAGCATTACTAATAAGTTATTAACAAAAAGCCTAACAAATGATAATAATGCATCCGAAGAATTAACTCTTGGTCGACGAGTAGTGCATGAAAAATTTGGAGAAGGCACTATTTTAAATTTAGAAGGAAGTGGTAGCCACATGAGAATTGAAGTTAATTTCGAAAAAGAGGGAAGCAAATGGTTGGTTGCTTCCTATGCTAATCTTCAATTAGTTTAGATTATTATTGGAAATAAAAATGTATAAATTTTCTGTATTCTTTTTGTTGCTCGTAATTTTTTTTATTACAGCATGCAGTGACAAAGTAGAAACGATTCAAAATAACGCATCGTCTAGTACTTCTATGGAGGTATTTAGATGGAAAATGGTTACAACATGGCCATCAAACTTTCCGATATTTCAAGAGGGGGCTGAAAGATTTGCAGATGAAGTTCGTGTGATGAGTAACGGGCGATTAAATATTAATGTTTACGCTGGCGGTGAACTTGTTCCAGCTCTTCAGGTATTTGATGCCGTATCTCAAGGCACTGTTGAGATGGGTCATGGGTCACCTTATTACTGGGCAGGCACGATACCAGAAGCACAATTTTTTTCTTCAGTTCCATTTGGGATGACTGCAAAAGGAATGAATGCATGGTTATATAATGGTGGCGGACTTTTATTGTGGCAACAAATCTACGAGCCTTTTAATTTAATGGTATTCCCAATGGGTAATACCGGAGTACAAATGGGGGGCTGGTTCAAAAAGAAAATAAATTCTCTAAATGACATTAAAGGATTACGTATGAGAATTCCAGGTTTGGGAGGGAAGGTTTTTAAAGAGGCTGGAGGCAATACTGTATTAATGGCAGGTAGTGAAATTTACACTGCATTAGAGCGAGGAGCAATTGATGCTACTGAGTGGGTTTCACCTTTTCATGACTTACGCTTGGGGTTGGATAGAACTGCAAGGTATTATTACTATCCTGGTTGGCATGAGCCGGGTACCGTCTTTGAGTTAATGATTAATAAATCAAAATGGGAACTATTACCAGAAGATTTACAAAAAATAGTTGAGGTTGCAGCGGGGGCAGTAAGCGAATGGATATACGCACAAATGGAATTTCACAACCAACAAGCATTAGCTGTATTAAGAGAAAAAGAGAATGTAGAAATTCTTAAGTTTCCAGATGATCTTCTTTTAAAACTTAAATTACTGACAAAAAAGACGCTTGATGAAGAGGCAGCAACATTAATGAATGAAAAAAATAATCCAAGGTTCAAACAGGTATATGATGCTTATGAAAGTTTCAGATCAAATTATAGTAATTGGAACAAACTTTCAGACGAAGCGTATCAAAAGAGTTTGGAATTAAAATGAGAAATAATTTTTAATGTTTAGTGACTAATTATTTTATTGTGATAAATTTACGATGTAATCAACAGCTGCTTTTACTTCATCATCAGTAAGATTCGGGTTGCCACCTCTTGCTGGCATCATACCCATCTCTCCAGTATAGCCATTTATCGCATTACTATATAAAGAGTCCATACCTTTTCCGATTCGCGTTTTCCATGCTGTTGCATCGCCAGCTTGTGGGATCATTGATGCTAGTGCGGCAATCCCGTGGCAGTTGACACAAAGTCCATTGTAAACAGATTCACCATTATTACTTGCTGTGTCAGCCACTATCTCATTTTGATTATTTTCTTCCTCTCTTCCTGCCAATGCTGCTTTTCCAACCGGTTTAGTGAGTTCATTGACACTAATAGAATTGTTTAGAGCGTCGGCATTTTCTCCATGCTTTGTGACCATATCAGCAATAATATAAAACGCTACCATCATTGCAGCAATAAATGCGAGTATTAGAGAAAAGTTTCTGAAAAATATTTTATCTTGTTCTTGACTCATGGATGTAACCTCGGGAGCAAATATGTAATATTTATTGTTTATTTAATTATATGAAATGAAGATTATACCTATTGTATGTAGCTGAGGAAACTACGGTTATTGCAAAAAAGCCGTGTAAACTTATACTAATTGTTACGAGGCGTTTAAGTAAATGTATTTTTTCCGAAAAATCGACTTAATTTGTGATTATTAGTCTTATTACGTATATGCGTCTGTAGCTCAGCTGGATAGAGCGCGGCCCTCCGGAGGCCGAGGTCAGGGGTTCGAATCCTCTCAGGCGCACCAATTAATGTATTGATGAAAAAACACAAAGAATAAAAAGTGATTCGAAATTCAATTCTTATACTCCAACATCTTAATGTTGAGCATCCTGGTATTTTTAGGAGTTTTCTCCAGCGCGATAGTTTTAATATTCATACAATTGAACTTGATCAGGGTGAGCGTATCCCAAATTTAAGAAATTATGATGCACTATGGGTTATGGGAGGGCCTATGGATGTATGGGAAAAAGAAAAATATCCGTGGTTAATTGACGAAATTTCTACTATTAGAGAGGCAATTATTGATTTGAACATCCCATTTATGGGTATTTGTTTAGGACATCAATTACTCGCTAGTGCTTTTGGAGCAGAGGTAGGACCATGCGGGAAAGCTGAGGTTGGTATTTTACCTGTTAAAAAAACTTTAGCTGGGAGTGAATCCCCATTTCTTCTAGGTTTGCCTAATACAATGGAAACATTACAATGGCATTCAGCGGAAGTTAAGACTATCCCTAATGGTTTTAGTGTATTAGCTGAATCAGAAAACTGTTCAATTCAATCGCTTGCTTTGGAAAAAAAAGCTTTTAGCGTTCAATATCATCAGGAGATTACAAAAGCTACAATTTCAGATTGGAGCAAAGTTCCCGAATATAAAAAATCACTAGAAGATAGTTTAGGTAAGGATGCTGTAAAAAAATTAGAGGAAGACGTGTTAAAAAAAATAGATAACTTTAATTATTGTGCAGAATTATTATATAAAAACTGGAAATCAACCGTTTTTGCTAGTTAATCTTATTTTTTTATTAGTTTATCTTTTTTTCTCGATTCATCAGCAATTTCATTTTTATAAGCAATAAGCTTGTCCGTTAATTCTTGATTATTAGTTGCTAATATTTCTATTGCTAATAAAGCTGCATTTCTTGCCGCACCAATAGCAACGGTGGCAACTGGAACACCATTTGGCATTTGAACAATAGAAAGTAAAGCATCCATTCCACTTAATGATTCTGTTTTTATCGGGACTCCGATTACTGGAAGCGGAGTATTGCTTGCTACCATACCAGGCAGATGAGCAGCACCACCCGCACCAGCTATAATGATTTTTAAACCTTTTTTATGAGCGTTTTTTGCATAATCAAACATATCATCAGGTGTACGATGTGCTGAGACTACATGAGCTTCATATGGGACAGAAAAATCTTCACAAACTTTTGTTGCAGCCTCGAGTGTTTTCCAATCAGAGTCACTACCCATTATTACTCCGATTAAAGCTTTTTTGCTTGTCATGATTTTTCTCCAAAATAAATTAATGACGCAGCTTTACTAGCAACTTTTTCTGCTTCATTAATACTTGATCCCAATGCAGTGACATGCCCCATTTTTCTTTCTGTATTGCTAGTTTGTTTTCCATAAACATGTATATATGCGTTATTTATTTTTAATGCCTCTTCAATTCCATTTGGAGATCCATCACCATTTCCTCTCCCAAGCATATTAACCATAACCGCCGCTGGCACAATCATTTTTGTTGAACCGAGAGGTAAACCAAGAATTGCTCTGATGTGATTCTCAAATTGCGAACATTCGCATGCCTCTATAGTATAGTGACCACTGTTATGTACTCGGGGAGCCATTTCATTAAGTATCACTTCCCCATCTTTATAAAACATTTCAATCCCAATTGTTCCGACACCATTGATGATTTCGACTGCTTTTTTTGATAATTCATATGCCATGTCAGCAATTTCTTTTTTAATACTGGCAGGAGCTTTTACAGTGTGACATATATGATTATTCTGTATTGATTCGACAATAGGGTACATTGCAATTTCACCCTCGATACTTCTAGTGACCATTGTAGCTAATTCAGATTTAAAATCGCAAAATCCTTCAACATATAATTTTCGTTGATCACCATTTAATTTTTCCCATGCAGAATCTATATCTTTTTCGTCCCGTATTGTTACGTTACCCTTTCCGTCATAACCATTACGTCTCGTTTTTAAAATTACTGGCCAGCCAAGTCTTTTAGCTTCACGATAGATATCATTTTTAGAATCGACTTTTGCGAATGGCGCTACTTTAACACCAGCATCGCTTAAGACTTGTTTCTGCATTAACTTATCTTGTACCAAATTAATAGTAGTAGAGGATGGGAATAATTTATATCCTTTTTCCTCCAGTACTTTTAGGCTTTTTGCATCAACAAATTCATTTTCCAAAGTTACAATATCCACCTTTTTTGCTAGCGCCAGTAAATTATTAGGGTCATCCCAGTCACCATAAAGTATTTCAGATGCTAAACTTTCAGAGGGGCTATTTTGTGATTTTTCGAGTATAAAAATATTAAAGCCAAATTTCATGGCTGAAATCGCCATCATCTTTGCTAGTTGCCCCCCGCCAATAATTCCAATTCGAGGTGAACTCAAAGCTTTATATCCCAAGTTTTATGTATTTTGATCATAATTTCATTATATATATCTATAAAAAAAGGCGGCGAATTTAGCATAAAGTGGTGACTAAATCTGTATTTTATATCCATATTTTTATAAAATTGGTTGTTTTTAACCATTTTATTGGTTATTCGGAACCAAAAAAAAACACATTATTTTTTTTTTAGATTTATAAAATTATCATAAATTATTGTTTTATATAGAATTATCATAATTTTTACTAATTTGGCACGTTAACTGCATTACTTAAGGCACAAGTAGTATTTTTTTAACGTTAAAAAAAGAGGGTAATAACATGAAATGGGAAACACCTGAGTACAGCGATATTCGTTTTGGTTTTGAAGTAACCATGTACATTAACAACAAATAAAACTTCCTTCTCGCAAAGAAGACAAAAAAAGGACCATTAAGGTCCTTTTTTTTTGCGAGATTAAGAATATGAATAGGGCGTTTATAGGATTCTATTCTGTGACTGAACTTTCTTGTTCAATCAATAAATTAATAACCTTAATCATATTTTCGAAACCGCCAGCTGTCGTGCCACTCACCATATATTTTCCATTGACTATAACTGCAGGAACTCCAGTTATTTTGTAACGTTGACCCATTATATAGGCTTGTTTTATTTTAGTATTGATTTCATCCGATTCATAAGTTTTTTTGAAATCACTTTTGCTTACATTGTTATTTATAAAAAACTTTTTTATGGATGAATCATTTGATAATTTTTTCTTCTTTTGGTGAATTGCCTTGAACATTGCATTATGTATACTATTTAACACACCTAATTTTTCTGCAGTATAGTAGGCTTTAGCATGCGGGATCCAACTTTTTTGAAATATACCCGGCATTCTTCTGAACATTACATTGTCAGGTTTTGTTTTAAGCCAGTCATTTATGAATGGTTCGAAATCATAGCAATGTGGGCATCCATACCAAAATATTTCAAGAACTTCGATTTGGTTTTCCGCTTGTGTTGGTTGCGGTGGTGTAATCTCAATATAGCCGTCAAAAGCATGCACTTGACTAAAAAATGTAATAAGGCAGAAAAATGTTAGATAATTAGTTATTCTTTTCATATTAATTTCCTTCAAATATCAATAGTTCTCTTATTAATAGCCTTTAGACCTTAAACTTTCTATTTTGTGCAATAAAATTTAATTCCTACGAAGTCCTTGAATGTATTCGGAAACAGCGATAATTTCAGCTTCTGTCATGTAGCTAGCAGTTGTTCGCATTACCGCATTTAAATCATTTTTCCTTTCACCAGATTTAAACATTTTCAATTGGGTCGTAATATATTCGGCATGTTGACCTTGTATTATAGGGTAAATTGCACTTGGATTTCCTTTACCAGTTGGTCCATGGCAAGCCATGCATGCAGGAACCCCGGTATCTTTATTACCAGCTCTGTATATTTTTTGACCTAAATCAATTAAATCTGGATTTGAAAAGCCTAGTTTAATATTTTCACTTTCGAAATATGCTCCCAGATCTTTCATATCTTGTTCACTTAAATTAGCAACCATTGCAGTCATTTGGGCGTTGACTCTATCTCCACTTTTAAAATTACTTAATTGTTTAAAAATATATGAAGAGTGTTGCCCTGCTAGTTTTGGCCAGATTGGATTAATACTATTGCCATCATTTCCATGACAAGCAGCGCATGGTTGAGAAAGAGATTTACCCTTAGTTGGGTCCCCGGCCATACTAATTATTTCATTATTTTCTTTTACTTCTATTTCGACAGTATTTTGTTTCTTAGTAGTTGTCAATTTAGCTATAGCATAGAAAGCCACCATCATTAATGCGATCAGAGCTAATACAAGTGAGAAATTTCTAAAAAATATTTTATCCTGTTCTTGGCTCATTAAAGTGTGCCCTCGGTGGTAATTATATATACGTATTTATATTTTAAGTTATTATAATAGTACATTAAAATTAAATAATCGTTAGATAGTTATATTTAATATGGATAATCGTAAGCACGATTATTTAAGTCATTATTCCTCAATAATATTAAAGCGGAGAATTTATCATATATAATAAAGAACTAACAAAGGATTGGTATTCTCGCTTTGAATTTGACCTAGGCGTTGCGTCAATAAATCAGTTTCCTAACGATATAGGCAGGGAAGTCGCATTTGCTGGACGTTCAAATGTCGGCAAATCAAGTGTTATCAATAAGATTACATCAAGAAATAATCTTGCTAGAACCAGTAAGCTGCCTGGGCGCACTAGGGAATTAAATTATTTTTCTTATGATCGCGATAGGAGAATAGTTGATTTACCTGGGTATGGTTTTGCAAGAGTAGACATTTCTACTAAAAATAAGTGGAAAAAATTAATAGACTATTATTTTCAAAAAAGAGGATCATTATGCGGTGTTTTCTTGATCATAGATATACGACACCCACTAAAAAGCTTTGATCAAATGATGCTTGATTATTGCCAAACTAGGAATCTAGCTCTTCATATTTTGCTTAATAAGTCTGATAAGATTTCAAAAAACATGGCAAATCAGACAATTAAGAAAATTGAGAGCAAAATAATGGCACCTAATTTAACTATACAATTATTTTCATCGTTAAAAGGTGTCGGCGTTGATGATGCTCGTCTGAGGCTCGCAGATTGGCTATTTTGAGCGGGTAAAAACTGCCCCGGATTAGTGCTTATCTAGGGATACTTGGTTATCCGGGGCTGAATGGTTTGCCAGTTTGGGAATGACTGGCGACGACTCTCTGTCTAAGGGAGGAAAAGACAGAATAGTGCGTATAAACATTTGAGCATCGTAAATCTCAAAAGTTCCACTAGAAATAATTTTGTCAATAAGAAATTCTTTATGCACAATTTTTGAGCTTCGACGTGCTATTTTCAATAACATGCGTCCTAACACTTCATAAATATGGATATTAGCTGTGTAAGTTACTGTTTTTAAGAAGATAATAAAACTGGTTACTTTTTGATAGTTTTAGCTAATTCGAAATAATTACGTTAGTTTTCTGATCAAAAATGCATTGCTTCCACAGAGTTATCCACAGAATATGTGGATAAATTTGATTAAAAAAGACCTAATTAGACGTAGATTTAGACATACCATACTTACGACGAAATTTATCAACTCTACCGGCCGTATCAAGAATTTTTTGCTTTCCAGTATAGAAAGGATGACATTCTGAACATACATCGATATGAAGATCGCCGACATATGTAGATTTCGTCTTAAAAGTATTACCACAGCTGCATTGCACTGTAATCTCATTATATTCTGGATGTATTTCGGCTCTCATCAAATTTACCCTAATTTTTTAATCATAATTCAAATGAAACGGGCGGGGATTTTATGCCAATATTAAAATTTTCGCAATTAATTAAAGACTAACTTGTCGATTACTGGATGTTAAATTCTGCCATCACAGGCGTATGGTCAGAAGGCCTTTCAAGTTCCCGTGGTTCTTTATCGATGTAGCAATTTAGACATTGTTCAGAGAATTTTTCGGATGCCAATATATGATCAATTCTTAAACCCCGCCCCCTTTTGTATGAAGCAGCTCGGTAATCCCACCAAGAGAAATTTCCATTTTCTTTATTATTTATTCGAAAGCAATCTACGAACCCATGTGACAATAGCTTTTTGAACTCATTACGTTCTGCATCACTAACTAATATTCCGCCATTCCATTCATTTGGGTCATGAACATCTCGGTCTTCTGGTGCTATATTAAAATCACCCAATATGATTAATTGGTCATTTTTTTTCTGTAGGTCATTAACAAATGAGTGAAGTTTTGAAAACCACTCTAGTTTATATTTATATTTTTCGGAATCAATTTCTGAACCATTTGGGACATATATATTTAGTATAACTATATCTTTTACTCTAATTGTTAATACACGTTTTTGCTCATCATTATAATTTGGTATTTGAGTCGATATCACCTCAATGGGTGATTTTGAAATTGTTGCAACACCATTGTATGTTTTTTGACCAACAAATTTTACGTGGTATCCTTTTTCTTCAATTAGATCTAGGGGAAAATTGTCATCAGTAGATTTTGTTTCTTGAAGGGCTAACACATCAGGATCTGCCTTTTTCATCCACTCTAAAACATGAGGCAATCTTACTTTGAGGGAATTTACATTCCAAGTTGCAATCTTAAACACGATAATAATGACAATCATTCATAAAAATAATTTTTTTTTCATTAAATTCTAAACCCACCGTGTCTTCGTCGGTTTAAGTAATCAATAATAAAGGCACCTGCAGCTGATCCAAGAATAAAAATGATTATAAAAGCTGTAAAAGATGAATCATTTTTTGTTTGAACATTATTCTGGCTATCATTAACTTTCATACCAGACGATTCTAGTTGTTCAACTAGCTGCTGGTTAGCATTTTTAAGTTGATCGATATCAGCAATTAACTTTTCTGAAGATTCAAAATTTCCTGTATTTGATTTTATATTAGTGAGTTCAACTTGTAGTTGCCCTACTTTTAAGCGCTCTGTTTTCAATTCCTGCTCTAGATCAGCGTTGGAGACTGATTGATTGTTATTTTGTTTTAGTAGCGTTATTTCTTCCTGTAATTTTTCATTTTCAGTTGTTAGTTTTTCAATCTCTATATTGCCTGGTCTTTTACTTTGTACATTTTGGGTATTTATCCAACCGCGAACACCTTCAGCCTCTTCGACATGAATTAGATCATTATCCCTTTCAATAACAGTTAATTCAGAACCACTCGGTACAAGTTTGATAATTGGGCTCTGATTTGAGGGTTCTTGATGTAGACCAATTTTTATCTTATCAATAACATAAACCTGCTCAGCGCAGACTTCAGCTATTGAGAAACATACCAGAGTTACAAAAAATAGTTTAAAAGTTTTCATATCATCATGTGTATCTTAAATTTATTTATTAAGCTGCAATCCCTGAATGTCTCAAAAGTGCATCAATTTTTGGTTTACGACCTCTAAATTTTACAAATAAATCCATTGGTTCACAGCTACCGCCTTTTTCCAAAATTGTTTCTAGAAATTCTTTTCCTGTGTTTTTATCAAAGATACCTTTTTCTTCAAATTTAGAAAAGGCATCTGCGGACAAAACTTCTGCCCATTTGTAACTATAGTAACCAGCTGCGTATCCTCCTGCAAAAATATGCGAAAAACTATTTTGAAAACGGTTAAATGACGGGGTATCAATGACAGCAATAGATTTTCTTACATCATCAATAAGTGTCTGAATATCTAGTTTTTCATTTTCACTAAATTCCATATGAAGACGAAAATCAAATATTGCAAATTCAAGTTGTCTAATCATTTGCATTGCTGTTTGAAAGGTTCTGGTTTTGCTCATATTTTCAAATAAATCCTCACTTATTAATTCTCCAGTTTCATAGTCACACGCAAATAAGTCTAATGCTTTTTTTTCCCAGCAAAAATTCTCCATAAATTGACTTGGTAATTCAACCGCATCCCATGGAACGCCATTTATTCCAGATACACCGCTATAATCAATTTTTGTCATCATATGGTGCAAGCCATGACCAAACTCATGAAATAAAGTAATTACTTCATCATGAGTTAATAGAGTAGGTTTACCATCAACTGGGGGGGTGAAATTACAGGTAAGGTATGCGACAGGGTTTTGTATAGTTGTCCCAATCTTCTTTCTAAGAATACATTCATCCATCCATGCACCGCCACGTTTATTACGTCTAGAAAAAAGATCAAGATAGAAACTTCCCTTTATTGCGTTGTTGTTATCAAGGATATCAAAAAATTTTACATCTTTATGCCACGTATCAACACCCTCTCTTACTAAAATTTTTACATCGTATAACTTGTTTGTAATTTTAAAAAGGCCTTCAATGACTTGATCTACAGGAAAGTATCGTCTGAGATCCTCTTGAGAAATAAAAAATTTCATTTTTCTCAATTTTTCAGAAAAGTATGGAATATCCCATGCATCAAGATTTTTTAAACCTTCAGTATGAAAAGCAAATTTTTTTAGTTCATCGTATTCTTTTTTGGCGATTTTTTTTGAACGTTTTGCTAAATTATCTAGGAATAACATAACTTCATTTGGAGTTTTCGCCATCTTTTTTTCAAGCGAATATTCAGCGTAGTTTTTAAATCCCAATAATTTAGCTTTTTCAGTTCTCAGTTTTAGTATTTTATACATCAAATCTGTGTTGTCCCATTTCCCACCATCCGGCCCTAAATCTGATGATCTTGTTACATAAGCACAATACATTTCTTTTCTTAGTTCGACATTTTCAGCGTATTTCATAACGGGCATATAGAGAGGAAACTCTAGTGTAAATAACCATCCTTTTTTATTCTCATTTTTTGCGGTATCAGCAGCTAGTGCTTTAACAGAGTCCGGTATTCCTATAAGCTCGCTTTCTTTTAATATATGTTTCTTCCATGAATGAGTTGCATCTAATAAATTCTCTTCAAATTTAGTTTGAAGTTCAGAAATCTCCTTTTGAATTTTTTTATACTTTTTTTTATGTTTTTCATCTAACTCAATACCTGATAATCGAAAATCTTTAAGTGCATTATCTATAATTTTTTGTTGAGGTCCTGATAATTTTTTATAGGATGTGCTTTTTGAAAACTTTTCATATGCTGCATATAGTGGTTTATTTTGACCTATCTCGGTCGAGTGATTAGAGATATTTGCTATACATTCTTTGTATGCCTTACGTATATCATTATTATCAGCAACTGAGTGTAAATGACTAGCTGGTGACCACGTTTGATGTAGCAGTTCTTCTTGATCCTCGATTTTTTGGAAGAAATTTTCCCATGAGTACATTTGTGTATTATTTATTAAATCTTCGATACTCTTTTTATTATTATTAATTAATTCGTCAATAGCAGGTTTTATATGCTCAGCTTTAATTCTATCGAACGGGGGGAGATCAAATTTTTCAAGCAAGGGGTTTTCTTTAGTCATAATTTAATTTTATTGTTTAGTTAGGACATGAGATGTTATGACAACTTTGACCTTTTACACAAATTATTCATTAAAAGATATTTCAATATCTAAGAGAAAAAACATTTTAATCCTTTTATCTATATGATTTTGTTATATATTTATTCTTAATTGATAATAATTCTTATTTAAAATAACATAAGTTGATAATTATTAGTATAAAAAAATACAGGGATGATAATGAAAAAAATACTCATATCATTGATTTTATTAATTTGTGGGCAGTTCGTTTGTGCCGCTGAAGTTAATATCTACTCTGCTAGAAAAGAGGCCTTAATCAAACCAATATTAGATAGATTTACAACGGAAACAGGTATAAAAGTCAATCTAATAACAGGTAAAGCAGATACATTTATAAAAAGAATTGAAGTTGAAGGAAAAAATACGCCTGCCGATATTTTATTAACTGTTGATGCCGCCAGGCTAGTTAGAGCTAAGGACAAAGAATTATTTCAGTCAATTGATTCAAAAATATTAAGTAGCGTTATACCTGCTCACTTACGTGATATTGATAATCATTGGTTTGGGTTATCTCTTCGCTCCAGAGTAATTGTGTATAACCCCGACAAAGTTAGTTCTAATGACATCATCGGCTATATTGATCTTGCAAATGATAAATGGAAAGGTCGTATATGTGTGCGCTCGTCATCAAATATCTATAATCAATCGCTAGTTGCATCATTAATTGCACATCACGGAATAATGGAAACAGAGAGATGGGCATCAAAGTTAGTTACAAATTTTGCAAGAACACCAAAAGGTGGTGATAGAGATCAGATAAAGGCAGTTGTAGCTGGGGTATGTGATCTTGCTATAGTAAATAATTATTACTTAGCTGGAATGCTAGATTCTAATAAAGATGAGGAGGTGGCTGCAGCCGAAAAGGTTAAATTATTTTGGCCAGATCAAGATACCTACGGTGCACATTTTAATGTTAGTGGCGCTGGTATATTAAAATATGCAAAAAATAAAGACGAAGCGATAAAATTATTAGAGTATCTTGTCACTATTGAGGCCCAACAATGGTATTCAGATGTAAATTACGAATACCCTGTAATTCTAGATGTTAAAATTTCCTCTATTTTGAAAAAGTGGGGAGCTTTCTCTATGGATACTTTAGCTCTTAATTTGTTAGGCAGGTATAATAGCGATGCTGTTAAATTAATGGATCGTGTAGGTTGGAAATAATCATATAGTGATTTAGATGATAGTTAGTAACTCTGTTCAGTATTTACAACGTAAATCAAGTTTAATATGTGATATTTTAAAAAGATCAAGTCCGAGTTTAGCATTAATTTTATTTTCATCATTTTTTTGTATCCCAGTTCTTATAGTTTGTGGTTCTTTATTCCTGCCATTTGATGAGACATGGACTCATTTAGTCGATACTGTTTTATCTGATTATGTTTTAAACTCCTTTTATCTATTAATTGGCGTTGGTTTTTTTAGTTTACTATTAAGTGTAGTACCAGCCTGGTTAGTGACGATGTATAAATTCCCAGGAAGCCGCTATCTTCAGTGGGCAATCCTCTTACCCATGTCAATGCCTGCTTACATTATTGCGTATAGTTACACAGGAGCATTTGATGCTGCTGGTCCAGTTCAAACGACAATAAGAGATATGACAAATTTACAATATAATGAGTATTGGTTCCCAGAAATTCGTTCTCTTGGGGGCGCAATAGCGATGTTGTCTTTTGTTTTATATCCATATATTTATTTATTGGCACGTGCTTCATTCATTGAACAATCAGTGTGTGTTTTGGAGGTGTCAAGAACCCTAGGATGCAATGCTCTGGGTGCATTCAAACGAGTTGCGTTACCTCTTGCAAGACCAGCCATTATTGTTGGGTTATCACTAGTGTTAATGGAGACACTGGCTGATTATGGCACAGTTCAATATTTTGGAATATCGGCCTTTACAACCGGTATATTTAAAACATGGTTTGGTATGGATAATAGTTTGGTTGCTTCTCAGTTATCCGCGATATTATTATTGTTTGTTTTTGTATTTTTATTTTTAGAAAGGCGTTCAAGAAAATTATTAACTCTTCATCATACAAGCAATCGATACAGCCCTCTTACAAAAGAGAAGTTAACAGGCATTAGAGGATTTTTATCTTTTATTTTTTGTTTCACGCCGTTATTGTTTGGTTTTATTATTCCTGTTAGTTTTTTAGTTGATTGGGCAATTAATGCATATTCACAAGTTTTTGATATTGATTTCTACAGACTATTTATGAATAGTATTTTTCTTGCTTTTATTACTTCATTGCTTGCTTTATTTATCGCTTTACTCTTAGGCTACATTAATAGGAATAATTTTTCGCTTGTTAATAGATTTCTTGTTCGTTTTATAAGTCTTGGTTATGCCGTGCCTGGCACGGTAATTGCTATAGGCGTTTTGATTCCATTTGCATGGTTCGATAATAAATTAGATAATTTTTTAATTACAAATTTCAATACTAGTAGCGGTTTATTGATTAGTGGGACACTATTTATTTTAATCTTTGCATACCTCGTTAGGTTTCTTACGATTCCGATCAATACAGTGGAGGCATCATTGGAAAAAATAAAGCCAGGAGTAGATGAAGTAGCAAAAACAACCGGTATGTCACATTTCAATTTAATGAAGAAAATACATATCCCAATTATGAGGGGGAGCTTATTGACATGTTTATTATTAGTTTTTGTTGATGTTTTAAAAGAACTTCCTGCTACTCTAATCCTTAGACCATTTAATTTTAATACCTTAGCCGTTCGTACTTTCGAATTAGCGAATGAAGAACGATTAGCTGAGGCAGCAGTACCAGCCTTAGCAATTGTTATTGCAGGAATTATTCCAGTTATTATTATTAGTAATTCAATCTCACGATCGAGACCTGGTTATGAGTAATTCAATCGAAATTAA
The DNA here is from genome assembly GCA_913046215.1 of uncultured Legionellales bacterium. Lineage (GTDB taxonomy): Bacteria > Pseudomonadota > Gammaproteobacteria > Eutrophobiales > Eutrophobiaceae > UBA11869. Next base: position 31,074 of record CAJWRJ010000003.1, on the reverse strand, counting down.
AGAACTATCTTTAGAAATAGAGGGTCGTCCAATACTTGATAATATATCTTTTGGTTTGGGGGAAATAGAAATCGCTTGTTTGCTTGGACCCAGCGGTAGCGGTAAAACATCATTGTTACGCTGTATTGCTGGGTTTGAAAAAATTAATCATGGCGAAGTTTTCATAAAAGGAGTTATTGCAAGCAAACTAGATCATCATATACCTGTTGAACAAAGAAATATTGGCATGGTGTTTCAAGATTATGTCTTATTTCCACATATGGATGTAAGTAAAAATATAACATTTGGACTAAAGGATATTTCTTCCCTAAGAACTAAAGAACGTCTGGATGAATTAATCGAACTGTTTGGATTAAATGAACATACTAACAAATATCCTCATCAATTGTCTGGTGGGCAGCAGCAGCGAGTTGCATTAGCAAGAGCAATGGCACCAAGACCCAGCGTACTTTTGTTGGATGAGCCATTTGCGAGCTTAGATATTGAATTACGCGAATCATTGGCATGTGAACTTCGCTCCATATTAAAGCAGGATAGCGTAGCAACAATCATGGTTACTCATAATCAATTAGAGGCCTTTGCTATGGGAGATATTATTGGGGTTATAGATAATGGAAAACTGAAACAGTGGGATACCGCATTCAATTTGTATCATCAACCTAAAACATTAAATGTTGCTAATTTTATTGGCGAGGGAACTTTTATCCAAGGAGAGATTATAAATAGTACTGATGTGAAAACTGATATTGGTAGAATAAAGGGGCAGGTGCCCCACAACATTGATGTAGGAAAAAAAGTTCGTGTTTTGATTCGCCCAGATGATATTTTGCATGATGATGAAAGTAAGTTAACTGCGCTTGTCAGAAACAAAGCATTTAGAGGCGCCCAATTTCTGTATACCTTAGAGACTAAAAATGGTTTTATTATACAAAGTCTAGTACCTAGCCACCATGATCATGCTATAAATGAGCCTATAGGAATTAAAATGGAGATTGACCATTTAGTTGTATTTGCAGACGAGATTGATTAAAAAAAGTATTTTTTTTATTATAATATTGACGAGGTTATAAAATGTTCGATATTCCTAATAATTTGAAATATACAAAAAATCATGTGTGGCTTGAAAATATTGGTGAAGATGCATACAGAGTTGGTATTACTGATTTTGCACAGGATGAACTTGGTGATATCGTTTTTGTAGAAACTCCAGAGGAAGACCGTGAATATTCGCAGTCAGATGAATGCGCTGTCGTTGAGTCTGTTAAATCAGCATCAGATATTTACTGTCCTCTAAGCGGGGTTGTTACAGAGGTAAATTCTGAGCTTGAGGATAAACCTGAATTAATTAATTCAGATCCATACAGCGATGGCTGGCTATTTGTTCTAAAAGCTAATGATAATTCAGAATTAGGTGAATTAATTGATGCGAATAGTTATTATGAGTTAATAAAAGAGGATTAGTAATGGCAACTATAACTTTACAAGGCAATGAAATTAATACTAATGGTGAAATTCCTTCTGTAGGTAGTGATGCGCCAGATTTTTTTTTAGTCAATTCCGAAATGAAAGATATTTCGCTCTCTGACTACAAAGGTAAAAAGAAATTGTTGAGCATAGTACCAAGTTTAGATACACCAGTGTGTGCTACGTCAACAATAAAATTCAATAAATCAGCTAAAGATAATCCAAATGTAGTATTTTTGATAATATCTGCTGACCTTCCTTTTGCAATGTCGCGTTTTTGTAAGGCGGAAAATCTAGAGAATGTTGTTTCTTTGTCTATGATGCGTTCAAGAAATTTTGCAAAAGATTATGGTGTGCTAATTTCAGACGGACCCTTAGCTGGAATTACAGCACGTGCACTTTTAGTATTAGACGAAAACGACAAGGTTATATATTCTGATATTATTTCAGAAATTGCAAACGAACCTGATTATGATTCGGCTCTAAAATTGTTATAAATTTTTTATGTGCAGATTGGGCAATTATTATCTTTTATCAATTTAGCTTCTCGAATTTCCATATTTAAGGCATCTATTAATAACAGCTTTCCATGAATTGTTTTGCCAGCATCTAAAATAACTTTGATTGTTTCGCAGGCTTGCATACTTCCAACTATACCTAGTAAAGGAGCAAATACCCCGTTAGCACTACAAGACTCCTCTATTGAAATTTCATCATCATACAAACATCTATAACATGGAGATATTTTTTTTAATGGATTAAAAACCGCAATCTGACCCTCAAAACGAATTGCGGCACCTGAAATAAGTGGAGTGTTTGTTTTTACTGATACCCTGTTAAGTGCAAATCTAGTAGCGAAGTTATCAGTAGCATCTATCATAACATCTGTTCTTTTTGCTTCTTTAGTGAGATCTTCTTCATTTAGTTTTTCGTCAAAAGATCTTATATCAACCTCGGGGTTTAGGGAGATTAAATGATCTCTTGCGGCATCAATTTTAAGGCGACCAATATCATTATTATTATATAATATTTGTCTTTGCAAATTACTAAGACTAACTTTATCAAAATCAATAAGTGTCAGTTCTCCAATACCGGCAGCAGCAAGATATATCGAGGTTGGTGATCCTAGTCCTCCTAACCCTACAATCAAAACTTTAGAATTTTTCAAGCGTTCCTGCCCAGCAACATCTATTTGTGGCAGCATAATTTGTCTGCTATATCTTAATAGTTGATCGTCATTCATTTTTTTATATTAACTTTCCGTAAGTAACCCTTTCTAATTGATTGCAATCTTTTATAGTTGTTGTTGTGAAACGGTTTTTTATAAACAAATTTCTTACATCATCCCCTTGATTGTGACCATGCTCAACTACTAACCAGCCATTATTTTTTAATTTATTGTGTGAATTAGAAATAATTTTACGTAAATCATCAAGCCCATCAATTCCGGAAGCTAAAGCTATTATAGGCTCAAATTTAATATCACTATTAGTTAAGCATGGATCATTTGTCTCAATATACGGAGGGTTTGTTATGATTAAATCATACTTTTTTATACCTATACTGTTAAACCAATTTGACTTGATAAAGTTAATATTTTTAATGTTATGTTTCAAAATATTTTTTGTAGCAACATTAATAGCTTCGTCATTTATATCGGTTGCATCAATATTAGTATCTAGATTTTCCGATGCTATGGCAATTGCTACAGCACCAGATCCTGTTCCCAATTCTAGAATTTCATTTAGAGAATGGTTTTTTATTAATTTTATTGATATCTCTACTAGTAATTCTGTTTCAGGTCTAGGTATTAAAGTGCTTTCATTGACAAATAATTTGTGAGACCAGAATTCTTTTTCATTTGTAATATAGGCTATTGGACAACCCTTCGCTCTTTTTTTTACAAGTTTTTTGAAAATATTTTTATTTTGATTTGATAATTCTTCTTTTGAGTGAGTATAGAGCTTAGTGCGATTACATTTTAATACAAAGCAAAGCAAAACTTCAGAGTCAATTTGTTTACTATCTGATAGCGTTAGTACGTTAATTGAATATTCGATTGCATCTTTAATTTGCATATCATTTTCATTCATTCAATGATGCGAGAAGATCTGCCTGGTGCTCATTAATTAATGGGTCGATTACTATATCAATATTTCCCTCTATGAAATCATCTAATTGGTATAACGTTAGATTTATTCTGTGATCTGTAATACGACCTTGAGGGAAATTATATGTTCGTATTCTTTCTGATCTATCACCACTCCCGACAAGGCTACGTCTGTTTTCTGCTTCTTCGTTTTGCTGCAATTCTCGTTTAGCATCCAATAGCCTTGCTTGTAGTAATGACATGGCGCGAGCTTTATTTTTATGTTGAGAGCGTTCATCTTGACATTCAACAACTGTATTTGTTGGTATATGAGTTATTCTAATAGCAGAATCTGTTTTATTTACATGCTGTCCACCAGCACCGGATGCTCTAAAGGTGTCAATTCTAAGGTCAGCTGTATTTATATCTACTTCATCTATGAGTTCTACCTCAGGTAATATTGCAACTGTACATGCGGAAGTATGAATTCTACCTTGTGATTCTGTCTCCGGAACACGTTGGACACGATGCGCACCGGACTCAAACTTTAATCTTGAATAAGCCCCATCTCCAATAACCCTCATAATGACTTCTTTGTAGCCTTCCAAATCGCTTTCCGAAACACTTATATATTCAATTTCCCACTTTCTTATTTCAGCATAGCGCACATACATCCTCATTAGGTCGCCGGCAAAAAGTGCGGCTTCTTCACCACCTGTGCCAGCTCGAATTTCAATGAATAAATTACTCTTATCATTTGGGTCTTTTGGCAGTAATAGAAGTTGTAGTTTATTTTGAAGCTCCTCAGCTTCAAGCTCAATTTTTTTTAGCTCTTCAATTGCCAATTGTTGAATTTCTTTATCATTTTCTTTTAGCATCTCACGGGAGTTTTCAATTTGCTTCGCTACCTCGATATATTTTTCGAAGCAACTAACAATTGGCTTTATTTCCGCGTACTCTTGAGATAATTCTTTAAACTTATTTTGGTTATTAATTGTCTCTGGATCGGCAAGAAGACCTTCCAATTCCTCTTGTCGCTCAAGTAATTTTTCAAGTTTTAAGTGTAAAGATTCTTTCATTTTTAATTGATGGGAGTTATGTGATTTAACTTATGCTTATTTTTTACAATTAGCATGTATAGATTATTTCTTTGTTTTGTTACCTTTCAAACTAAAAAGTTCTTCTGCAGCCTCTAATAATTCATCTCTATTTTTAGCATTAGCATTTTTTAATTTAAAACTTGGTTCATGTATTAGTTTATTAGTTAATGTATGAATAGCTTCTATGAGTATCGCTTCTGGTATTTCTCCTTTTTTTATTTTTGATAATGCTTTTTGTAAAACTTCTTCTTGGATTCGTTCGGCTTTACCACGCAAAGCTCTAATTGTAGAAACTGCTTCAAGCGAGTCAACCCAGTTCATAAACTCATGTGCCTGAAAATCAATTATTTGCTCTGCTTGTTTAGCTGCATATTGACGATTTTTTAAATTTACTTGAACTATGTCTTTTAAATCATCAACACCATAAAGGTAAACATCATCTAACTCTCCCACTCCATCCTCAATATCACGAGGAACAGCAATATCGACCATAAAAATTGGTTTGTGTCTTCTATCTTTTATAGCATTCTCAACTGTTCCCTTTCCTATTATTGGTAACGAACTAGCAGTACAGGAAATAACAATATCTGTTTCAGCTAAATGTTTTGCTATGTCTCCAATATGTATTGTGAAGAGAGAATACTCTTTTGCTAATTGTTGTGAACGTTCAATCGTTCTATTAGCAATTATCATTCTTTTTAAACCACTTTCATGGAAATGTTTAATAACTAACTCAATAGTCTCACCAGCACCTATTAGCAGAGCTGTTTTATTTTCCAAATCACCAAAAATTTGTTGAGCTAGTCTAACACTTGCATAAGCAACTGAGACAGGATGATCACCAATGGCAGTATTACTTCTTATTTCTTTTGCAACATGAAATGAGTGTTGGAATAAGCGGTTTAGTTGATGCCCTATACAACCAGCACTAATTGCATCTTGATATGCATTTTTTAATTGACCAAGAACCTGAGTTTCACCAAGTATCATAGAATCGAGCCCACTAGCAACTCGTAGTACATGCCTCACTGCATTTTCATTTGGGTGTTTATATAAAAAAGGTTTAAGTAATCCTTTTTTCATTCCATGAAAATTATGAAGCCACTCAATTGGATTACGATTTTCACTTTGATCTATATTGCAATAAATTTCTGTGCGATTGCAGGTAGAAAGTATTGCTGCTTCATAAACGCCATTTTGGTTTTTCAGTTCATTCAAAGCATTAGGCATAATTTCTGTCCCAAAAGAAACCTTCTCCCTGATATCTACGGGCGCTGTTGAATGATTAATTCCATAAGCAATAATAGTCATAATTTAATAGTAATTTTATTGGTAAAGAAAATTTTGCGTCATGATTTGGGTTTATACAAGGAAAATTGGATGTTGTATTGATATAGGCCAATTTTAACAAAAATGGTTGATTTATCTACATAGTGAACAAATTAGGAATTATGTAATCCTAATAATATACCAATTATTTTGGCATCAAAGCTTGCTTGTTAGCCAAACCTGGTATTATTTTTGAAGACAATCTGAGAAAATGAGTAGCTAATTAAATTTGAAAAGAAAGAAAATGCCCGTATCTAGAACGTATCAGTTTTGTTACTTTTTATCGCCCATTTTTCTAATTTTGGCGCTCGGTAGCTGTGCTACAAATAGTCAAAATGTCTATAGCCCGGGTAATCTTAATAGCGAGCACATCACATCTAAAACAAAAAAGGACGATAATAAATCGGCTTCTAAGGCGCAAAAAACCCGGCTTGACGGCGATATCCTTTTTAAGGTTATAGCCGCTGAAATCGCTGGCCAACGTGGCGATATTGATACCATGCTCAATTACTATATGGAATTAGCAAGAGAGACTCTCGATTTGTCTGTAATTGAGCGTGCCACAAGAATTGCTGTTTATGCACGTGATAATAATGCCAGTTATGAAGCTGCTAGTCTTTGGATTGACATCGAGCCCAAAAATCCAGATCCCCATCAGGTGATGACCGTAATGAACATTAGGAAGGGGAATTTCAATACAGCCCTTTTTCATCTTAATTTAGTTTTAGAGTCAACAGAAGGAGATGTTGATCAAAAATTGTGGATGGTAGCAAATTTTTTAGGAGCTGAAGAAGATAAGTCTATGGTTATAAAACTAATGGATAAGATAATGGGTGTATACATGGAAGATGTAGATGCATTGTATGCTTATGCACATGTTTCATCACGGATCGGTGACGATGAACGGGCAAAATCACTACTAGAAAAAATACTTACACTGAAGCCTGATAATAATACAGCTGCTGTTGCTTATATAGGGTTGCTACAAAAAAACGGTGAAACAGAGAAAGCTCTAAATTGGCTTGAGTCTGTTTTGAAAAAACAAGAAGATAATTTCGATTTACGAATGACATATGCAAGATTATTAACAGATGCCAAGTACTATAACAAGGCTAGAGAGCAATTTAAATTTCTCTATGATAAAACACCGGATGATCCAGATTTATTATACGCACTTGGTTTATTGACATTACAAGAAAATAATTCAGATGAATCTAAGAAATACTTTAATAGATTAATAGAGCTTAAAGAATATGTTTTTGATGCTAATTATTATTTAGGAAGAATTGCAGAAGAGAAAAATGATTTGGAAAGTGCGAGCGATTACTACAAATCTGTTCATGGTGGAGAAAATTATTTTGATGCATTCATACGTATAAGTTTTATATATGCAAAACAAGGCAATATTGAAAGTGCACTTAACAATATACGTTCTATAGAAAAACCAAAAGGAAATAATCGTATCATTTTAATACAAGCAGAAAGTGAAATACTAATAGATGAGAAACGTTACGATGAAGCTCTTGAGGTTTTTACTAAAGCAATAAACGAAGAAAGTCATCCTGATCTTCTTTACTCTAGAGCCATGCTTGCAGAAAAAATTGATCGTATAGATTTATTAGAAGCAGATTTAATGCGTATTATTGAAAATGACCCAAATAATGCTACAGCACTAAACGCGCTTGGCTATACACTTGCAGATAGAAGTGAGCGTTTAGATGAAGCATACAATTATATAAATCGAGCATATGAAATTAGTCCAAATGATTTTTATATTCTAGATAGTATGGGTTGGGTGTTATATAGACTCGGGCGTTTTGAAGAAGCTATTGATTTTTTGCAACAGGCTCTTGATTTAAGAAATGATCCAGAAGTAGCAGCTCATCTTGGAGAAGTTTATTGGGTCATGGGTAATAAAAAGGCTGCTGAGGATATATGGAGAACAGCACTAAAAAACAAACCAAAAGATGATAAATTATTAAAAATTATCGAACGTTTTAAACCTTGAAAAAGATAATTCTACTCCTTCCAGTCATGCTATTGATAAGTGCGTGTAGTTCATTAGTACATCTTGATGAGGATGAGAAGTCAAAAAGATGGAATAATCATCTCGTTCAAATTAACAAAGTTGAATCATGGAGCATGATAGGAAGAGTTTCTGTAAAAAATCTTAATGAAAGCGCAACATTTAAATTGCAATGGGAACAAAATAATTCTGATTATGAGTTGAGATTAATTTCAGCATTCGGACAAGGCACTTTTTTAATAAATGGTTCAGACAAAGGGATAAATATACAAACTCCAAAAAATAAAATATTTAGCGGTGTATCAGCTAATCAATTAATTCGAGAAAAGCTTGGTTGGGATATTAATTTAAGTGGGCTTAAATATTGGATTAGAGGAGCACCCGAACCCGATGTTGAATATAGTGAATTATTACTTGATGATCATGGAAGACTTAGCGAAATGAAGCAGTCTAATTTTACTATAAGAGTCTTACGTTATAATAAAAAAGATGGCTTATTTCTGCCGAAAAAAATTTTTATAAAGGGAAAAGATATCCAATTAAAATTGGTAATAAATGAATGGGGCATATACTGAAGTGAAAAGCTTTAAATGGCCATCACCAGCCAAGCTTAACTTGTTTCTTCATATAGTTGGTCGAAGACCTGATGGTTATCACTTACTACAGTCAATATTTCGATTCACCAATCTTTGTGATTTTATAAACTATGAAATATTAGAATCGGAAATTATTAAGCGAAGTTCAGATAATTCAGGTATACGTGAACAAGATGATCTAGTTATTAGGGCGGCCAATCTACTTAAAGAAAAAAGTAATTCAAAACTTGGTGTTAATATTAGTATTCTGAAAAATATTCCAATTGGAGGTGGTTTGGGAGGCGGCAGTTCAAATGCCGCAACTACGTTGGTTGCTCTAAACCATCTATGGAAAATAGGACTGTCAACTGATGAGCTTGCAGAGATTGGTTTATCTCTCGGAGCCGACATACCTTTTTTCATCCATGGCAATACTGCATGGGTTGAGGGCATAGGCGAAAAGTTGACTAGTATTGAACTTGATGGATGTTTCTATCTGATTGTGTATTCGGGTCATAGTGTCTCCACAAGAGCAGTTTTTGAAGCAGACGATTTGACAAGAAATACACCGCGAATCACAATACGCGACTTCTTTGATGGCAATAGTAAGAATGATTGTGAGGAATATGTTAGGAATTATTATGGTGATGTTGGCGAGGCTTTAGATTGGCTGAGCAAATATGTAGATGCACAGTTAACAGGCACGGGGGGATGTTTGTTTGCTAAATTCAAGAGTGAGAAAATGGCAAATGATGTAAAAGACAAGCTTCCTCCAAAGTGGAAAGGCTACGTTGTAACGGGTATAAATAAGTCACCATTACTCAGAAAACTAGAAGATGAGCAAAGACATTAGATTTAATTTTTAGAGTAAGTAAATATGTAAATGATTATTTGGGGTGTAGCCAAGCTGGTTAAGGCACAGGGTTTTGATCCCTGCATTCCCAGGTTCGAGTCCTGGCACCCCAGCCAAATTATCTAATTGTTCGGAGAAAAGCGAGACCATGAGTATTTCAAATATTATGATATTTAGCGGTAATGCGAATCCAAATCTGGCTCTAAAGACCGTCGAATTTCTCAATATGCCGCTTGGTAAAATTACAGCTGGTAAATTTAGCGACGGTGAAGTGATGGTGGAAGTAAATGAGAATGTTCGCGGTAGAGATATCTATATAATGCAGCCAATTTGTGCGCCAACTAATGATAATTTAATGGAATTATTGGTTATATCCGATGCTTTGCGCAGAGCTTCGGCGGAGAGAATAACAGCAGTTATTCCTTATCTGGGATATGCAAGGCAGGATCGTCGTACCCGCTCGTCACGTGTTCCAATTACGGCGAAGATGGTAGCAAATATGATTTCTTCAGCAGGAATTGACAGAGTATTAACTGTTGATTTACATGCAGATCAGATTCAGGGGTTTTTTGATATACCTCTAGATAATGTTTATGGGTCTCCGGTTTTATTAGGTGATATTTGGAAACACAAATACCCAGATTTAATGGTTATTTCGCCTGATGTTGGTGGTGTAGTTAGAGCCCGAGCTCTTGCTAAAAGACTTGATGATACAGATTTAGCAATAATCGATAAACGTCGACCAAACCCTAACGAATCAGAAGTTATGAACATTATTGGCGATGTCGACGGGAGGACTTGCGTAATAATTGATGATTTAGTAGACACTGCCGGAACGTTGGGTAATGCAGCGGGCGCTTTGAAAGATTTTGGAGCTAAAAAAGTAGTCGCATACTGCACACATGCTGTACTATCTGGCAATGCTGTGAAGAATATTGAAAATTCAAAGCTTGATGAATTGGTAGTAACCGATACAATTCCGCTTCGTTCAGAGGCGAAGACCTCAGATCGCATAAGACAGCTTAGTGTAGCTGGAATGTTAGCAGAGAGTATAAGACGTGTTGCGGAAGGAGAATCACTAAGCTCAATGTTTCTTGATTAGTCTGTACAATAGTTTTCTTTGATTGGTCGCGATTGAAGAATAGTAATTAATTTTTTTTAGGAGTAAAGATAATGAACGAATTTGAACTTGTTGCTGAACCGCGAGAAGACATTGGTAAAGGTGCGAGCCGCCGCCTTCGTCGTGATGGCAAATTACCCGGAATCATTTATGGCACTAATAAAGATGCCAGTATGGTTACATTTAATCATAATGATTTAATGCACCATCTTGAACAAGAAGCTTTTTACTCTCGTGTACTAACATTGAAGATAGGCAAGAAAAAAGAAAAAGTTGTGCTAAAAGATCTACAGCGTCATCCATATAAGGCAATACTGTTGCATATCGACTTACAGCGTATTGATGAGGAGCAAAAATTATCTATGAAGATCCCACTTCATTTTATAAATGAAGATAAATGTGCCGGGGTCAAACAAGATGGTGGAGTAATTAGTCACGTTGTAACAGAGCTTGAAATTGTTTGTTTGCCAAAAGATCTTCCTGAGTATTTGGAAGTTGATATGTTAGAAGTCGCCCTAAATCAATCAATTCATTTAAGCGATATAGAATTACCAGAAGGTGTTCAAGTTGCAAGCTTGTTGCATGGCGGCGATGATACGCAACCTATAGCATCTGTTCAAATTCCAAAAGTTATTGCTATTGAAGAAGAAGAGGGTGTTGATATCGAGGAAGGTGCTGAAGAGGGTGCTGAAGAGGGTGCTGAAGAGTCAGGCGAAGATGTCGGTGAATCAGGTAAAGACGATACCGCATCACAGGATAACGAAAGCTAATTTCTCATCACAATTAGGTGTCTAAAAAGATAAAATTAGTTATTGGATTAGGTAACCCTGGCAATGAACATGCTGCAACTAGACATAATGTTGGTTTCTGGTTTGTAGATGCACTTGCAGAAAAACTTTCGTTGAAATTTTCACAGGACAAAAAATTCCAGTCCGATTTATGCCACTATAAAAATGATAATAATGATTGTTGGATATGCAAGCCAATGACATATATGAATGAGAGTGGATCATCTGTTCAGGCTCTAGTAAATTTTTATAAATTGGATGTTGATCAAATTTTAGTTGTTCATGACGAGATTGATCTAAATATTGGTAATATAAGGTTTAAAATTGGCGGAGGCCACGGCGGCAATAATGGTGTTAGAGATATTATCAATAAGCTTGGCAATTCTGATTTTAATCGTCTACGAATAGGTATTGGTCATCCAGGAGACGCAAAGAAAGTTACATCGTACGTATTAAGCAAACCTACCAATGAAGATAAAACCGACATAATGGTAGGTATAAACTCCATTCTTGATAATCTAGATAATTTATTCGCTGGTCAAATAAAGGAATTAATGAATCAGAATAATAAAAGAAATAAAGTAAGTTAATTTAGGATATATTCAATGGGATTCAAATGTGGAATTATTGGCCTTCCCAATGTCGGAAAATCTACTCTTTTTAATGCTTTAACCAAATCATCAATAGAAGCAGAAAATTACCCCTTTTGCACGATTGAACCACATCTAGGAGTAGTTGCAGTTCCTGATGGTAGATTGCAGAAGCTTGCCCAAATTGTTATTCCAGAAAAAATTATACCTTCGCATATGGAGTTTGTTGATATTGCTGGTTTAGTAGAGGGCGCATCTAAAGGAGAGGGATTAGGTAATAAATTTCTCGCAAACATAAGAGAAACACAAGCTATTGTACAGGTAGTTCGTTGTTTTGATGATGATAATATTGTACATGTTTCTGGTAGAGTTGATCCAATATCAGATATCGAAGTTATTAATACGGAACTCTGTCTTGCTGATATGGAAACGATTAGTGGCGTATATGAAAAAACGAATAAACTAACTCGTAGTGGCGACAAGGATGCAAAAAATCTACTAGATACTCTGGAAAAGATAACAGATCACCTAGATAAGAATTTGCCAATTAGAACAATGCTAAATCTTGATGATAATGAGATGTCTGTTATTAAAAGTTTTAATTTGTTAACACATAAGCCAATACTTTATATTGCAAATGTTGAGGAAGATGGCCTTAGTACAAATTTGTGGCTAGAGAAGATACGTAAATATTTAAAAAATGATGATGCACATTTTATAATTGTCTGTGCAACTATAGAATCTGAAGTATCGGAGTTAGATGATGAAGGTGAGAAGGAAGAACTAGTAAAAGCTATGGGGATGAAAGAACCGGGACTCAATCTTATTATCAAAGCAGGATATAAGATATTAGGATTACAAAATTATTTTACGGCTGGTCCAAAAGAAGTGAGAGCGTGGACCATCCCAATAGGCACTACAGCACAAAAGGCAGCTGGTATAATACATACTGATTTTGAGAGAGGGTTTATTCGTGCAGAAGTAACCTCATTTGATGATTATATTGAACATTTGGGTGAGCAGGGCGCTAAAGATGCAGGTAAATATCGCTCTGAAGGCAAAGAATATATTGTTAATGATGGCGATATTATTTTATTTAGATTTAATGTTTGAAATATGATTAAACTATCAAACACAAAAATTCCACCAAAGCCAAAAAAACCGGACGAGTCAGAGTGTTGCAACCGTGGTTGTGAAAATTGCGTTTTTGTTCATTACGAACGGGCGTTAAAAAAATGGCAACGTAAAGTTAAACGTCTCCAACAAAAAAGCTGAAATTGAAACTAATCTGACACAGTATATGAAAGCAACTTATTGTCCATCATTAATGGTATAAAGATTAAACCTTTTTTGGTTATGACTTCATGATCAGCACTACCCTTTGGTAGATCAAGTAATTCAGTGACTTCGCCAGTGTTCTTTATATGAATTAACTTTCCATTTATCCAGTCGGTTACATAAAAACCATCACCACCATCACTTTCTACACCATCAAGATTTCCAACTGATGATCCATCGCCAATTGATTTAATAGTTTTATTTTCTATGGATATTCTTTTTAAATGTCCAGGTATCTCAGTTGCAAAACCATCCGTCATTTTTCCCCAACTACCAAGAATTATTTCATCCCCCTGAATATGTAGTCCATTTGGCGCTTCTAAATCAGCAGATTCAATCCATATATCAAAATTGCCTCCAGTCAATATATGAATTCTATCAAGAGCCATATCAGAAACATAAACATTACCATTTTTGTCTGCTGCTACATCGTTTAAAAATTTTGCATCGTCTACTTTAAACCTATTAGTTATTTGACCGTTATCGATATTAATAGAAACTAGCTCATCAATATCAGTCGTATACAAGGTGCGACCATGAAGAGTCAATCCTTTTGGGGCATTTAAACCAGTTACCCACTTCTTGTTAATTATTTTCCCATCTAAAGAGACGATTGATATGAAGCCATTCCTATCTTTATCAATTGGAGATCCATCAACATTAGAAACATAAAGATGATTTAGAACTGGATCATAAACAGCAGATTCAGGATTATGCAGCCCTTCAAGTTCCCAATTAAGTTCTAAATTAGGCTGCTTTGCATTTACAGGGTTAATTAATATGAATGACAAAATTAATATATCAATAGAATATTTTATTTTCTTATTAAGCATTATTATGCTCCTCAGTTTTTTATAGGTTTATTATATATAAATAAAATTACATATTTATTACGAGTCCTATTTATTATAGAACAGTCGTTTTAATTCATCCCCGGGATCTTTAGCTTGCATGAACGCTTCACCAACAAGGAAAGCGTGTACGTTATTTTTTTTCATTAGTTTAACATGGTCAGGTGTATGAATACCACTTTCTGTAATTACCGTACGATCTTGGAAAACATCAGTCAAAAGGCTTAATGTTGTATTTAAGCTTGTTTCAAACGTATGAAGATTTCTATTATTAATGCCAATAAGGGGGGTACGTAGCATCATACCTCGCTCTAATTCTTCCCGATCATGTACTTCGACGAGAACATCAAGCCCAATTTCATGAGCAATACCAACGATTTCTTGTGCCTGAACATCTGATAATGCGGAGATAATAATTAATATACAATCACCACCTATTTTTTTTGTTTCATAAATTTGGTAAGTATCGATCATAAAATCTTTACGTAATATGGGTAAAATAGAAGCTTTATGTGCTTCTTTTAAATATTCATCAGAACCTTCGAAGAATTTGATATCAGTAAGTACCGATAGACAGCATGCTCCTGCATCCTCATAGCTTTTAGCAATCACTGATGGATTGAAATTTTCACAAATAATACCTTTGCTAGGAGAAGCTTTTTTAATTTCAGCAATTATAGCCGGTTTATCATTTTCTATAGTTTTTAAAATACTATTAGTAAAACCGCGTGCTGGCGGACAATCCAAAGCCATACTCTTTAATTCTTTTAATGGTAAATCTCTTTTTACATTCTCAATATACTCTTTTTTGTAGTCGAGTATTTTTTTTAAAATATTCGGTGTTTCTTTCGACATATTATTTTTTAAAAAGATTGACTATGTTTTATTAGCATCTCAAACTTATTTTTTGCTTCACCAGATTCAATTAAAGAAAATGCTTTTAATACACCTTCTTTCATAGATTTTGAGATGCCAGATGCATAAATTGCAGCTCCCGCATTAAGCGCGACGACAGCTTTCGCTGCATTATTATGATTGTTGAATACTGATTTCATCATGCTCAGACTTTCATTTATGTTAGAGACACTTAATTCATCAATACTATATCTATCAATATTGAAATAGTCTGGTGTGATTTCATAGTTTTTTATTTCATTATCTTTTAATTCCGCAATATATGTCTTATTTGAAATACTAATTTCATCCATGCCATCCTCAGAGTGAACGACTATAATATGTTTGCTTCCAAGCTGTTTTAATGTTTCCGCTAAGGGATTCAACCATTTTCTATCAAACACTCCGATAACTTGATTAGGTGCGGATGCAGGATTAGTAAGCGGTCCTAATACATTAAATAGCGTTCTAACACCTAACTCCTTTCTAGGACCTATAGCATGTTTCATTGCGCTATGATGCATAGGGGCAAACATAAAGCCTATGCCAATATTTTCTATGCAACTGATTACTTGTTCAGCATTCAATTCTATTTTGATTCCAGCTGCTTCAAGAACATCAGCACTTCCGGATTTGCTAGAAACTGAACGATTTCCATGTTTTGCTACTTTTGCTCCGCTTGCTGCAACAACAAAAGCCGACGTTGTAGATATATTGAATGTATTAGTAGCATCACCACCCGTACCACACGTATCAATAAGATTAGTTTTATCTACATTGACTTTATTTGCTAGACCTCTCATTACTTCAGCAGCAGCAGTAATTTCATCTACAGTTTCACCCTTTATTCTTAGGGCGACTAGTAAGCCACCGATTTGAGCAGGAGTTGCATCTCCTCTCATTATTGTTTGCATGATACTGTTCATATCATCACGGCTTAGATCAATTTTATTTATGACATTATCAATCGCTTTTTGAATATTCATATAATTTTTTTATTTAATATTACTTTTAAGAAAATTGTTTAAAAGTTCATGCCCAAAGGAGGTTAGTATTGATTCTGGATGAAATTGCACCCCCGATATTGGATAATTTTTGTGTTTAATACCCATTATTTCATCAATATCACCGTTTTCATTTTTCGTCCAAGCGGTAATTTCAAAGCAATCTGGTAGCGATTCTTTCTCAATTACTAATGAATGATATCTAGTTGCAGTAAACGGGTTTTCGAATCCATCAAAGACATCTTCTCCATTATGAAAAATCTCCGACGTCTTGCCGTGCATAATTTTTTTTGCATGTACGATTTTACCCTCAAAAGCTTGCCCTATACTTTGATGTCCCAAGCAAACCCCAAGTATTGGAATTTTATCTTTAAATTTCTTTATTACATCAATTGATATACCTGCTTCGTTTGGGGTGCATGGGCCAGGAGAAATAACAATATATAAAGGCGACAATTTTTCAATTTCATCTATTGAAATTTTATCGTTTCTATACACACAAACATCCTGTTCTAGTTCACCAAAATACTGAACTAGGTTGTATGTAAAAGAATCATAATTATCTATCATTAATAACATTTTTATTTTATTCCAGACCTTTTTCAGCTAGAGATACAGCCTTAAATATAGCACGTCCTTTGTTCATCGTTTCATCCCATTCATTTTTAGGTACTGAATCAGCAACAATACCTGCCCCGGCTTGTATATGCAGTATTTTATCTTTAATAACAGCCGTTCTTATTGCAATGGCAGTATCCATGTTTCCATTCCAAGATATATAACCAACGGCACCAGAATAAACCCCGCGTTTGACTGGTTCTAGCTCATCAATGATTTCCATTGCTCTAATTTTTGGTGCACCAGATACGGTACCAGCAGGAAAAGTTGATCTTAGGACATCTATAGCATTCATCCCTTTTTTAAGCTTACCTGTGACATTTGAAACAATATGCATAACATGGGAATATCGTTCAACTATCATCTTTTCAGTCAAATCAACGCTTCCCAGATTAGCAACTCTGCCAACATCATTGCGACCCAAGTCTATTAACATCAAGTGTTCCGCTAATTCTTTTGGATCTTGTAAGAGATCTTTTTCAAAAGCAATATCCTCTGACTCATCTTTACCCCGTGGTCTTGTTCCAGCGATAGGTCTAACTGTTACAATATTATTCTCAAGTCTAACCAAGATTTCTGGGGATGATCCTACAATTTGAAAATCCTCTAAATCAAGAAAATACATATATGGGGATGGGTTTAGAGAGCGAAGAGCCCTATATAAGTTAATGGGTTTAGATTGAAAAGGAATTGATAATCGCTGAGACAAAACTACTTGCATAGCATCACCATTGACTATGTAGTCTTTTATTTTACATACAGCATCCTCAAAATTATTTTGTGTAAACCCAGAAATAAAATCATTTTCATCAACATCACGTAAGTCGTCAGGCGCTAATTCATTAATTTTATTATTACGAAGTATTTCTATTATTTCATCAAGCCTATTTTGTGCATCGAGATATGCATTATTCTGGTTAGGATCCGCATGAACTATTATGTTTAGTTTTCCACTTAAATTATCAAATACAATGACCTCTTCAGAGACCATCAGCAATATATCAGGAGACCCTATTGGGTCATCTTTAGGTATTTTCTCTAGTTTTTGTTCTATATATTGAATTGTCTCATAACCAAAATAACCAACTAAACCTCCACTAAAACGTGGAGCATCTTTAATTTCTGCAACTTTGTATGATTGTTGAATTTTTTCAATTTCAGTCAGTGGGTCATCCACGTTATATTCATTTATACACTTGCCATTTTCTCTTAAAGTAACTTTATTACCGGCAATAACAATTATTTTTTTTGCTGGCAAGCCAATAATCGAATAACGCCCCCACTTTTCCCCGCCTTCAACCGATTCAAACAAGTACGAGTAAGGAGCGCTAGATATTTTTTTATAAGTGCTTAGAGGTGTATCGAAATCTGCTAATACTTGGCGTATCAATGGAATACGA
This sequence comes from uncultured Legionellales bacterium, assembly GCA_913046215.1. GTDB lineage: Bacteria > Pseudomonadota > Gammaproteobacteria > Eutrophobiales > Eutrophobiaceae > UBA11869. The sequence continues at coordinate 13,035 of CAJWRJ010000003.1, read as the reverse complement.
TTGTAACCTTGTGCAGCTAATTTTTTAAAATTACTTTCACTAATCATATAATATAAAGGAAAAGTTTTTCATATCATGGAAACGACTCAATAAAAATGAATTGATCAGTTTCTGGCTAGCGTTATCTGCTCTCGCATCAAAGAAATTGTTGATTTATAATCTTTAGTTCCAAAAATTGCGGAACCTGCAACAAAAGTATCAGCACCTGCTGCAGCAATTTTCTTAATATTTTCAATTTTTACGCCACCATCGATTTCAAGCCGTATGTTGTATTTTGATTTATCAATTATTTCCCGTGTTACCTTTAATTTATCAATAACAGACTCTATGAATGCTTGTCCGGCAAACCCCGGGTTAACCGACATAAGTAGTATCATATCAACTTTATCAAGAGTATTTTCAAGAATATCAAGAGGTGTGTCTGGATTGAAAACGAGCCCCGATTTACATCCGTTGTGACGAATTATTTCAAGTGTTTCATCTACATTTTTAGATGCTTCCGGATGAAAGCTGATATATTCTGCGCCAGCTTCAGCGAACTCAGGTATTATTTTATTAACAGGATCAATCATTAAATGTACATCTAAGGGCGCTTTTATACCAAAATCTCTCAAAGCTTTTACCACAATCGGGCCAAAGGTCAGGTTCGGAACAAAATGGTTATCCATTACATCTACGTGTATAAAATCAGCTCCCGCATCTAAGACAGACTGAGTTTCTTCACCAAGCCTAGACATATCAGCAGACAATATTGAGGGAGCTATTACAGTGTTCTGCATCTAAAATAACCCATATATAGTTATTGGAGCGAGTAACTTTACCTCATAAGTATTACCATAGCCACTATCTGCTATTTAATGATGTAATTTTGGGGAAATTTTGATAAATGATATCTAGCGAAATACGCACGACTATAGTTTTTATACTATTGATACATACTTTTACTGCACAAGCTGATTCTTTTGATAGCAATTACGAAAAACTTATATCAAGTGTAATAGTAGAAAAGACAGCAGACGAAGAACTATATTGGATTGATACAATAAGCAGTACTTTTCTCTCACTTTTTAAAACTAATAATGATAAAAGAAATAAGAGAGCAATAATTATATTACATTCATTAGGTAGTCATGCAGATTGGCCTTATATTGTATCTCCGTTAAGAAATAAATTACCAAATTATAACTTGCCTACATTATCAATACAGCTTCCGGTAATTTCACCCGAAAAAAATATTGAAGATTATGGTAATGTATTTCAAGAAAATAATATTCGTATCAATGCAGCAATAAATTTTTTGAAAAAAAAGGGCTACCAGGAAATTATTTTAATTGGTCATGGTTTTGGAGCACTCTCTTCATTAGTTTATATAGAGAAAGAAAAAATTAATAGTATTGATGGGGTAGTTTTGATTAGTTTGCAAAATTATGCTTATATAAAACCACCAATTAATGTTTTAAGATTGATTGAGAAAATTAAAATACCTATACTTGATATCTATGGTAGTTTAGATTTTAAAGAAAGTATAGATACTGCGCCTGATCGGAGATTAGCATCAAAAAAGAGCGGTAATAGTCAATATTACCAAGTTGAAATTAATGGAGCAGATCATTATTTTAATAATATGGAAGATAATTTGATAGATCACATTATTAATTGGACAGATAATCTTTTATGACAAATTTATTTTTCATTGTGTTGTTCTAAAGCCCATTCAATATGTTCACTAACTAGTGCTGTAGAATTTTTTCTTCTAGCTATTAAAGCGCTGACTACCTTTTCAGTTTTTGGCGCATTACCTAAACCAACTGCAATATTTCTTAACCAGCACTCATAACCAATTCTTCTTATCGCAGAACCTTCCGTTCGATCAATAAAGTTTTTTTCTGTCCAAGAAAATAATTCAACCAGATCCGGAGCATCCAATCCATTGCGAACACGAAAGTCATCTTCATCAGAATTTTTAGCAAATTTATTCCATGGACAAATAAGCTGACAGTCATCGCAGCCATAAACCCTATTACCTATCAATTTACGAAACTTCTCTGGTATAGAGTCGCGTAGTTCTATCGTTAAATATGATATACAGCGCCGTGCGTCTATTTCCATATCACCAATAATCGCATTTGTTGGGCAAATATCAATACACGCTTTACAACTACCGCAATGGTGTTCTGTAAAAGGTTCGTCAATTTCAAGCGGTAAATTTGTATATATTTCACCTAAAAAAAACCATGATCCAGCTTTTGGATTTATTAGATTACTATGTTTACCAATCCAACCTAAACCAGAATTTCTGGCTAGAGCTTTTTCTAATACCGGCGCACTATCAACAAAACACCTATGACCAAATTCTCCATATTGTTCTTGAATTCTCCGAGCTAATTTTTTTAATCTCTGACGAATTATTTTGTGGTAATCACGACCAGTTGCATAACGCGAAATATATGCAAGATTTTTATTTTTTAATACTTTAGTAGGATGATTGCTGGATGGAGGAAAATAGTCCATCCTTGCTGATATAACACTTAGAGTTCCCGGAATTAAATCTTGTGGCCGACTTCGTTTCTTTCCATGCGAAGCCATATAGTTCATTTCTCCATGTCTACCTTTCGAAAGCCAGTTTATGAGGTATGCCTCATCTTGATGCAGATCTGTTGTAGTAACACCAATTTGTTGAAAGCCCAGCTCAGCCCCCCATTCTTTTATTTTTTTTGTTAATTTGGTCTCATTCATAAATTTATACTTGCATTAAGATTTTCTATAAATTCTAATGTACTCATTTATTAATTTAGTAGTTAATATTATAGATATAATTAAGGTATAGATTAATGTTTAATTTTATTAATACTTGGTATAAGCGTTATTTCACTGACCCACAAGCTTCATTGTTGGTTATCCTCGTGGTGCTTGGTCTAGTTATATTCTTGATCATGGGGAAAATGCTTGCACCACTTTTAGCAGCATTGATCATTGCCTACCTCCTTGAGGGTGCAGTATCTAAATTAGAACAACGAGATATAACAAGATTCGTGTCAGTAAATATAGTTTACTTCATATTTCTAATTTTTATGGGTTATATCTTGTTTGGATTGATGCCCTTACTTTCAAAGCAGGTAAGTCAATTTTTTCAAGAAGTGCCAGAAATGGTTAGAAACGTCCAAAGCTTGCTTCTACGTTTACCCGAGCAATATCCAGATATGATCTCAGAAGAGTATGTGTGGGAATTAAATTCAAACATACGTGATAACTTGAGCGATTTGGGTCAAAACGTTTTATCAGTTTCATTAGCGTCAGTACCAGCTGTAGTTTCAATTCTTGTGTATTTGATTTTAGTTCCATTAATGATTTTTTTCTTTTTAAAGGATAAAAAAATTGTAATCGAATGGACAGCAAACTTCTTACCTAAAGATAGACAATTAGTTAATGAGATATGGGTAGAAATGGATGCCCAGATTGGTAATTACATTAGAGGTAAATTTAATGAAATTCTAATTGTCGGAAGTGTATCATATATTGCTTTTGTAATACTTGGTCTCAATTATGCATTTTTGTTAGCAATGATCGTTGGTTTATCTGTTTTAATTCCATATATAGGTGCAGCGATTGTTACATTGCCAATTGCATTAGTAGGTTATTTTCAGTGGGGTTTAACATCTGATTATAATTTTACTTGGTTAATGATTAGTTATTTTGTCATACAATTCCTTGATGGCAATGTTCTAGTACCTATATTATTTTCTGAAGCTGTTAATTTGCATCCCCTCGCAATTATTGTAGCCATACTCGTATTTGGTGGTATTTGGGGTTTTTGGGGCGTATTTTTTGCAATTCCACTAGCAACATTAGTTAAGGCGCTGATAAACGTTTGGCCTGTTTATGAAGGGAAATAAAAGATTTTAAAGAGAGCGTTTTTAAATATATAAAATGTAAATTTTTGTAAGTATTATAATAAAGATAGGTTATTTATAGGGTTTTTAGTTTACTTAACACTTCATCAACATGTTCTTTTACCTTAACTTTTCGCCATTCGTATCGCAATATGCCTTTTTTATCAATTAAAAATGTCGATCTTTCAATACCCATAACCATTTTTCCATACATATTTTTTTCTTTAATTACATCAAATATTTTACAAAGTTTTTCATCTTCATCGGATAATAAATCAAATGAAAATTTTTGATTTTTTTTAAATTTTTCATGCGAAGCTATACTATCTCTTGATACACCCAATATGATCGTATTACGAGATGAAAATTTCCGAATATTATCGCGAAAATTTTGACCTTCAATTGTACATCCAGGAGTTGCATCTCTTGGATAAAAATATATTACAATATTTTTACCTTTTAATGATGATAACTTTATTGTTTTATTTCCAGTTGATGGGGCTTTAAAATCTGGTACTTTTTCCCCTAACTTAATTTTTTTTGTAGGCATAGTTAATTTTTATTATTTTTATTTCAAAGGTTCCATAATAATATCAAGATTAAATTGATCGCAAAATTCTATAAATTCACTTCGAATCGTAGCAATTGATGAGCTTAGTGGTATATACGCAGATATATGTAACTCAAACATTTTGGTGCCTGTATTCGAAGTCTTGTATGTATTTGATACTACGTTCTTTATAATAAGATTACTATCAACCATAAAATCAACAATATCAAATACAATATTAGTTTGATCAGGTCCTATAATATCGACTCCATAAGCAATGCAATCACTTTTTAATTCATCGATCTCAGTCCTTGTCTTTTGAATGGATATATTTTCTTCTTTTTGTAATTTATCTAAATTATCTTCAATTTTAGCAATTGCGTCCCAAGATCCCGAAAATAAGAATATTGAGGAAAAGAAATGCCCCATGACTTTCAATTGACAGTCAATAACTTCACATTTGCTCGATTTTGCTAATCTCGAAAACTTTTGTATATTTTCATTAGTATTATCAGCAAAAGCGTTAACAATCAGATAATTTTGCATCTTCTTATTTAGAATATTTGTATGTTATGTTCTTATTTCTTATAACTTTTTGATATAATAGTTGGATATACAGTTGTTGGTAATTTTGACACACAATAATTAGCTTCTTGTCATGACCCAACAACATTGAGTACCATAGCATGCTTTTTTTTAATTACACATAATAATTATTTGAAAATGTTTACTGGAAGTATAGTAGCGATTGTCACGCCAATGCAGGCCGGAGTAGCTCCTGATACCGAGCTTGATTTCAAGGGCCTAGAGCGGTTGATTGAATTCCATATTGAAAATGGCACTAAAGGAATTGTAGCTGTAGGTACGACGGGTGAATCCGCGACTTTAACTGAACAGGAACACTGTGACGTGATCGAAGCAGTGGTTAAAATCACTAAAAATCGTGTTCCAGTAATTGCAGGAACGGGAGCAAATTCGACGATCGAAGCTATCTCGTTGACAAAATGCGCAAAAAAAGTGGGTGCGGATGCCTGTTTATTAGTTACCCCATACTATAATAAACCAACTCAGCAAGGGTTGTATGAGCATTATAAGATTATTGCAGAATCTGTTGATATTCCGCAAATTCTTTACAATGTTCCTGGAAGAACTGCTTGTGATATGTTGCCGGAAACAGTAATTGAGTTGTCAGCTATTAGCAATATCATTGGAGTTAAAGAGGCAACAGCTGATTTAAAAAGAGTAAAGCAAATACGTGAGGGAGCAACAAAGGGTTTCCTTTTATTAAGTGGGGACGATGAAACAACAAAGGATTTTATTTTGAGTGGTGGTGATGGTGTAATATCTGTGACTGCAAATGTTGCCCCAAAGAAAATGAGCGAAATGTGTGCATTTGCATCACAAGGAAAAATTGATGAAGCAAATGATATTGATGAAAGTATTGCAGGGCTTCATAAAGAACTATTTGTTGAATCAAATCCAATACCAGTAAAATGGGTATTACATAAAATGGGTTTGATACAATCAGGGATAAGATTACCAATGACTTGGTTGGCTAAGGAGTCGGAATCTAAATTACTTCAAGCAATGAAACAGGCAAATATCGTATAATATTATGATGAAAGATATAAAAAATTTATTATTATTCAATTTAGTTGTTATATTTTTAATTGGCTGTAAAAGTTTGCCAAGTTTTGATGATGTTCTACCTGATAAACGTACTACTTATAAAAAAAGTAAGGACCTCCCAGAATTAGAAATTCCACCCGATCTCACTGTAACAAAAGGGCAGTATTCCTCTGAGATACCAAGTGACGCTGAATCAACGTCGCTGAATGAGTTTGAGAGACAGCGATCAATGAAAAATAGTAATGAAATGATTCTAGGATCAGGAAATTTTGAAGATGAAAAATGGATTGCTTTAGCTGGTTCTTCTGGAGACATTTGGCCAAAATTAAAAGACTTTTGGAGCAGTAATGGCTATAACTTTTATTTGGATGATGCTGAACTAGGTGTGCTTGAAACTGATTGGAAAGAAACTGATAAAATAAAACAAAAATTCAAAGTTCTCACTGAACCTGCCGAAGATGGAGGCACAATATTATTCTTATCAAGCGAGAGACAAGAGCTCTCTGAAGGCGAGTGGTTAGATACACAATCCGATGAATCATCAGAAAAAGATATTATAAACAAATTAAGCTTACATTTTGATGTTACATTAAAACGTAAGGCAAAAGAATTTGATAGCAAGTCTATTTCAACAAATGATTTAGTTGATAAGGTAGACAGAAAAAAAGTACAAATTCGTAGCACCAAAGAAGGCATAAAATATTTAGAGATTGCCGCAGGTATAGATCTAGTATGGTCTAATAGCAGAGAAGTAATTGAACAGGCAGGTTATTTTTATGAAGCTGGAAATGAAACAGAAGGAACACATTCATTTCTTTATATGAAAGAAGTTTCCGAAGATGAAGAAAAAAGTTTATTTTCTAGACTAAAGTTTTGGGGCGACGATGAAAATGAAAAATTACTATATCAATTAAGTTTAAAAAGTGTAGGCGACAAAACTGAAGTCTTTTTATTAAAAGAGGATGGAGAGGTTGAAGTCGAAGAAAATGCCGCAAATATATTTAATACACTGCAAAGTTTATATAGTAATTTAAAGATATAAATTATTTTATTTTTTATTGTATTTAATCAATCTTCTGCGTTTATTAATTTGTCTTTTAGATAAAATATTTTTCTTACCTTTAAATGGATTATCACTATTTTTAAATTCTATCAAAACAGGTGTAGCTAATAGATTTAAACTCTTTCCTAGTGCCTTTGATAGATATTTTTTATAGCTGCTAGGAATACTTTTAGTTTGGTTTCCATGAATAATAAGACGTATTGGGTCTGTAGTTCCAAGATGCATATATCGTAATTTAATACGCCTTCCATTAATAATTTTTGGAGGGTGTTTTAATACTGCCTCCTCCATCATTTTGGTTAAATGTGAAGTAGTAAAATTTATATCAGTAGATTTTTTTATAGCATTTATTTTTTTAAATAAATTATTTATACCAATCCCATTTAAAGCAGATATATAGTGATATTCTGCATAATCGATAAAACTAAATTTACGATTAAGCTCTGATTTAACTCTATCTGCCTCTTCTTTTTCAATGCTATCCCATTTGTTGACCGCAATAATTACAGATTTTCCGCTATCTTGAATCATTCCAAGCAACCTACTATCTTGTTCGGTCACTCCTTCTTTTCCATCAATAACTAAAATAACAATATTTGCTGATTCTATTGCTTCTAGTGATTTTAGAACACTAAACTTTTCGACGGTATCATTAACTTTGTTTTTTCTACGTATTCCGGCGGTATCGATTAAAACAAAATTCTTTCCATTTCTTGTAATTTTTACTTCTATACTATCTCTGGTTGTGCCCGGCTCATTAAAAGTTAATAGTCTATCTTCACCTATAATTTTGTTAATTAATGTTGACTTACCAACATTTGGTTTTCCTAAGATTGAAACTCTAGTATTTTCTTTTTCTTCTAATTTATCCTCAATAGGAGGTGGCAATTTTTTAGTTATCGCATCAAGTAAGCTATCAATTCCATCACCTCTTTTTGAGGATATAGGCCATATAGATTCTAATCCTAATTTATAAAAATCATTTATAACCGAGCTAGATAAGTCGCCTTCAAGTTTATTGATAACTAGAAATATTGGTTTATTCAATTTGCGTAGTTCACTAGCTAGAATTTCATCTATATTAGTTAAACCAGTGCGACCATCAACCATCCATACTAAAAGGGATGCTTCACTAGCAGCAACCATTGTTTGCTTAGTAATTAGCTTTAGTATCTCTTTATCTTCATCATTTTTTTCACCGATTCCACCAGTATCGATAACTAAAAATGAGTTTGAATTATGATGAGCAACTCCATACTGACGATCACGAGTCATACCCGGCCTGTCTGCTACTAATGCATTGCGGGTTGATGTTAAATTATTGAAAAGAGTTGATTTTCCAACATTAGGACGACCTACGATGGCCACGATTTGTTTCATAACTTACTTTGTATTTAAATTCTTATTTATAAATAACTTAGCGAATGTATAGCTATTTATTCTACCTCTTCTTCACTATCATCACTAAATATATTTATGAATCTTTCAAAAAAAGAACTCTCATCCTCAGATTCAACAGATTTTTCATCACTTTTTTCTTCTCCACTCTCTTTAGCTTGTAATTTCTTTCGTGATCTTTCATATGCAGTTCTTTTATCCGATTCTTTTTTTGAAACTTCTCCTTCACGAAATTTCTTTTCAGTATTTTGATAAGTGTATGCTGCTAATTCACCCGAGCTTGAATGAACAAACAACATATTACCCGAACTTTTAGGTTGGGAAAGAATTGGTTCATCACCCATTTCAATCCTTGCTGTTATTTCACCTGTTTCTTTATCAAGCCAATGAAGATAGCTTTCAAAATCACCTACGATAACTTTATCTCCTAGATTTGCAGGTCCAGTGATTTGACGGTATTTAAGACTCTCATGTTTCCATTTTGTAGAACCGGTAAATCTATCTAAAGCCCAAATAGTATCATCTTCGTCACTAATATAGAGATTAACATCATCAGCACTTATTCCAGAATGAGAGGAAATATCTCTTTGCCATAGTATTTGTCCTGTTTCTAATGCAATTGCAGTCACGTTTGATTGATAAGTTGATACATATATAGTTTTTTCTATTAACAGTGGTTGTGCGTCAATATCAACCATTCTTTCAATTTCATTTTTTCCTCTGGAAGCTGCCACCTTAATTTCCCATATTAATTTTCCACTTTTTAGCTCAATAACAGCTACACGTCCTCCATCGAGCCCAATTATTACTAATCCATTTGCAATTTCAGGAGTACTTGTTCCTCGAAGCGACAAGGTTGGAACACTTCGATCATATATCCAAAGTCGTCCGCCTGTTAACGCATCTAGTCCAAATGTTTTACCATCAATTGTTCTCGCTACAACTACACCGTCAGATTCCCTTGGAGATGAGAGTACTTCACTAGAAACTTTTGAACGCCATTTTTCTTCACCAGTTTCTTTTGAGAACCCAATAATCTGTCCCTCACTTGTTCCAACTAAAACTAAGGTATCGTCAACACCGGTTCCACCAGTAATTGGTAATTTTGTTTTATTACGCCATATATATTTACCAGTATCCTTAGCAAGGGCTACAATCGTTCCATCAGGATCAGCTACAAATATTTTTTCATCTAAAATAGTGGGTGTTATTTTTGTAGATTGATCTTCCGATCCCTTTCCAATGCTCTCCGACCAAATTTCACTCAAAAAAGCTGTTTCAAAAAATGAAATTAGTGGCGAAGGCGGTTCCGTATTATCTTCACCGCCAATATATTCGGATACTGCTTGCTTAGCACCGCAACCAGAAAGAATCAAATAGGATAAAAGTACAAATTGAATGCGAAATTTTACAAACAAATTAAATTCTTCCTAAATCATCAAGTTTCATTTGCAACATTGATTCGCTCTCTTCTGAATTTAAAGTATTACTGAGTGCATTTTGATATGCTTGTGCAGCTTCTTTTTTATTTCCTTGTTTGACTAAAATATCTCCACGTAATTCTTCGTAGTGAGTAAAAAATTGACCAGTATTAACACTTGTTACAAGTTTAATTGCATCTTCCAATTTATTATTTGCCATCAGCACCCTAACAAGTCTTAGTCTAGCAATATGTTTAAATTCATCACGTGTGCTATCGTTTAGAATAGATTTAAGGTGTTCTTCTGCACTCTCAAAGTTACTAGATTCACTTTCTAATTTTGCCAGCATCAATTTTGAAAATATTGCATAGGTGCTAGAACCAAAGTCTCTGATAATATCATCAGATATTTCTCGCATATTTTCCTTATCACCTTTTCGTGATGCCAGTATTAATTGTTCATATAAGATAGAGGCAGCCTTTGCTTCTGTTGCTGTACGAGCTTCATAACCGCGCCAGCCAAATATGGCCGTTATCCCAACAACAATGCCGACAATTATTGATTTACCATTTTCATTCCACCATTTTTTTATGGCTTCTACTTGTTCTTCTTCAGTTTTGTATACGTCCAATTTATATCTCCATTATTTCCACTGATAGTTCTATTTTTTTAGGGGCACATATTATAGCGCGGCTTTTATTAATTCATGAACAAAGTATTGCTATTTTATTGAATTTATTCAATAAGTAACGATTTATCTAGAAAATCTGAAATTTCTTGCGATTTGATTGTTATTTGAGGTTTGTCATTCCTTAAATATTTAACAGTTAATTGTTTTTTCTCTAGCTCATCCTCACCGAGTATCAGTGCTATTTGAGCCCCCGACTTATCAGCACGCTTAAATTGGCTTTTAAGACTTCCTTCCCCACAATTAGTTTCTATTTTTATATTAGGTAATTTATCACGAATCTCCTCTGCCAATAATAACCCATGCTTTTTAGTGTTATTCCCAGATAATAATAGATATACATGTGCTGTTGTTTGATCCGAAATCTTTTCGAAGCATGATAATTCAACAAGACGTTCCAAACCTATTGCAAACCCAATAGCGGGCGTACTCTTAGCTCCATGAGTTTCAACTAAGTTGTCATATCGTCCTCCGGCACAGAGTGTATCTTGAGCACCTAATTCTTGTGTCTTCCATTCATAGACTGTTTTTTCGTAGTAATCTAATCCTCTCACGAGCTTTGAATTTACGTCATATTGTATTTTCGCATGATCTAGTATTTCTTTTAATTTGGAAAAATGTTCAGTAGATTGAGAGTCTAAGTATTCATTAATGGGAGGTGCATTTTTTATTAAAGACTGCATGTCTTTATTCTTACTATCTAAAATACGTAATGGATTTTTTTCAAGTCTAATTAAGCTATCTTCGTCAAGATCATTCTTTTTTGAAAGAAAGTAATCAACTAAAATTTTTCTGTACTTTAAACGTGATTCAGATGAACCTAGAGAATTAATTTCAAGTTTAATATTTTTAATATTTAAAGTTTTCCATATTCTACTACATATCATTATTTGTTCTGCATCGATATCTGGCCCTTTAAACCCGAAAGCTTCAACACCTAATTGATGAAACTGTCGCTGCCGTCCTTTTTGCGGTTTTTCGTATCTGAACATCGGACCCATATACCAGAGTCTTTGTAGTTTATTATGGAACAGACCATGCTCAATTCCTGCACGAACACAGCTTGCAGTCCCTTCTGGTCTCAAAGTTATACTTGAATTATTTTTATCTTCAAAACTATACATTTCCTTAGAAACAATATCAGTATTATCGCCAATTGCATGTTTGAAGAGTTCAGTTTTTTCAATAATTGGAAGCCGTATTTCTTTGTAATTATATTGGTCTAGTACATTTTGAATAGATTGTTCAATGTATTGCCAGTTAGGTGTTTCATGCATCAAAATATCATGCATACCTCGAATTGCTTGTATTTTAGTCATGAACCTCACCAATCAATTTCTACATCAATATCATAAAAAAGAAATTTTAATTAAATCTTATTATTCTGGAAGTGTAAAACGAGCCAGTCCAAACTTTATATATGGTTTTATGTCAACAGTGCTTCCATTAAATAGTATAGAGACTTCATCCGCCGCACCTAAAAACACACTCATCGGAGATTTACCATTTATAACATAACTCCTTCCTTCGCGAGCCAAGTCATAAAATACCTTATTACCATCTCTATCTTCTATTTCAGTCCAGCAATCTCCTGTTAGATTCATAACTATTGTATCAGTACCTTCTTGAATATTATATGAGGCTTCATTCTCAACTTCTTCTGCTACACTATTTTGTTCCAGACTATTAACATTTTCATCTTCATTGAGTTCAGCTTGGCTGGGTTGATTATTTTTCTCAATCGAATCAACATAATTTTCCACACTTTTATCAATTGGCCATTGCCAGTAATTACTATGAGTTATTATTTCATAAGATGTATCTACATTATTTTTATTTATTTTCTTCATTTTTATATTGCTAATCTCTTTACCAGTAATATAAGGTTCGCTTATTTGTTCTTTTTGATACCAGACGATAAGCGCAAGAACAACAACCAAACCAATAACATATGAAAATAGTTTAGTTGAACTATTTGGGCTGCTTCTTTGGGATTTGGGTTTTACATCAGGTATTATTTCGATTATTTTTTCTGTATTTTGCTGCTTATATAAATTTACAACCTTGTCGCCATCCACACCAATAAATTTAGCATAAGAACGCAAGTAACCTTTTAGATAGGTTTCAACATTGAAGCTATCATAATCATTTTTTTCTAATGATCTTATTTGTAATGGTTGCAGATTTAGTTTTTCAGCAACATCATCTATGGAAAGTCCGACTTCTTCTCTTTTTTTACTTAATATATCACCCGGAGTTTCCATCAACTCATTTTTTACTTCATTATTTTTTTCGTTATCTGTTGTCATATCAATTTGTTACATATTTTAGTTCAACAAATATAAAAAATATCGAAATATTTTTCAATTTTCCTGCACAATCAGCCATTCACCATC